>NZ_JBEXHQ010000130.1:0-1013 GCF_040607915.1 Micromonospora sp. NPDC005215 | reverse complement strand
CGTGGGTGGGGCGGGGTCGTTATACCTGGCATGCCGCCGCGACCTCGGGTCGTGGCGTGCGGCAACCCCCAGGTCACCGCGGTCACCACCCCGTGACCGTCGGCCCCCCCGGGGAACACCCGCCAGCTCACCACGGTCACATCCCCGTGGCCGTCGGCCCCCGGGGAACACCCGGCCGGTCGCCGCGGTTACCTTCCCCGCACGGCCGAGCACCGCCGGCCGGCCTGGTTCGGAAGAAACGCTGGCGGAATGATTCGCTGCCCCGGACCGTTGCACCACCTTCCGGGATACCCCCGAGCAGGAGCCCGCAGGGCTGCCGGGCTGATCCCCTTGAGCTTCCCCGCATGGCCGCGCACCCCCCTTGTTGAGTGCTGTGTGGGTTTCCCCGATGCAGAGGAGCACGCCATCATGCGTACCGATCTGATTCGTAAGACTGCTCTGACCGCTGCTGGGCTCGCGTTCACCGGTGGTGCCATCGCCGGACCCGTCACCGCCGCATACGCGATGTCGGACGCCAAGCCGACCTCGCAGACCCAGTCCGACCGTAAGCCGTCGGGTGAGCGGGAGTTGGGTGTGCGCTACGAGGCGCAGCCGAACTTCTACTACTGTGGCCCGGCCGCGACCCGTAACGCCTTGTCCGTGCAGGGTAAGAACATCAACGTTGATGACATGGCCAAGGAGATGGGCACCACCGAGGCCGGCACGAACTCGATCAACGACATCACGCCGGTGCTGAACAAGGAGACCGGTAAGAACGACGCCTACCACAGCGTGGAGATCAGCAACCCCAACGCCGATGACAAGCAGACCGACCGGCTGCGCGCCGACGTCGTGAAGACCGTCGACGACGGGCGGGCCGTGGTCGCGAACATCGCCGGCACCAGCACCGACACCAACGGCGGTGTGCACTCCTATGAGGGCGGGCACTACATCAGCGTCGTCGGTTACCGGGACAACGGCACCACCGTCACGATCGCCGACTCCGCCGACCCCAACACCGCCTCCTACCAGAT
>NZ_JBEXHQ010000129.1:0-1086 GCF_040607915.1 Micromonospora sp. NPDC005215 | reverse complement strand
CTTGGGGTCAACCGCTGGTTGCAACACCTTCGTTGATGGTGATGGAGGTGGTTGTGGTGGCTGGACGGTTGTCAGCGGCAGAACGTGAAGAGATTGGTTTGGGTCGGGCAGCGAAGCTGTCAGTGCGGGAGATCGCTCGGCGGTTGGGGCGGGCGCCGTCGACGGTAAGTCGGGAGCTTGGCCGGTTCGAGCGGTATGGGCAGGTGTATCGGCCGTCAGAGGCGGACTGGGCGGCGTGGCTGCGTCACCGGCGGGCGAAGCGGCCTGGCAGGCTGGCCGTCGACGGGCCGCTTCGCCGGTTGGTGATCGATCTGTTGCGGCAGCGGTGGTCGCCGCAGCAGATCGCTCTGCGGTTGCGGCGTGACTATCCCGATTCGCCGGAGCGGTGGGTGTCGCACGAGACGATCTATCAGGCGATCTATCTGCAAGCCCGAGGTAACTTGCGGGCAGAGTTGACCCGACAGGTCGCGTTGCGCTCGGGTCGGGCTGCCCGACGCCCACGCGCCCGCGCCGCCGGAGCAATCCGATCGCAGCGGCCCTGGCTTGGGTTGAACATCAGTGCCCGACCCGCCGAGGTCACCGACCGGGCCGTGCCTGGGCACTGGGAAGGTGACCTCCTCGAAGGCGGCCGCGATCCAGACGGCGGATCGGCCATCGCCACTCTGGTCGAGCGGCACACCCGCTTCGTGATCCTCGTCAGCCTGCCCGAGGGCAAACTCTCCGAACACGTCGCCGCGCACCTGGCCACTGCCATGAGCTGGCTACCCCGACGACTACGGGCCTCACTGACCTGGGACCAAGGCACCGAAATGGCCCGCCACACCCAGTTCAGCATCGCCACCGGCTGCCCGGTCTACTTCTGCGACCCCCACAGCCCCTGGCAACGCGGCACCAACGAAAACACCAACGGCCTGCTACGCCAGTACTTCCCCAAAGGCCGCACCAACTTCCGCACCATCACCCAAGCCGACCTCAACGCCGTCGCCGATCAACTCAACGCAAGACCCCGCAAGACCCTCAACATCGACACCCCAGCTGAAAGAATGGCCCAACTCCTCGGCGTTGCAACCACCGACTGAGACCGCC
>NZ_JBEXHQ010000128.1:0-1112 GCF_040607915.1 Micromonospora sp. NPDC005215 | reverse complement strand
GCTGAGGCGCACCCGGTGGGCTTCCAGTGGGTGATGGAGGCCAAGCGCCGTGGCGCGAAGGTGTTCCACGTCGACCCGCGGTTCACCCGGACCAGCGCGCTTGCCGACTCGTACCTGCCGATCCGGGCGGGCACCGACATCGCCCTGCTCGGCGGGGTGATCCGCTACATCCTGAACAACGAACTGGACTTCCGGGAGTACGTCGTCGCCTACACCAACGCCGCGACGATCGTGACCGACGAGTTCGTCGACACCGAGGACATGCACGGGCTCTTCTCCGGCTTCAACGACGACAACGCCACCTACGACCAGGCCAGTTGGCGGTACGAGGGCCACAGCCAGGCCCAGACGACCCGCGACAGCGAGACGCAGCGGGAAACCGCGGCCGGGCTGGAGAACGAGTCGCACGGCGCGCCGGTCGGCGGCCAGACCCAACGCGACGAGACGTTGCAGGACCCGCGCTGCGTCTACCAGATCGTCAAGCGGCACTACGCCCGCTACACCCCGGAGATGGTGGAACGGGTCTGCGGCATCCCGCAGGCCAAGTTCCTCGAACTGGCCCAGGCGTGGGCGGAGAACTCCGGCCGGGACCGCACCGGCATGCTCGTCTACTCGGTGGGGTGGACGCAGCACAGCGTCGGCGTGCAGTACATCCGTACCGGCGCGATCATCCAACTGCTGCTCGGCAACATGGGCCGCCCGGGCGGCGGGGTCATGGCCCTGCGCGGGCATGCCAGCATCCAGGGCTCGACGGACATCCCGACGCTGTTCAACCTGCTTCCGGGCTACCTGCCGATGCCACACCACGCGGAGCACCCGACCCTGGACAAGTGGGTGGACAGCATCGCGCACCCCGGGCAGAAGGGCTTCTGGGGCAACGCGCGCACCTACGGCGTCAACCTGCTCAAGGCGTACTGGGGCGACGCCGCCACCGCGGAGAACGACTACTGCTACGGCTACCTGCCGCGGATGACCGGTGACCACGGCACCTACCAGCAGGTGCTCGACATGATCGACGGGAAGATCAAGGGGTACTTCCTGCTGGGTCAGAACCCGGCTGTCGGTTCGGCGCACGGCCGGGCGCAGCGTCTCGGCATGGCCAACCTCGACTG
>NZ_JBEXHQ010000127.1:0-1157 GCF_040607915.1 Micromonospora sp. NPDC005215 | reverse complement strand
CTGATGCCGAACAGGTCGTTGGCCGAGTCACCGGTCACCAGACCCTCGAAACCGAAGTGGTACGGCAACCACACCTGATGAATGATCCGACCGTCCACCCGCAACGGGGTGAGCCGGTCGGTCACCAGCACCTTCGCCTCAATCGCCGCACGAGCGGTCACCAGATGCGCCCAACCCAGATGAGTCAGCCCACGCTCGACCGCCAACTCCGTCGACACCTCGACGAACATCTCCGGTTGCAACTCGGCCAACGTCCGCACCGTCCGGCTCATCCCACCCGCGGTGTGATGCTCGGTAAGCCGGCTGACAGTGAACACGTACGGGAACACCTGACTGTGCTCCTCCGGCGGGCTCGGGTTCACCGAGTTCACCGGATGCGCGTACATCTTGCGGGTGGGGTTGGCCTGCTGCCGGTAGAGCGGGTTACGCACCGGCGACTCCACCGGCTCGTAATGCGTGGGCAGCGGCCCGTCCAGCACGCCGGTGGGCGCGTACAGCCAACCCTTGCCGTCACCCTGCATGACGAACGGGTCGTCACCGGCGATGCCCTCCGTCCCGGACGCGCCGGGTGGCGGCCGGTACGACGGCGGTTTGGTCTTCTCGAAGTCCGGCACGTCGTAGCCGGTCCACTCGCCCTTCTCCGCGTCCCACCAGACGTAGCGTTTGCGCTCACTCCACGGGTTGCCGTCCGGATCGGCGGAGGCACGGTTGTAGAGGATCCGCCGGTTCGCCGGCCACGCCCACCCCCACTCGGCGGCCACCCAGTCCTGCTCGTGTCGGGACTTGCGCCGCGCCGCCTGGTTGACACCGTCGGCGTACACCCCGGTGTAGATCCAGCAGCCGATCGCTGTGGAACCGTCCGCGCGGGCCTCGGCGAAGCTGGACAGCGGGCGGCCGCTCGCCACGTCGTACCCGTTGATCTCGCGCAGGACCGACTCGGCGCTCGGCTCCGCGTGCGGACCGTGCGTGGGGTAGTCCCAGGTGAGGTCGAGCAGCGCCCGGTCGCGCGGCAGCTCCGAGCCGGCCAGCTTCTCCCGCAGCTTGCGCCCGAGGTGGTAGAAGAACCACAGCTCGGAACGGGCGTCGCCCGGCGGCTCGACGGCCTTCTCCCGCCACTGCAACAGCCGCTGCGTCTGGGTGAACGTGCCCTCCTTCTC
>NZ_JBEXHQ010000126.1:0-1157 GCF_040607915.1 Micromonospora sp. NPDC005215 | reverse complement strand
GAGAAGGAGGGCACGTTCACCCAGACGCAGCGGCTGTTGCAGTGGCGGGAGAAGGCCGTCGAGCCGCCGGGCGACGCCCGTTCCGAGCTGTGGTTTTTCTACCACCTCGGGCGGATCATCCGCGAACGGCTGGCATCGTCGACCCGGCCGCGCGACCGCGCGCTGCTCGATCTGAACTGGAACTACCCCACGCACGGTCCGCACGCGGAGCCGAGCGCCGAGTCGGTGCTCTACGAGATCAACGGGTACGACGTGGCGACCGGCCGACCCCTGGCGTCCTTCACCGAGATGAAGGACGACGGCTCGACCGCCGGCGGTTGCTGGATCTACACCGGCGTGTACGCCGACGGCGTCAACCAGGCCGCCCGCCGCAAACCCGGTGCGGAGCAGTCCCTGGTGGCCCCGGAGTGGGGGTGGGCGTGGCCGGCGAACCGGCGCATCCTCTACAACCGTGCCTCCGCCGACCTGGACGGCAACCCGTGGAGTGAGCGCAAACGCTACGTCTGGTGGGACGCGGAGAAGGGCGAGTGGACCGGCTACGACGTGCCGGACTTCGAGAAGACCAAACCGCCGTCGTACCGACCGGCCACTGACGCCTCGGGCGTGGCGGGCATCGCCGGCGACGACCCGTTCATCCTCCAGGGCGACGGCAAGGGTTGGCTGTACGCGCCCACCGGCGTGCTGGACGGGCCGCTGCCCACGCACTACGAGCCGGTGGAGTCGCCGGTGCGTAACCCGCTCTACCGGCAGCAGGCCAACCCGACCCGGAAGGTCTACACGCACCCGATCAACACGCTCAACCCGAGCCCACCGGAACCGTACAGCCAGGTGTTCCCGTATGTGTTCACTGTCAGCCGGCTCACCGAGCATCACACCGCGGGTGGGATGAGTCGGACGGTGCGGACGTTGGCCGAGTTGCAACCGGAGATGTTCGTCGAGGTGTCGCCGGAGTTGGCGGTCGAGCGTGGGCTGACCCATCTGGGTTGGGCGCATCTGGTGACCGCTCGTGCGGCGATTGAGGCGAAGGTGCTGGTGACCGACCGGCTCACTCCGCTGCGGGTCGACGGTCGGATCATTCATCAGGTGTGGTTGCCGTACCACTTCGGTTTCGAGGGTCTGGTGACCGGTGACTCGGCCAACGACCTGTTCGGCATCAG
>NZ_JBEXHQ010000125.1:0-1249 GCF_040607915.1 Micromonospora sp. NPDC005215 | reverse complement strand
CTAGTGCTGTGACCGGAAACGTTGGCCGGGTTGGGTGACACGCCGGTCGACGTTCCCGGTTGGGCGTTGGACGGGCTTCAGGCTGTCGGGATGGCGGAACCTGTTCGGGCTCGCCGGCTCAGTGATGACGAGGGCCGGCGATTGCAGCAGATTGTGCGGCGTGGGACTGGGTCACCGATCCGGTTGCGGCGGGCGATGGTCATTATGGCTTCGGCCAGCGGAAACACCGTCGCGGCGATCGCCCGCCTGGTTCAGGGCGACGAGGACGCGATCCGTGAGGTGATCCACCGGTTCAACGAGATGGGTCTGGCCTGCCTGGACCCTCGATGGGCGGGTGGCCGTCCCCGCCGGATCAGTGAAGACGACGAAGCGTTCATCGTCGCGACGGCCACCACACGACCGCAGACGCTCGATCAGCCGTTCACCCGGTGGAGTCTGCGCAAGCTCGCCGGCTACCTGGCTCACAACCACGGCCCGCGTCGCGTGCAGGTGGGTCGGGAACGACTGCGGGAGTTCCTGCACCAGCACGACATCACCTTTCAGCGGACCAAGACCTGGAAGGAGACCAACGACCCCAACGCCGAGACGAAGCTCGCCCGGATCGAGGAAGTGACGAACACCTTCCCAGACCGGGTCTTTGCGTTCGACGAGTTCGGGCCGTTGACCATCCGCCCGCACGCCGGCGCGTCCTGGACCGCGGCCGGGCATCCGGACCGGCTGCCGGGCAACTATCACAAGCTGCACGGCGTGCGGCAGTTGCACGCCTGCTACAGCGTCGGTGACGACACGCTGTGGGGCGTCGTACGCCGACGCAAGTCCGCGGGCAACACCCTCGCCGCGCTCAAAACGATCCGGGCTGCCCGACCGGACGGGGCACCCGTCTACGTCATCCTGGACAACCTGTCCGCGCACAAAGGCAAGAAGATCCGGATCTGGGCCGCCCGCAACCGGGTAGAGCTGTGCTTCACCCCGACCTATTCGTCGTGGGCGAACCCGATCGAGGCGCACTTCGGACCGCTGCGGATGTTCGTCGTCGCCGGTTCAAATCACCCCAACCACCCAGTCGCGACCCACGCCCTGCACGACTATCTGCGCTGGCGCAACGCCAACGCCCGCCACCCCGACATCCTCGCCGCCCAACGCCGCGAACGCGCCCGAATCCGCTCCGAACGCCAACGCCGATGGGGTCAGACCACCGCTCAGGCAGCAGCCTGACCAACCCGGCCAACATTTCCGGTCACAGCACTAG
>NZ_JBEXHQ010000124.1:0-1330 GCF_040607915.1 Micromonospora sp. NPDC005215 | reverse complement strand
CCCGCTGGAACCACCACGGACACCTCGAATACCACGGCCGCACCGACCACCAAATCAAACTCCGCGGCCACCGCATCGAACTCGGCGAAATCGAAGCAGCTCTGCTGAGCCACCCCCAGGTCACCACCGCAGCCGTCGTACTGCGCGAAGACCAACCCGGCGATCAGCGACTGGTGGGATACGTCGTGGCGTCGCCGGACATCACGACCGCGACGCTGACCGAGCACGCCGCCGCTGTGCTGCCGGCACACATGGTCCCGTCGGCGATCGTCACACTCGACCAACTCCCCACCACCACCAACGGCAAACTCGACCGCCGTGCGCTACCCGCGCCGGAATACCGCAGCACCGGACGCACCCCCCGCACCCCCCACGAAGAGATCCTGTGCGACCTGTTCGCCGACGTGCTGGGCGTCCCACAGGTCAGCATCGACGACAGTTTCTTCGACCTCGGGGGGCACTCCCTGCTCGCCACCCGCCTGGTCAGTCGGATCCGCGCCACCCTTGACGTGGAACTACCGATCCGGCAGGTCTTCGAGACCTCGACCGTGGCCACGCTCGCCGCGACCCTCGACACCGCCGCGCATGCCCGACCACCGGTCACGAAGGTGGTTCCTCGACCCGAACGCGTGCCGCTGTCACCGGCGCAGCAACGCCTGTGGTTCCTGCACCAGCTTCAGGGACCCAGCACCACCTACAACATTCCGACCGCGCTGCGGCTGCGCGGGCCGCTGAACACCACCGCCCTCACCGAAGCCCTGCACGACCTCGTCACCCGCCACGAAACCCTGCGGACCGTCTTCGCCGAGGACCAGCACGGACCCCACCAGATCGTCCTGCCCCCGGACACCGCGACCATCACCCTGAACCTGCTCCCCACCGACCCCACCCACCTGACCGACGAGATCAACGCCGCCACCCGACACACCTTCGACCTCGCCACCGACCTACCCATCCACGCAACCCTGCTGCGCCTCGCCGACGACGACCACGTCCTGATCCTCCTGCTGCACCACATCACCAGCGACGCCTGGTCCCGCCACCCCCTAGCCACCGACCTCGCCACCGCCTACACCGCCCGCATCCACCAACACCAACCCGACTGGACACCCCTGCCCGTCCAATACGCCGACTACACCCTCTGGCAACAGCACCTGCTCGCCGACACCCACGAACAGCAACTCGCGTACTGGAGCACCACCCTCGCCGACCTCCCCGAACACCTCACCCTGCCCACCGACCGGCCGCGACCGGCCACGGCCAGTAGCAACGGCGACCGGGTCACCTTCACCATCCCCACCGACCTGCACCACGCCATCACCACCCTCGC
>NZ_JBEXHQ010000123.1:0-1352 GCF_040607915.1 Micromonospora sp. NPDC005215 | reverse complement strand
GGTGGCCGCCGAGGTTGAGCATGGCCAGGGCGATGAGGGCGTCGGGTGAGTGAAAGCCGAAGGCCACCCGGGTGATCAGGCGGATCTTGGCGTTGACGGACTCGATACGGCCGTTGGACAGGCCGTGTTCGATGGACGCGACGATGGCGTCGCGGTGACGCACCACGCGGCGTTGCAGATCGACGAAGACATCGATACGGCTGCGGCGGGCCCACCCGATCCACCGGTCGAGGGCTTCGACCGCCGCCGCTGGGCTGGTCTTGGCCAGGGTGAACACCAGTCGTAGGCCTTCCTTCAACGCCCAGGCCCGGTGCAGGCGGGGGTGGGTCTTGGCGATCCAGGCGAGTTTGGTCTGCTGGGCGTCGGTGAGGTTCTCCGGGTTCTTCCACAACGCCCAGCGGGTGTTCTTCAGCTGACGGGCCGCACCGGTGGCGACACCACGGCGACCGGCTCCTCGCCCGTTGGCCTCATTCCAGGCCTGGCGGCGAACACGATCCACGGCGTCGGTGGCCCACGCCACGACGTGGAACGGATCAGCGCAGCGGACCGCGTTCGGGCAGCGGCGCCGCACCACGGTGGTGATCCAGTCAGCGCCGTCGGCGGACACATGCGTGATCCTCGCCGCCCGATCAGGGCCGAGTAGGTCGAAGAACGCCTCCAGCGTGGCGGCGCTCTTACCCGGCGCCGCCCACACCAACCGGCCGCTGTCGTGATCCACCACCACGGTCAGATACCGGTGGCCCTTCTTATAGCTGACCTCATCGATCCCGATCCGACGCAACCCGTCGTATCGGTCCTCAAGACCACCGGTATCGGCCCACACCCGGGCCACGATCGCCCCGACCGTGCGCCACCCGATCCGCATCAACTGCGACACCGCCGACTTCGCCGTGTGCACCGCCAACCACGCCACCGTCGCGTCGAACGCCCGCGTATGCCCCGCCCCATGACGAGCCCACGGCACCGCCGCGACCACCACACCATGCACACGACACGACACCCGCGGCGCATCAGCCTCGACCACCGCCCCGACCGTCCCCAAATCCAACGCCCGCCACCGCCGCCGCACCCCAGCGTCATAACGCGGACACCGCCGCCCGCAATACGGACACCGCCGCGACGCACCCTTACGCACCCGCACCCGAGCCACCACCACCGACTCGACCGGATCGAACTCCACACCCTCGACCACCGCCTGCTCGACCCCGAGCAGCCCAGCCCATACCCTGGCAAAACGCACGCCGTTCTCCCGCCCATCCGGTTCCGACCTTCGACAAGCCAGAACCTAGGCAGGACAACGGCGTGCGCCAAAAACGACGCGCCCAACCACCCACAGACACGTCACAAGACCC
>NZ_JBEXHQ010000122.1:0-1411 GCF_040607915.1 Micromonospora sp. NPDC005215 | reverse complement strand
AGGTGGTGGGCGTGGGGTGCGTTGGGGCCGCGGCGGCTGGCGAGGATGAGGTGGTGGTAGCCGCGTTGGTGGAGGTGGCGGGCGATGAGGGCGCCCAGGGTGCCGGTGCCGCCGGTGATGAGGATGCTGCCCTCGGGGTCCAGGGGCAGTTGGTGGGGGATGGGTGTAGGGGTGGGGGTGAGTCGCGGCGCGTAGTGCTGCCCGTCGCGGGTGGCGACCTGCGGTTCGGTGGCCGGCGGCGGGTTGGCGGGGTCGTGGTTGTCCACGATCGTGAGTCGATCGGGGTGTTCGAGTTGGGCGGTACGCAGCAAACCCCAGATCGCGGCCTGCTCAGGATCGATCGGATCGGAGACCCCGTTACGGGTGTGCGCCAGCAACGGCTCGTCACCGGTGAGCGCCTCCTGCAAACGCGGCAACGCGCTGTGCACGGTGTCACCTGTCAGATCCAGCAGCAACGGCTCCCCGACCGCCGCCGCACCCACCACCCGCTCCCAGGTCAACTCGTAGAGGACCCGAGGCGCACCGCCACCGAGGTTGGTGAGGTCGGCCGTGCGCAGCCGCAACTCGTCGACGGTGAGCACCGGCGCGCCGGCCGCATCCGCGGCGGTGAGCGTGATGCTGTCCGGCCCGGTGGCCGACAGCGTGACCCGCAGGACCGTGGCGCCGACCGCGTGCAGGGTCACCCCCCGGAAGGAGAACGGCAGCAGTCCCGGCCCGAGCTCGCCGACCGCGCCGAGCGGCACCGGGTGCAGGGCCGCGTCGAGCAGGGTCGGGTGTAGGCCGAAGCCGTCCACGGTCCCGGCCTCGGCCGGCAGCGCCACCTCGGCGAAGATCTGCCCGTCGCGCCGCCACAGCGCCCGTAGCCCGCGGAAGGCCGGCCCGTAGTCGTAACCGGCGTCGGCCAGCCGGTCGTACGCGTCGTCGAGGGGCACGACGGTGGCGCCGGCCGGCGGCCATTCGGTGCTCTGCTCCGTGGCGGGAGTGGTCGAGCCTCGGGTCAGGGTGCCGGTGGCGTGTGACGTCCACGGGGTGTCCGGGTCCGCGTCCTGTGGCTGGCTCAGGAACAGCACCGTCTGCGTGCCCGCGTCATCCTCGGTCACCGTCACCTGTAGCCGCCTCGGCCGGTCCAGCACCAGGGGCGCCTGGATGGTGAGGTCCTCGACGTGCGGCAGCCCGGCGTGGAGGGCGAGGTCGAGGTACGCGGTGGCGGGTAGCAGCGGCACGTGGTTGAGGGCGTGGTCGCGGATCCACTGCTGTGTCTGGGTGCTGAGCACTGTGGTGTAGAGGGTGGTGCGGTGGTGTGGCAGTTCGCTGACGGTGGCGAGGAGGGGGTGGGTGGTGGGGTTGAGGCCGAGGGTGTGGGGGTTGGTGTGGGTGTGTGGTGGTGCGGTGAGCCAGTGGCGGGTGCGGG
>NZ_JBEXHQ010000121.1:0-1439 GCF_040607915.1 Micromonospora sp. NPDC005215 | reverse complement strand
CTAGTAGTGCTTTGTTAGGTCGGCGTGTCGTGGGGTCATCGGAGTCGTCCGGGTAGTTCGATGTTGCGGTGACTCCTGATGAGCTTTCGGTTGTGCGGCAACGGCTTGAGGCGTTCGCCGTGGATGTGTTCACCCCGATGGTGCGCTCGGATCAGCGGGCCAAGGGCGAGACGTATCTGCGGGGGCTGTTGCTGAACGGGCGGCGGAAGTCGATGCAGCCGATGGCGGATCGGCTTGGGGTGGATCATCAGGGGCTGCAACAGTTCGTGACGACCTCGACGTGGGACACCACGGCGGTGCGGATGCGGTTGGCCCGCCGGGCGGTCGAGGTGGTCGAGCCGGTGGCGTGGGTGGTCGATGACACCGGTTTTCCGAAAGACGGCAAGAGTTCGCCGGGCGTGGCCAGGCAGTACTCCGGCACGTTGGGCAAGGTCGCGAACTGCCAGATCGGGGTGAGTGTCCACGCCGTTACCGACACCTCGTCGTGCCCTCTGGATTGGCGGCTGTTCTTGCCGACGTCGTGGGACGACCAGGCTGTTGACGAGGCTGACCGCCCTGATGTGCTCGCTCGCCGGGCCCGGTGCGGGATACCTACCGATGAGCATCACCGGCCGAAGTGGTCGATGGTGGTGGAGATGCTCGATGAACTGGCGGAGCACGGGCTGCGCCCGCCGCTGCTGGCAGCCGACGCCGGCTACGGCGACAACAGCCAGTTCCGCAGCGCTCTGGACGAGCGGTCCATCGACTACATCATGCAGGTCAAAGGCGACGCCCTCGCCCACCAACCAGACGTGCAGCCAGTTGCGCGGGTCTGGTCCGGGCGGGGCCGCCCACCGACGCGCACCGACCCGCGCTACCCGAAGACGGCGGTCAGTCTGGTCGAGCACGTTCGCGCCGCTGGACGCGCCGCCACGGAAACGGTCACCTGGCGGGAGGGCTCGAAGGGCACGATGAGTTCCCAGTTCATCTTCCTACGAGTACGCCCGGCCGGACACCGCGTCGCCCGCGACCCCGACGGCCTCCTGCCCGAACGGTGGCTCATCGCCCAGTGGCCCGACGACCAGGCCGAACCGGTGAAGTACTGGCTGTCCAGCCTGCCCGCCGCCACCAGCCACACCGACCTGATCCGCTACGGCAAGATCCGTTGGCGGATCGAACACGACTACCGCGAACTCAAGACCGGCCTCGGCCTGGACCACTTCGAAGGCCGCTCCTTCATCGGCTGGCACCGCCACGTCACCCTGGTAACCGCCGCGCACCTGTTCATCACCGAACTGCGCCTGGACCCAAAAGCGGCTGCGCCGGCCTGACCCTCTACACGGTCATCCGCGAGCTGCAACGACTTCTCGCGACCTGGACCGGCGCCTGCCTCACCTGCCACCAACCCGTGAAGCCGTTACACCGCAACAAACGCCACAGAACCTAACAAAGCACTACTA
>NZ_JBEXHQ010000120.1:0-1536 GCF_040607915.1 Micromonospora sp. NPDC005215 | reverse complement strand
TACTTGCGTTTTAACGTGTTGGGTCGCTGGGTGTGGTGATCTTCGGCGTGGCGGCGTGACGTGAAGCGGCCACCGTTTCAAGATCGGTTCTGCGAAGAAATCGACGAGAAACGGTGGCCGTGCCTGTGATTGTGCATGATGCGGTGGTGTCCTCGCGGGGGGCCACCCCGGGAGTTGAGGATCTCCGGTGGTTCCGCAACAGGGTGTACGGGTGTTTCACCCGTCGGGCTGATGCCTTGTTCGGGCTGGTGGACGCGGTGTTGTGCGCTCCCGGGCGGGTGCATACGGTGGCTGAGTTGAGTTTGGCGCCGGTGTTCGGGCGTGGCCATGGATCGGCGTATGCGGCGTTGTCGAGGGGGCGCATCGACGTCGAGGCGGTTCAGGACGCGGTGATGGCGCACCGTCGGCAGGACTGGCCGTTGTGGTTCGCTCTGGATCTGAGTTCGTGGGCGCGTCCGTATGCGAAGTCCAGTCCGCAGCGGGGGTGGGTGCATCACAGCATGCGACACACCAACGGCAGGCCGTTCGTTCCTGGTTGGCAGTATCAGTGGCTGGTGCAGTTGTCCGGGCAGCGCGACTCGTGGACGGCGCCGTTGCAGGCGGTGCGGGTCCCGCCGCAGGCGGACGTGGCCACCCAGGCCGGCGAGCAGATCCGCGCCTGCGTCAACCGTCTGGGTCATACCGACGCGCCGCCGCTGTTCGTCCTGGACGCCGGCTACGACCCGGTCGCTCTGTCCTGGCTGCTGTGGCAGCAGGAAACCCCAGGACCTCGGGCCTCGCTGCTGGTTCGCCTGCGCGCCGATCGGGTGTTCTACCGCCACCCCGGCCCACGCCGACCCGGGCAGCGGGGCCCTACCCCCCGCCACGGCGCCAGGTTCGCCCTCACCGACCCCGGCACCTGGGGCACGCCCGACGCCGAACACCACAGCGTCGACGCGCACTACGGCCACGTGCAGGTCACCGCCTGGCATCGGCTGCACCCCGCGCTCTACGGCCAATCCGCTGGCGGACGCTACCAACACCTGCCCCGCACCCCGATCGTCGAGGCCACCATCATCCGCGTGCACATCCAGAATCCACCACGACGCAACGGCGCCACCCACACCCTGTGGCTCTGGCACACCGGACAACCCGCCGACCTAGACACCTGCTGGCGGGCCTACCTGCGGCGCTTCGACATCGAACACACCTTCAAATACGCCAAAACCCACCTCGGCTGGCTCGCACCCACCATCCGCCATCCCGAACAAGCCGACCGCTGGACCTGGCTGATCCTCACCGCCCTGACCCAACTACACCTGGCCAAATCCCACACCGCCGGCCGACGCCTACCCTGGCAACCCCACCAACCAGCCCACCGACTCACCCCCGCCCGCGTCCGCAGCGGATTTCCTCATCTCCACGCGATCATCGGCACACCAGCCCAACCCAGGAAAAACACCCGCCCAGGCCCCGGCCGCCCCAAAGGCACACCACGAGGCCCCGCACCACGACACCCAGTAATCAAAAAACCTCAAAAACGTTAAAACGCAAGTA
>NZ_JBEXHQ010000119.1:0-1643 GCF_040607915.1 Micromonospora sp. NPDC005215 | reverse complement strand
GAGTCCGAATTGCCGGAGGCGGACCAGTACGGGAGGTCGACCGCGGCCACCGGGTTGAACGCCGCCTGCACCCGCTGGATCTGCGGGTTGCTCCACGGGTCGGGCAGGTTGTCCGCGCCGTAGACCGGGCGAGTGTTCTCCTCCGTGGTGAAGTCGGTGGTTCGCACGCCCGGCACCACGCTGGCCCAGGCAGACAGCAGCGTGTACGGGCGCAGGTCGCTGGCGTCCTTGCCGCGCTTGGCGGCAGTCGCGGTGGCGAACCACGTGAAGCCCTGCTTGGTGCTGCAGGCGGGCCAGATGTACTCGCCTTCGCCGTCCGGGCGCCCGGAATGGCGATTCAGGGCCTCGCCGTAGCGGCCGACGCCGTCCAGGTAGTGCGCGAAGATGGCGAAGTTGGGGTAGTTCATGGCCGGGTACCGGCTGGGCGAGTCCGCGCCAATGCCGGCGTCGATGCTGATCGGCCGGGTGCCGTCGTTGCCGTTCATCGCCGTGTACAGGTCCTGTTGGAACTGCTGCGAGTCGTTGTTGTTGGAGCTGGGCTCGTTGATCTGGCTCCAGCGGATGATCGCCGGATGGTTGCGGTCGCGCAGGGTCAGCGCACGAGCGTGGGCCACCATGTTGTTGCGTCCGGACACGAAGTCCTGGGAACCACTGCGGATGGCGGTCTCGTCGATGACCATCAGGCCCATCTCGTCGGCCACGTCGAGCATGTACGGGCTGGCCGGTTCCATGTGCATGCGTACCACGTTGTAGTTGAGACGCTGGTAGTTGTCCACCGCCGCGGGCCAGCCGCCGTTGCCGGACGACGGCGGCAGGAAACCGGGCAGGGTGTCGTACGCGTCGCCCTTACCGCCGTAGTTGACCCGGTCGTAGTCGGCGCCCTGCAGGCTGTCGCCACGGAAGTTCACCCGCACGCCGTTGAGGTAGTAGTACTCGCCGTTCTGCGTGCTCTCCCGGAACCCGAAGCGGTACGTGGCGTCACTGGTGCGGCCGTCGTCAGCGGTGGCGTGGATCGCCAGGCGGTGCAGTTGGGCCCGGTACCCGGACCGGTACGGCACATTGGGCCACCAGTACGAGGTGGCGCCGAGGTCCCACGCCACGGGGCCCACCGTGACCTTCGCCGTCGAACGGGCCGCCACCGTCACGGTCTGCTGCGGCAACTGCGGGTAGCTGAAGGAGCCCGCGCCGTCGGACGTGATCGACCCGCTCAGGGTGACGGTTCTGGTCGCGGCCGAGGAGTTGGTCACCGACACGTCGTAGCTGAGGGTGCGGTTCGCCACCGAGGTTCGGACGAACGTGTCGCTGACGTACACCGCCGGGTACACCCGCAGGGACGCGGACCGGTAGATGCCCTGCGGTATCGCCTCGGACCAGTCGGCCGCTATGGGGACCAGGTACTTGCCGTCGGACGACCTCAACGCACCGCGGCCCTTCACCTGCACACTGATCGTGTGGGTGGTGCCCGGTGCGGCGTAGCTACTGATGTCGAAGTTCGACGGGGTGAACGCCGTCGTCTGGGTCGCTACCACCCGGCCGTCGACGGAGAGCGTCGCCTGGTGGTTGACGGCGCCGAACTCGATCCAGGTCGACTGCGGCTGCCCCGAGTCCGGCACGGTGATGCTGCGCGAGTACACCGCCTCGTT
>NZ_JBEXHQ010000118.1:0-1652 GCF_040607915.1 Micromonospora sp. NPDC005215 | reverse complement strand
GAGTCCGAATTGCCGGAGGCGGACCAGTACGGGAGGTCGACCGCGGCCACCGGGTTGAACGCCGCCTGCACCCGCTGGATCTGCGGGTTGCTCCAGGGGTCGGGCAGGTTGTCGGCGCCGTAGATGGGGTGACCGCCCTCCTCCGGGGTGAAGTCGGTGGACCGCACGCCGGGCACGACGCTGGCCCAGGCGGACAGCAGCGTGTACGGACGCAGGTCGGTGGCGCCCTTGCCGCGCTTGGCCAGGGTTGCCGTGGCGAACCACTCGAAGCCCTGCTTGTTGTTGCATGCCGGCCAGATAAACTCGCCCTCGCCGTCGGGCCGCCCATTCACGGTGATCAGGCCCTCCCCGTACCTGCCGAAGCCGTCGACGTAGTGCGGGATCACCGCGAAGTTGGCGTACGTCATCCCGGGATACAGGCTGACATTCCCGCCGACGCCCACCTCGACAATGATCGGCCGGGTGCCGTCGGCGCCGTTCATCGCCGCGTACAGGTCCTTCTCGAACTGTTCGGAATCCTGGCCGCTCTGGTTCGGCTCGTTGTTCTGACTCCAGCGGATGATCGCGGGGTGGTTGCGGTCGCGCAGGACCAGCGCACGGGCGTGGTTGACCATGTTGTCGCGCCCGACGGAGTTCTGCCACTCCTGCGAGGATTGGGAGCCGCGAATCGCCACCTCGTCGATGATCATCAGGCCCATCTCGTCGGCGACATCCAACATGTACGGGCTCCCGGGCTCCTGGTGGATGCGCACCACGTTGTAGTTCAGCCGCTGGTAGTTGTCCACCGCCTGCGGCCAGCCGCCGTTGCCGGACGACGGGGGCAGGAAGCCGGGCAGGGTGTGGTACGCGTCGCCCTTGCCGCCGTTGTTGATCCGGTCGTAGTCGGCACCCTGGAGGTTGTCGCCGCGGAAGTTCACGCGCACGCCGTTGAGGTAGTAGTAGTCACCGTTCTGGGTGGCCTCCCGGAACCCGAACCGGGACGTGGCGTCGCTGGTGTGCCCGTCATCGGTGACGGCATGCACCGTCAGCCCGTGCAACTGCGCCCGGTACCCCGACCGGTACGGCACATTGGGCCACCAGTACGAGGTGCTGTCGAGGTTCCACGCGACCGGCCCGACGGTCACGGTCACGGTCGAGCGGGCCGCCACGGTGACCGTACGGCTGGGCAGTGCCGGGTAGCTGAAAGCCGTTCCGTTGTTGGACGACAGCGACCCGGTCAACGTCACCGACCGGGAACTGCCCGACGTGTTACGCACCGACACGTCGTAGGTCAACGTCTTGTTCGCCACCGACGGACGCACGAATGTGTCGCTGACGTACACCGCCGGGTACACCCGCAGGAACGCGGACCCGAAGATCCCCTGCGGTACCGCCTCGGACCACGTGGCGGCGTCGGGCACCAGGTACCGGCCGTTGGACGCCTTCAACGCGCCGCGGCCCTTCACGTTCACGGTGATCGTGTGGGTGGTGCCGGGCGCCGCGTATGCGCTGATGTCGAAGTTCGAGGGGGTGAACGCCGTCGTCTGGGTGGCGACCACTCGGCCGTCGACGGAGAGTGTCGCCTGGTGGTTGACGGCGCCGAACTCGATCCAGGTCGACTGCGGCTGCCCCGAGTCCGGCACGGTGATGCTGCGCGAGTACACCGCCTCGTT
>NZ_JBEXHQ010000117.1:0-1718 GCF_040607915.1 Micromonospora sp. NPDC005215 | reverse complement strand
CGAATCCGCTCCGAACGCCAACGCCGATGGGGTCAGACCACCGCTCAGGCAGCAGCCTGACCAACCCGGCCAACATTTCCGGTCACAGCACTAGCTAGTGACGAACTTGAATAGTGGCTGTTCGCAAGCTGCTGCGCCCGGTCCTCGGACCGGGCGAGGATCGCAACGGCGGCCACCGCAACGAAGTCGGGTCCGGCCTGGAGGCTGCGCCCGGTCCTCGGACCGGGCGAGGATCGCAACACGTCGTCACCTGTGGACCAGTCCCTCCCGAGCAGCGGGCTGCGCCCGGTCCTCGGACCGGGCGAGGATCGCAACAAGAAGGACGAGAAGCCCCGCAACGGCCTGGCCGCCGCTGCGCCCGGTCCTCGGACCGGGCGAGGATCGCAACTGGTAGCGACCGAACGCGTCGTGCCCGGAGCTGAGGCTGCGCCCGGTCCTCGGACCGGGCGAGGATCGCAACATTTCCTCGCACACAAGGAAGATGCGCGGTTCCTCGGGCTGCGCCCGGTCCTCGGACCGGGCGAGGATCGCAACCTCGAAGAGATCGAAATCCACGTGATCGCCACGACCGGCTGCGCCCGGTCCTCGGACCGGGCGAGGATCGCAACACGACGGTACTGCGCGAGTCGCAGCACCGTGCGCCGGCTGCGCCCGGTCCTCGGACCGGGCGAGGATCGCAACCCGATGACGCCGTGCTGAGTGGTCTGGGTGACCAGGGCTGCGCCCGGTCCTCGGACCGGGCGAGGATCGCAACTCGTTGGTGTACGTTCCGACGAGCATCGGCTGATCGCTGCGCCCGGTCCTCGGACCGGGCGAGGATCGCAACATCATGCTGCCGCTGCCGGGCGCGACCGCAGCGGGCGCTGCGCCCGGTCCTCGGACCGGGCGAGGATCGCAACCGCGTCGCCAGCAACATCGACTCCCTCATGCGGGCATGCTGCGCCCGGTCCTCGGACCGGGCGAGGATCGCAACTCGGCTGTCGGAGAGATCGGGTCGGCGCTCGGCGGGGGCTGCGCCCGGTCCTCGGACCGGGCGAGGATCGCAACTACACCGATGACGAGGTTGCGCACGCAACGCTGTACCGCTGCGCCCGGTCCTCGGACCGGGCGAGGATCGCAACACCTGGCGGGTCCTCGTCCCCCGCGACGAAGTCCTCCGGGCTGCGCCCGGTCCTCGGACCGGGCGAGGATCGCAACCCGGGCCAGCTCGGCGACGGTGCTCGCGTGCGACAGGAGCTGCGCCCGGTCCTCGGACCGGGCGAGGATCGCAACAGCATCTGGTCGGCGAGCTGCGCGGCCTTCTCCAACCGCTGCGCCCGGTCCTCGGACCGGGCGAGGATCGCAACTCGGCCGAGGTGACGGTGTGCGCGTCGTTGCGCCACCGCTGCGCCCGGTCCTCGGACCGGGCGAGGATCGCAACGCGTCGGCGATCAGCCCGGCGGCGATCACGGACGCCGGCTGCGCCCGGTCCTCGGACCGGGCGAGGATCGCAACGCTGCCGCGCCGACGGCGACCGCGAACGCGCCGACCAGGCTGCGCCCGGTCCTCGGACCGGGCCAGGATCGCAACCTGTGACCACTGAGATCGACATCGACGCCATCCGCCAGCTGCGCCCGGTCCTCGCGCTCTGGTACATCGGGCGCTACCTGGACGGCAAGGTCGGCAACGACCCCGGCCAGCTCGGCCCGTTCGAGTGGCTGAACGCCAACATCCCCACC
>NZ_JBEXHQ010000116.1:0-2034 GCF_040607915.1 Micromonospora sp. NPDC005215 | reverse complement strand
GGTACTTCAACTCCCGGGCCACCTTTGTCTGCTTGGCCTTAGCACGGCCGCGCCCCATGGCTCGCGCACCGCATCGGCCGTCCCAGTGGTTCAGCAGCTGGCGCCGTTGAGCTTTACCGCACCCGGCGCGCTGGCGGTGCCGTTGGCGGTGAAGCCCACGGTGACCGACCCGCCCGCCGCCAGGGACGGGGCGTGCCCCGGCGCGGCGGCGGTCACCGTCGTGCCGGACTGGGAGACGGTGGCGTTCCAGCCACTGCCCAACGTCACCCCGGACGGCCAGGTCCAGGTGACCGACCACGGGTTCACCGCGGCGGAACCGGTGTTCTTCACCGTCAACTCACCCTGGAAGCCGCCCTGCCAGGCGTTCACCTGCCGATAGGTGGCCGTGCAGGCACCCGGCGGCGGGGTCGTCGGCCCACCGGTCGGTCCGCCGGTCGGCCCACCAGTGGGCCCGCCGGTCGGTCCGCCACCCGACGGTGCGATCAGGTACGGCTGGAGGATCGCCTGCTTGGTGGTGTTGACGTTCGTCCAGTCGTCCAGCGCGATGCCGCCGGTGTCACCCGAGTTGGGGTTCCACGACCAGTAGGTGAAGGACATCCCGGTCACCCCGGTGCCGGTGTACGCCATCAACTTCTCCAGCCACACCCGGTCCTTCGGGTCGGCCAGGGTGCTACCGAACTCACCCATCATGATCGGCGCGATGTTCTGCTTGTAGAGGTAACCGAAGTACTTGTCCCAGATGGCCGGCATGTTCGCCGGGTAGTCCGGAGCGTCGAACCAGGTCTGCCGGTACACCGAGGTGGCGTACTCGTGCGGCGAGTAGACAAGCCGGTTGGCCACGTTCAGCCGCACCGGGAACTGGCCGGCCTTCGACAGGTTGCCGCCCCACCAACCGCAGTCCTCGTCGTTGCTCGGGTCGTTGTCCCAGACGTTGGAGAGGCCACCACTCGGGCAGCTCACCCCCTCGACGAAGATCAACCAGTTGGGCTGGACGCCGAGGATGGCGTTCCCGGCCCGCTCGGCGGCGAGCCGCCAGTCCCGGGTGGTGTCGCCGCAGCCCCAGCACGCGCCGGTGGCCGCCGGGTTGGTGCCCTCGGCGTGCGGCTCGTTGTGCAGGTCCGCGCCGATCACCGTGGGATTGCCCGCGTACCGCTGGGCGAGCATCTTCCAGTCGTTGATCCAGGTCGCCTCGGAGACCGTCGACGTGTACCACAGCGGCGACTGCCCGGCCGACGTCGGCCGGTGCCGGTCCAGGATGATCCGCATCCCCTTGCTGCCGGCGTAGTCGATCACCTTGTCCAGGATCTGCAACGGCGAGAGCCCGATCAGGTCCGGGTTGACGAAGTCGTTGATCCCGGTGGCGGTCGCGCCCGCCTTCAGCGCGTCGTTCGAGTACGGCACCCGCAACGTGTTGTAGCCCAGCCGGGCCATCGTGTCGAGCTGCCCCCGCCACGGGTTGCTCGACCACAACCCGTGGAAGGTCTTGTTGTCGGTCTCCATGCCGAACCAGTTGATGCCGGTCAACCGGACCGTGGCACCGGTGCTGTCCACGATCTGACTGCCGTTCGTGTGCAGATAGCCGGTGCCGGTGCCCGCGGCGGAGGCCGGGCTGGTGCTGACGGCGGTGGCGAGGAACACGCCAGCCGCAACGGTGGCGAGCGCGGTCAACGCGCCGCCGAAAGCCTTGGGACGGAACATTCGTGCTCCACTTCGGATGCCCGGCGTCGGCCATGGGCCGCGCGGGCGAGCTGCCGTCGGCACGTCACGGCCCCTCTGGGGTACGCGGACAGTGCGCGACGGTCCATGTCACGCGGACGGGGACACTCGCGGAAGCTCACCGGCCGATCCTCGACAGCGGAGACCCGCCGTCGTCGCCCTCGTCCCGGTGGCCCTACCTGGCTCCGTCGCCCATTCTCATCAGCCCGCCTCAATGCGTCAACTGCACGGCCCACCGCCCCGCTCGCGCCCGCCCGCCCGCGCCCGCCCGCCCGCGCCACCCGCCTGGGATGTCGAGGAGCACCTGACGACCGTCGC
>NZ_JBEXHQ010000115.1:0-2341 GCF_040607915.1 Micromonospora sp. NPDC005215 | reverse complement strand
CCCTCATCGCCCTGGCCATGCTCAACCTCGGCGGCCACCAACCCCAACTCCCCGGAAGATGATCACCGGCGACCCACACATCCAACACAAGACCCTGAAATAGCCCTGCATGGCATCGGTGAGGTCGAGAATGTTGCCGCCGGCGACCTGGAGGTTGATGTTGGCATCGGTGGTGAAATCGTCGGCCCAGGCGCCATTCCAGGTGCCGGCCCAGATTCCGGTCAACCGCGGCGGCAGTACGCCGCTGGAGCTGATGAACAGGTAACGGCCGCTGTCGTAGAGGCGCTCCAGCAGGGCCACATCGATGGTGTTGCGGTTGGCGTTCTGCCGGGCGATCAGCTCGGTGGTCGACAGCTGCCGGTCGGCGGCGGAGACGTTCAAGTCCAGGCGGGAGCGGTCGTACATCGCCGAGTGCAGGGTGACGTGCCGGGTCCGCAGCTCGGCATAGTCGGCGCGCACCGCGGCCAGCGCAGCGTGCAACGGCTTGCTGTCCCAGGCCGTGGGTGACTCGTACCTGTCGAGTTTGGTCAGCAGGAGGAGCCTGGTTGCCGCGGTGACGACGATGCTCGACCCGTTCGCGGCTACCGTGCCACCGGTGGCGACGACCCGGGTGACGCCCTCGAAGCCGAACGCGCCCTGCCCGGACGGGTAGGTGCCTCGCAGGTTCAGGTAGCCGGAGCCGTCAATGATGCTGGCCTGGGTGGTGAAACGGACCGAGCCGGGAACGCCCGCGAGGGATGTGTTGGCGCTCAGCGTCGCCTCGATCGATCGGCCGGATGCCGGGGTCAGTTCGTGTACGACGACGTTGTCGGCTCGGGAGGCGAAGGCGCGGCGAGTCCAGGTGCCGTTGCTGTCGGTCCAGGTGGAGGTGACCTCCCCGGTCCGGAAGTCGGTGATGCGGGCGTATCCGTTGGCCGTGGTCATGCCGGGCGTGCTGATCTGCAACTCGAAGCCGGGGTGGTAGGTCTGGGTCCAACGCAGGCTCCAGCCGGCCGCGAAGTCCGTGTTGGCTCCGCCGTAGTTCCCGGCCAGCGCCTTGTCTCGCACGCCGGCCAGCCGCCCGGAGATTACCGGTGGGGTCACGCCCCGGCTGCCGTTGGGCATCACGAAGCGGTGGTGATTGAAGATCACCTTCTCGAGGGCCGGCGTTCCGTACAGGACGGCGCCGTACTCGCCGTTGCCGATGAGGAACCCGTCGGTCCAGGTTGACGCCGCCGTCGCGTCGTAGATCCCGCGCTCGGGCAGCGTGACCTGAGGCGCAACGGCCGCGGCCCGTCCGGCGCCCACGGCCGGGATCAGGGCCGCCGAGCCGGCGGTCAGCGCGGCAGTGGCGAGCAGGCGCCTACGGCTCACGGGCAGGTCTGTCATCAGAAGTCCCTTCCGACTCCGAGGCTGAAGGTTGTGCGTCATATCGTCCGGCGCCCGCAGCCCGTCGGGTCTGGGCTACGGACAACGGTTCTGCATTCTCGAATCGATTCGGCAAGAAGATGGGCGGCATGAGATCGGGCCGTGGCCTACTCGGGCACGGGAACCCCCGCGCCCGAGTAGGCATCACAACGATCGTCAGCTGGTCACCGGCGGTCGGACTTGTCAACGACCTCTGGCGCTGGTCAGGCGCGCACGAACTGCCACTGTTGGTTGGTCCCGTTGTTGGCGGTCCACTGCACGACCTGCGCGCCGTCACTGGTCGCTGCGGCGTAGACGTCGGCCGCCAGTCCGCTGGCCTGGCTGACGATGGTGTAGTAGCCGTCGCCGGTGGGCCGCAGGTACCACGACTGGTTGGTGCCGCCGTTTGCCGACCATTGCTGCAGTTGCAGGCCCGTGGTGGTGCTGCCGCCGTTGACGTCGAGCATCTTTCCGGAGGCGGTGTAGCGCAGGGTGTAGGCGTCCTGGG
The DNA here is from genome assembly GCF_040607915.1 of Micromonospora sp. NPDC005215. Lineage (NCBI taxonomy): Bacteria > Bacillati > Actinomycetota > Actinomycetes > Micromonosporales > Micromonosporaceae > Micromonospora > Micromonospora sp. NPDC005215. Next base: position 447 of record NZ_JBEXHQ010000115.1, on the reverse strand, counting down.
TGGCGCTGATCGTCCAGGTGGGGGTGCCGCTCTGCTGGACCGTCTTGGCGCCGTCGGCGGTGGAGTTGCCGGCGATGGCGAGGGGCTTGCCGCTGTTGCGGTTGACGATGCGGTAGGTGCCGGGAGCGGGTCCGGTTCCGCCGCTTCCGCCGAGGTTCAGGTACTCGACCGCGTCGGTGAAGGTGGTGCTGCCGGACTTGGTGGTCGACAGCTGCAGGTACACGCGGCTTCCGGTGGCGGGGGCGGTGAAGGACACCGGTTGGGTGACCCGTGAGCCGAGCGGGACGGTCAGGGTGGTGCTGCCGGACGCGACGACCGCGCCGGTCGGGCTGTCGAGGCGGGCGGTCCAGGTGAAGCCCACCGAGGTGTTGGTGAAGTCGTCGTTGAACACTGTGATGTTGCGGGTCACCGTGGCGTTGCGGGCGTAGCTGGGTACCGCCTGCGGCA
>NZ_JBEXHQ010000114.1:0-2371 GCF_040607915.1 Micromonospora sp. NPDC005215 | reverse complement strand
GGACGCGTTCGTCACCGAGGAGATCGCGCTCGACCAGGTCGAGACCGCCTTCGACCGGATGCACCACGGCGACGTGCTCCGCTCGGTGGTGGTGTTCTGATGACCGCCCGGGTCGACCACGCGGTCACCGCCGGCACGTTCTCCCTGGACGGGCAGACGTTCGACGTGGACAACAACGTCTGGGTGATCGGCGACGACAGCGAGTGTGTCGTCCTGGACGCGCCGCACGACGTGACCGCGATCCTCGCCCTGGTGGGTGATCGGCGGGTCCGGGCGATCCTGGCCACGCACGCCCACGACGACCACGTTCGGGTGGCGCCGGAGCTGGCGGAGGCCACCGGCGCGCCGGTGCTGCTGCACGCCGCCGACCGGGTCCTCTGGGACATGGTCCACCCGCACCTGCCGCCGCACGGCGAGCTGCACGACGGGCAGGGCATCGAGGTGGCCGGCACCACGCTGCGGGTGCTGCACACCCCGGGGCACAGCCCCGGCGCGTGCAGCTTCCACGCCCCGGACCTGGGCGTGGTGTTCAGCGGGGACACACTTTTCAACGGTGGCCCGGGCGCGACGGGTCGCTCGTACAGCGACTTCGACACCATCGTCCGGTCGATCCGGACCCGGCTGCTCACCCTGCCGGCGGAGACGGTCGTGCACACCGGCCACGGTGACGACACGACGATCGGCGCGGAGGCGCCCCATCTGGAGGAGTGGTTGGCCCGCGGCCACTGAGCCCTGCCGGCGCGCTGGTGTGTGGTCGGCGGGCTCAGCGCTCGTCGACCGCGCCCAGCACCGGCTTGACGTCCAGGACGGGTGTCCCGTCGAGGGCCTCCAGGTCGGCCACCTGGACACGCAGGCCGTCCACCGCCAGCACCCGCACCCGGTGCAGCCCGATCGGGTTGGGTCGGTGCGGGGAGCGGGTGCTGAACACGCCGGTCTCCGGCCGGCTCTCGTCGCCCCGCGGGTGCACCGCCAGCACGTCACGCCGGGCGCGGTCCAACCAGGTCAGCACCAGCAGCTCCGCGCCGACGCGCAGGTCGCGCAGCGCCGGTGCGACCTGCGCGTCGAAGAGCAGCCAGGCGTCCGGTGAGCCCTCGTCGCCCTGCCGTGGGGCGCTCGCCAGGTCGGCCAACGGCGAGGCGACCCGCCCGACCGGGCGCAGCAGGTACGCGTCGCCAGCGGGCACCTCGACCATGTCGTTCCCTTCCGGACGGTTCGGCCCAGCGGCTGTAGACCCAGGGCGCGCTGCGACGTCCCGTAACTGTCGCGTCGATTGAAGCAGAGCAGAGGCTCCTGCGTGTTCCGCAGTTGCACCCGCTGTCACAGACGTCCGGCGTCGTCACGCCTGGGCCGGCCTGTCCGATTCTGCGAGCGTGACCGGGACCGCACTTCGCCGGGCTCGGGCATTTCCGGAATGCCCGACACGTGAACCCGGTTGTGTCCCCCGTACCGCCGGAGTCCAAACCCCTTCCCGCGGTCAACTCCCGAGGAGTGTTCACCCCGGAGCGCTCCGCACGATCGAGAGGGCAACCATCGTGAAGGCCGACTTCACTCGATGGCTCCCCGCCATCGCCAAGGACTCGTACCGCAAGACCGCGCTCAGCGTGGTGGGTGTGGCCGCCCTCGGCGGTCTGGCACTCGCGCCGACCGCGGCGGCCGCCCCGGTCACCTCCGGACCCCACCAGGGTGCCGTGGCCGCCATCGACCTGGCCACCGGTAAGGCCACCGGCAAGGCCGCCACCTCGGCGCGCCAGGAGGACCAGCCCGTCGAGTCGGGGCTGACCACCGGCTCCGCCACCGGCAAGCCGCCGGCCGGTAAGCCCAGCCGCGACCAGCTGATCCCGCACGGCGTCGAAGGCGCACAGTCGCGCATCCCGCTCGACGACGCGCAGTTGGCCAACGCGCGGGCGATCGTCGACGCCGCCAAGAAGACCGGCGTCGGTGACCGGGGCGCCGTGATCGGCGTCGCCACCTCGCTGCAGGAGTCGAAGCTCTACAACCTCGGCCACCTCGGCGCGTACAACGACCACGACTCGCAGGGGCTGTTCCAGCAGCGCCCGTCGTCCGGTTGGGGCACGCCCGACCAGATCACCGACCCGGAGTACGCCGCCTCGGCGTTCTTCAGCGCACTCAAGAACATCGGCGGCTGGCAGGACCTGCCGCTGACCGCCGCCGCGCAGACCGTCCAGGTCTCCGCCTTCCCCTACGCGTACGCGCAGTGGGAGGAGCAGGCGGCGGACATCGTCCAGCAGATGTGGTGACACCCGCACAACCGCCGGTCGGCGGACTTGTTGTACTCGTCGCTCAGGTTCGACATCTCCTGCTGAACCTTCTCGGCGGCACTGCTGACCGTCTCTGTCGCGCCGATGGAGTG
>NZ_JBEXHQ010000113.1:0-2396 GCF_040607915.1 Micromonospora sp. NPDC005215 | reverse complement strand
CCATCCCGACAGCCTGAAGCCCGTCCAACGCCCAACCGGGAACGTCGACCGGCGTGTCACCCAACCCGGCCAACGTTTCCGGTCACAGCACTAGCGCTGTTCTACGAGGACTTTTTGACCCGCACCGATTCGGCCGGCCGTGTGGTGTTCGTGCCGTCGTTCTCGATGGAGAACTCGCCGGCCAGCACGAACGTCCTGCTGGCGATCAACGCCACCGGCGACATCCAGGCCGGCAGACACGCCCTGCGGGCCGCTGTCGAGGCTGCCAACGCGCTCGGTGTCGAACAGGGCGCCGGCCAAGGCGTCGCGCGCTGGACGGCCCTGCTGGCGAAGCTACCGCCGTACACCGTCAACGGCAGCGGCGCCCTCGCCGAATGGTCCTGGCCGGGACTCACGGATCGCTACAACCATCGGCACGTCCATCACCTGTACGGCGCGTGGCCCCTGCACGAGATCAATCCCGAGGAGGCGCCCGGGCTGGTCACCGCCGCGCTCAGGGCCCTGGCGCTGTGCGGTGACGAGAACACCTCCGCGCACGGCAGCCTGCATCGAGCCCTCGCCTCCGCTCGGCTGAAGGACGGCGCCGGCGTCTACAGCAACCTCCGGAAGATCATCGGCAACAACATGATCTTCCGGTCGCTGATGACAGCACACAACCCGAATCTGGAGACCTACAACGCCGATGCGGCCAACACGCTGCCGGCCGTCATCAGCGAAGCGCTTGTGTACACCAGGCCCGGCGTCATCGAGCTGCTGCCCGCCGTGCCCAGCCAGCTCGCCAGGGGCACCATCACCGGGGTCCGCGGACGCAACCAGGTCCGCATCAACAGCCTTTCCTGGGATCTTCCTGGTCGCTCGGTAACCGTGGCACTCACCTCGACGATCACCCAGGCGATTACCCTCCTCAGCCGGCGCGGGATGGCATCCATCAGCACGTCCGCGACGGTCACCCCCTCGCCGCTCGGCCCGCATGCCCGGGTGATCTCGTTGACGGCCGGGCAACAGATACAGGTCGTCGTAGGTCTGCCGGCCGCCGGCGGCGTCGTTCGACTGGCCAACCGGCGCAGCGCAAAGGTGCTGGACGTCAACGGCGGCTCCACCACGGACGGGGCAACTGTCATCCAGTGGCCGTGGACTGGCGCGGCCAACCAACAGTGGCGGCTGCTACCCAACAGCGATGGCTCATTCCGGCTGGCCGTTGTCAAAAGCGGGAAAGTCCTGGACAGTCCAGGTGGCTCGGGCCAGGGCGCGGCACTCGTTCAATGGGCCGACAACGGCGGACGTAACCAGTGGTGGAATCTCGTCCCGGCGACGACCAGCGGATACTACCGGTTCGTCAACGTGAGCAATGGCTGGTGTGTCGGGGTCGAAGGCGGCTCCACCGCAGACGGCGCCAGGGCGGTCCAGCAACCGGTCAGCGGCGAGACCAGCCAGGAATGGCAGATCCTTGATGCCTGAGGCGGGAGGTCAGAGGCACTGGTCGCAGCGGCTCCGGGCGATGGGGCCGCGAGACTTCCGGCTGGTGCCCGCCAGTCTTCGACCTCGTCGACGGCCGCCAGTACCTGTGCCACGCCAAGCGCGCCACGCCGGGTGGGTCTCGGCCACCGGCGTGCGTGGTCCGGGTACGGCGGCAGCGTCGGGTCGGCGGTGGGGACCGGCCCGGCCCAGAGGGTACGTCCGTGATGGGATCGCGCCCGACTCGGAGGCACAGACCGTGCCCCCGAGTCGGCGCGACAATCGGCAGCGCATTACCGGCGGCCGAACTTGACACTCACCTCTGCCACTGGTCAGGAGGCTACGAACTGCCACTGCTGGTTGGTCCCGCCGTTGGCGGTCCACTGCACGACCTGCGCCCCGTCGGTGGTCGAGGCGGCGGAGACGTCGGCTGCTAGTCCGCTGCTGCGGCTGACGATGGTGTAGTAGCCGTCACCGGTGGGCCGCAGGTACCACGACTGGTTGGTGCCGCCATTGGCCGACCACTGCTGCAGTTGCAGGCCCTGCGTGCTGCTGCCGCCGTTGACGTCGAGCATCTTTCCGGAGGCGGTGTAGCGCAGGGTGTAGGCGTCCTGCGTGGTGCTGATCGTCCAGGTGGGGGTGCCGCTCTGCTGGACCGCCTTGGCGCCGTCGGCGGTGGAGTTGCCGGCGATGGCGAGGGGCTTGCCGCTGTTGCGGTTGACGATGCGGTAGGTGCCGGGAGCGGGCCCGGTTCCGCCGCTTCCACTGAGGTTCAGGTACTCGACCGCGTCGGTGAAGACGGTGCTGCCGGACTTCGCGGTCGACAACTGCAGGTACACGCGGCTGCCGGTGGCGGGGGCGGTGAAGGACACCGGTTGGGTGACCCGTGAGCCGAGCGGGACGGTCAGGGTGGTGCTGCCGGACGCGACGACCGCGCCGGT
>NZ_JBEXHQ010000112.1:0-2476 GCF_040607915.1 Micromonospora sp. NPDC005215 | reverse complement strand
CAGTCGAGGTTGGCCATGCCGAGACGCTGCGCCCGGCCGTGCGCCGAACCGACAGCCGGGTTCTGACCCAGCAGGAAGTACCCCTTGATCTTCCCATCGATCATGTCGAGCACCTGCTGGTAGGTGCCGTGATCACCGGTCATCCGCGGCAGGTAGCCGTAACAGAAGTCGTTCTCCGGTGTCGCCGCGTCACCCCAGTACGCCTTGAGCAGGCTGGCCGCGAACGACCGCGCGTTGCCCCAGAACCCCTTCTGACCCGGGTGCCGGATGCTGTCCACCCACTCGTCGAAGCTCGGGTGCTCCGCGTGGTGCGGCATCGGCAGGTACCCGGGCAGCAGGTTGAACAACGTCGGAATGTCCGTCGAGCCCTGAATGCTCGCGTGCCCCCGCAGAGCCATCACTCCGCCGCCCGGGCGACCCATGTTGCCGAGCAGCAGTTGGATGATCGCGCCGGTACGGATGTACTGCACACCCACGCTGTGCTGCGTCCACCCCACCGAGTAGATCAGCATGCCGGTGCGGTCCCGACCGGAGTTCCGCGTCCACGCCTCGGCCAACTCCAGGAACTGCTCCCGGGGGATCCCGCAGACCCGTTCCACCATCTCCGGGGTGTAGCGGGAGAAGTGTCGCTTGAGGATCTGGTACACGCAGCGCGGGTCCTGCAACGACTCGTCCCTCTCGGTCTGCCCGCTCACCTGCGCGCCGTGCGACTCGTGCGTCAGCCCCGCGGCGTTGTCCCGCTCCTGGGCGGTGTGCCCACTGCCGGACGAACCCTCCTGCCCCGCGTACTGCCAGCTGTCCTGCACGTAGCTGCCGGTTTCCGGGTCGAACCCGGAGAAGAACCCGTCGCCGTCCTCGGTGTCGACGAACTCGTCGCTGACGATCGTCGCCGCGTTGGTGTACGACAGCACGTACTCACGGAAGTCCAACTCGTTGTTTAGGATGTACCGCACCACACCACCCAGCAGGGCGATGTCGGTGCCGGCCCGGATCGGCAGGTACGCGTCCGCAACCGCACTGGTCCGGGTGAACCGCGGGTCGACGTGGAACACCTTCGCGCCACGGCGCTTGGCCTCCATCACCCACTGGAAGCCCACCGGGTGCGCCTCAGCCATGTTCGAACCCTGGATGACGATCACGTCAGCGTTGGCGATGTCCTGCTGGAAATCCGTCGCACCGCCACGACCGAAGCTGGCCCCCAGACCGGGGACGGTGGCGGAGTGTCAAATACGAGCCTGGTTCTCGATCTGGAGCGCCCCCATCGCGGTGAACAACTTCTTGATGAGGTAGTTCTCCTCGTTGTCCAGCGTCGCCCCACCCAGACTGGAGAAACCCAGCGTCCGGTTGAGTGGCCGGCCCTGCGTGTCGACGTCCTCCCAGGTCTGCTCACGGGCCGCGAGCATCCGGTCGGCGATCATGTCCAGCGCGGTGTCGAGGTCCAGATCCTCCCACTGCGTCGAGTACGGACGGCGGTAACGAACCGTCGTCTGCCGCAACGGACTGGTCACCAGACTCTTACTGGCCGAACCCTTCGGGCAGAGCCGACCCCGCGAGATCGGGCTGTCCGGGTCACCCTCGATCTGACTGACCTGGCCATCCTTGACGTACACCCGCTGACCACAACCGACAGCGCAGTACGGGCAGACCGACCGGGCCATCGAGTCCGCGGCATCGGTGCGGGCGGTGAGTTCTGCCGAGCGGGCGGACTTGGCCGCGGCACCCCGACCGAGCGGATCGGTGCCGGTGAGCTGCCGGTAGACCGGCCAACCCTCAATAAAGGTACGCAGACCCATGCCCCGACACCCCCTCCCACGCGAGCGACCCCATGAACATAGGTCAACCGAGACATCTTCGCGAGCGGGGGCAGTCAGACAGCGCCGCCCCCGGCCGGTGAGCCGGGGGCGGCGCTGGTGTCGGTGTGCAGGTCGCCTCTCGGCGAGTGGCACGACGCGGCTCCAGCCGAACGGTATTCCGCGAAGGCAATTTAGGTGAGGCCCGGGGACACTGAGTCACACCGACACCCTCCACAACCAGCCGGACCCCGGCGTTGTTCCCCGCCTCGGCCCCGGTCGAGTCGCGGACACGAAGCCGGTCGCGGACGCGCAGCCGGTCGCGGACACGAAGCCAGTCGCGGACACGAAGCCAGTCGCGAACGCGAAGCCGGTCGCGAACACGAAGCCAGTCGCGGACGTGAGGCCGGTCGCGGACGTGAGGCCGGTCGCGGACGTGAGGCCGGTCGCGAACACGGAGCCGGTCGCGCGGACGCGAAGCCAGCCGCGCGGACGCGAAGCCAGCCGCGCGGACGCGAAGCCAGCCGCGAGATCTTGGACACTTTCCGTCTTTCGCGAACGGAAATTGTCCAAGATCTCCGAACAACAGCGGACCAAGCCGCGGCCTCCCCGCACCCCCGACTACGCGTCGCGCAGCCAAGAACCCCCATACGCGAACGCCGCTGGCCGGCACCCCGGGTGCAGGG
>NZ_JBEXHQ010000111.1:0-2564 GCF_040607915.1 Micromonospora sp. NPDC005215 | reverse complement strand
GGGACGTCGACGGTCTGTACCACCCGGACCCGGACCACACCGGCACGTCCTATACCCGGCACGGTGGTTTCCTGCACGACGCCGACCTGTTCGATCCGGAGTTCTTCGGAATCAGCCCCCGTGAGGCGGTGACCATCGACCCGCAGCAGCGGCTGCTGCTGGAAACCACCTGGGAGGCCGTCGAGCGCGCCGGGCTGGACATGACCGGCCTGCGCGGCTCCCCGGTCGGTGTCTTCGCCGGACTGATGTACCACGACTACGGCGGTCGGCTGCAGCACCTGCCGCAGAGCTACGACGGGCACATCGGCAACGGCAGCGCGGGCAGCATCGCTACCGGCCGGGTCGCCTACACGTTCGGTTTCGAGGGGCCGGCGATCACTGTGGACACGGCGTGTTCGTCGTCGCTTGTCGCTATCCATCTGGCGGGGCAGGCGTTGCGTCAGGGTGAGTGTTCCCTCGCCCTGGCCGGTGGGGTGGCGATCATGTCGAGTCCTGGTCTGTTCATCGAGTTCAGTCGTCAACGCGCGATTTCCGCCGATGGGCGGTGTCGGGCGTTCTCCGCCGACGCCGACGGCACCGGATGGGGTGAAGGCGTCGGCCTGCTCGTGCTGGAGAAACTGTCCGACGCGCGACGCAACGGTCATCGCATCCACGCCGTCATCCGGGGCACCGCCGTCAACCAGGACGGTGCCAGCAACGGTCTCACCGCCCCGAACGGGCCGTCTCAGGAACGGGTCATCCACCAAGCGCTGGCCAACGCCGGCCTGGACATCGGTGACGTCGACGCCATCGAAGCCCACGGCACCGGCACCACCCTGGGTGACCCGATCGAAGCCGGCGCCATCCTCAACACCTACGGCCAACGGAAACGACCCGTCTACCTCGGGTCCATCAAATCGAACATCGGGCACACCCAGGCCGCCGCCGGAGTCGCCGGCGTCATCAAAATGGTCGAAGCCCTGCGCCACGAAACACTGCCACGAACCCTGCACGCCGACACCCCCAGCCCACACATCGACTGGACCAGCGGCAACGTCGAACTCCTCGCCACCGCGCAGGCCTGGCCCACCCGTGAGCACCCCCGCCGCGCCGCGATCTCCTCATTCGGGATCAGCGGCACCAACGCCCACCTCATCCTCCAAGAACCCCCCACCCCCACGCCCGTTTCTACCGGCCCCGCGCCGGCCGACCCCGCGCCTGCCGAGCCCACGCCTGCGGATGAGCCGGTGCTGTGGTTGCTGTCCGCGCACACCCCCGACGCCCTACACGCCTACGCCGCGCACCTCACCGACTACCTACACACCCACCCCCACACCCGCGCCAACGACATCGCCCACACCCTCGAGCGCCGCGTCCAGCACACCCACCGCGCGGCCATCACCCACCCCGACGCGCTGCTCGCCCTGCACCACGACCAACCCCACCCCCACCTCGTCACCGGCACCGCCCACACCGGCAAAACCGTGTTCGTGTTCCCCGGTCAAGGAAGCCAGTGGACCCACATGGCCCTCGACCTCTACCACACCAACCCCGTCTTCGCTCACCACCTCGACGAAGCCCACCGCGCCCTCACCCCACACATCACCTTCGACCTCATCGACGTCCTCACCACCGACCCCATCCCCACCGACACCCCCACCATCCAACCCACCCTCTTCGCCGTCATGACCGCCCTGGCGAAACTGTGGCAACACCACGGCGTCACACCCGACGCCGTCATCGGCCACAGCCAAGGCGAAATCGCCGCCGCCCACATCGCCGGGACCCTCACCCTCACCGACGCCGCCCGCCTCATCGCCATCCGCAGCCACACCATCGAAACCCTCGACGGCACCGGCGCCATGCTCACCATCGCCGCCTCCCACCACGACGTCCTCACCGCCATCACACCCTTCGGCGACCACCTATCCATCGCCGCCATCAACAGCCCCACCAGCACCGTCGTCGCCGGCACCCCCGAAGCCATCACCGCCCTCGCCGCCACCTACCAGAACACCACCACCCGCGCCACCACCCTGCCCGTCACCTACGCCAGCCACCACCCACCCCACATCGACCCCCTCAAACCCACCCTCACCACCCTCCACGGCACCATCACCACCCACCCCAACCACACACCCCACTACTCCACCGTCACCACCAACCCCCTACACCCCACCGACCTCACCACCAACTACTGGCACGACAACCTCCGCAACCCCGTCCAACTCCAACCCACCATCGAAAAGCTCTACCACCACGGCTACCGCACCTTCCTCGAAATCAGCCCCCACCCCGTCCTCACCCCCCACATCACCACCACCCTCACCACCACCAACGCCCCGGTCACCGTCACCGGCACCCTCCGCCGCAACGAACCCTCCACCACCACCTTCCTCACCAACCTCGCCACCCTCCACACCACCGGCACCCCCCACACCCACACCACCGGCGGCAACCACCTCCCCAACCTCCCCACCACCGCCTACACCCGCACCCGCCACTGGCTCACCGCACCACCACACACCCACACCAACCCCCACACCCTCGGCCTCAACCCCACCACCCACCCCCTCCTCGCCACC
>NZ_JBEXHQ010000110.1:0-2597 GCF_040607915.1 Micromonospora sp. NPDC005215 | reverse complement strand
GTTCCGACCTTCGACAAGCCAGAACCTAGGCAGGACAACGGCGTGCGCCAAAAACGACGCGCCCAACCACCCACAGACACGTCACAAGACCCATAAATATGACTCAGAGGTATACCGCTCACTACCGCATCCGCCCCCCACGGAGGTGACCGACGGTCACCGCCGGCCGCCGGCCGCCGGCCGCCGGCCACAGCGGAGCAGACGACTACAGCATCGCCACCGGAGCCAGGGGTGTGCCGTCGACGCCATCGAGCTTCATCAGCTCGGACACGCCAGATCCCTCCCTGGTCAGGGGCATCTCGAAGCGCCACGACTCGTGCGTCATCTGCGGTTGGAGTTGGGTGGCCAGGTCGCCCTTGCCCTGGCACCGCTTGCGCAGGCGCTCGTATGCGGCGTCGCGGTCCTCGAACTTGATCGACTTCGCCGTCGGCAGTGCCCGGACGGCCTTCTCCACGGCGGCTCGTTGCTCGCCGGTCGCCGACGATTCCAGCCGGACGATGACCCCGATCCGGGATGGCAGCGGGTCGACATCCGCGATCCTGAGCACCACGTCCTCCACGCCGTCAACCTCAGCCAGCACCAGTTCGACCGCCTCGGCGATCGAAGCGTCGGTGACGGTGGCGTGGAAGAGCTCCGGCAGGTGCTCCGGCTTGAGGGACGCCAGCAGGTCGGGCTGGTCCTTCAGATCCGCCTTCTGACGCTCGTACGCCTGCTCGCGGGTTTCGAAGGACACCTCGGTGACACTCGGCATCGATCTGAGTCGCTGCTCCACGGTGCCCTTCTGCGCCACCGTCACCTCGTTGTCGAGGAAGACGGTCAAGGCGACGTCCGCGGTCTCCTCGGGCTTCGAGGTGCAGGCGGACAGGGTCAGCAGGGCTGCGAGTGCCAGGAACGGTGCTATGCGACGCATGATCGGAGATCGTAGTTATCGTTCCCGACCCTCGCGGTCCGTGCGGGAGTCGTCAGGATCTCGGGGCCGTGGCTAGTGTTCGTAACCTGGATCCGCCAGACTGCGCGGTATGGGTGATCGTTGGCGCCGGTCGGCATGGGTCGGGGTGCTCGTCGTCGGGCTGATCCTCTACCTGGCGGTGCTGCGGACCCTCGTCAGCACCAAGAATCCGAACTTCGTCCCGGCGCTGATCCTGCTCGGGGCGACGCTGGTGCCGTTGACGTTCCTGACGTTCGCGCAGGCGCGTACCGGTCGGTGGCAGGTGCCGGCGTCGGTGCTTGTGACGTCGGCGTTCTTCGGCGGGGTGATCGGCACTGTGGTCGCCGGCACGCTGGAGTACGACACCCTGCGCGGCCTCGGCGCCCTGCCCATGCTGTTCGTGGCACTGATCGAGGAGTCGGCGAAGCTGATCGTCCCGGTGGTGCTGTTGTTCACGGTGGTGGCCCAGCATCGTCGTCGGGTGCCCTCCGACGGGCTGTTCATTCGTGGTCTGACCGCGCCCGCCGGTCACACCGCGTGGACCGGGCTCACCGCCGGCGCGCTGTGGGCGCTGTTGGCCAGCCCGAGCGTCGGGCGGCTGTTCGGGTTCCTCGGCACGTTCCTGGGTGTCGTCGTCCTGCACACCCTGTGGGACACGTTCTCCGGTTCACTGGTCTTCGTCGTGCTGGCGATCGTCAGCATCGGCTGGCTGTTCTGGGAGCGGCGCCGCTACCGGGCCTTCGGCGACCACCGGGTCGGCCTGCTCCAGCCCAACTGATCCTCGCCGTACACCATGCCTTTTCCGGCCTGCTTCAGAGGGCCGGGGAAGGCATGACTCTTTGTGATCTCGCTGCGACCGGGTCGGCGCCTCGTCTACTGTCAGGCTGTTCACATTTGATGTGATTAGTCGGGAAGGTGCGGCGATGGGGGTGCGGACCTGGATCGAGGGCTGGCCGGTCTACCGCCAGCTCACCGGCACCGACCCGCTCGGCCGGGGCACGGCGGCCGAGTCCGACGGGTCCCGGGCGCTCACCGCCCGCACCGACACCGCCGACTCGATGGCCCGGTCCATCTGCCCGTACTGCGCCGTCGGCTGCGGTCAGCGGGTGTACGTCAAGGACGGGCAGGTCAGCCAGATCGAGGGTGACCCGGACAGCCCGATCTCGCGGGGTCGGCTCTGTCCGAAGGGCGCGGCCAGCAGGAGCCTGGTGACCAGCCCGCTGCGGCAGACCACGGTCCGCTACCGCCGGCCGTACGGCACCGAGTGGGAGGACCTCGACCTCGACACGGCGATGAACATGATCGCCGATCGCATTCTGGCCGCCCGGGACGAGACCTGGGAGGACGTCGACGCCGAGGGTCGACCGCTGAACCGGACGCTGGGTTTCGCCAGCCTGGGTGGGGCGACGCTGGACAACGAGGAGAACTACCTCATCAAGAAGTTGTTCACCGCGATGGGGGCGCTCCAGATCGAGAACCAGGCCCGCATTTGACACTCCGCCACCGTCCCCGGTCTGGGGACCAGCTTCGGTCGCGGCGGCGCCACCCAGTTCCAGCAGGACCTCTCGAACTCCGACGTGATCGTCATCCAGGGTTCGAACATGGCTGAGGCGCACCCGGTGGGCTTCCAGTGGGTGATGGAGGCCAAGCGCCGTGGCGCGAAGGTGTT
>NZ_JBEXHQ010000109.1:0-3020 GCF_040607915.1 Micromonospora sp. NPDC005215 | reverse complement strand
ATGGTGGTGTCGGGGTGGGTGGCACGCCAGGTGTTCAGGGCGTCGGCGTGGAGTTGTTCGCCGCCGAGGATGAGGGTGCCGGTGGGTGAGACCCGCTCGGAGAGGGTGTCGAGCATCGGCAGGTGCGACGGGGTGACCTTCATGAAGGTCGGCCGTTGCCCGTGGGCGGCGTGTTCTTCGAGGCTGGCCAGGTGCACCCGTCCGCCGCTGACCAGGGGAGTCCACAGTGCGGTTCCGGTGAGGTCGAACGCGATCGGTGAGTGCAGGAGACTGCTACCGGCCGCGTCGGGGTAGGCGGTGCGGGCTCGACGCAGGTAGGTGCCCAACGCCCGGTGCTCGATGATCGCGCCCTTGGGCGCCCCGGTCGAGCCGGAGGTGTAGATCAAGTACACGGGGTGCTGCGGGTTCAGGGGTGCCCGGCGGTCGGCGTCGCTGATGTCGTGCGCGGGCTGATCGTCGGCGGGGAACTCGTCGAGGGTGCTCAGGTGCAGCACGGGTGCCGCGTCGCTGAGCATGTGGTGGATGCGGTCGGCGGGGTGGTCCGGGTCGATAGGTAGGTACGCGGCGCCGGCCTTGACGGTGGCGAGCATGGCGGTGATCAGGTCGATGCCCCGCGGCATGCTCAACGCGACAGTGGTCTCCGGCCCCGCACCACGGGCGATCAGGACTCGGGCGAGTCGGTTCGCCGCCGCGTTCAACTGCGCGTACGTGATCTGTTTGGTGTCCTCGACCAGAGCGACCGCCTCGGGGGTGGCGGCGGTCTGCGCCTCGAACATTCCCGGCAGGCACCCTGACGGCTGCTCAGCCCGAGCACCAGTCGACCAGTCCAGAACCCGTTCACGTTCGGCGACGGACAACACGTCCACCCGACTCAACAACCGACCCGGATCAACCGCCACCACACCCAACACCCGAACGAGACGATCCGCTATCGACTCGGCAGTGCCCTTGTCGAACAGGTCGACGCTGTAGTCCAGGACCCCCGCGATGCCCGCCGGCTCCCCGCTGGCGTCCCGGTGCTCGACCAGCCCGAACGCCAGGTCCACCTTCGCTCCGTGGATCGGGAGGTCGAGCAACTCCGTGTCCAGACCGGGGAGTCCGGAGGCGGCGTCGATGGCAGCCTGGAAGTCCGTGTTGTTCACGGTGAGCATGGTTTGGAAGAGGGGGTGGTAGGCGAGCGTTCGGGTCGGGCTGAGGTGCTCGACGAGTCGTTCGAAGGGCAAATCTTGGTGGGCGTAGGCGCTGAGGTCCGTGTCACGGACACGACGCAGGAGGTCAGCGAAGGTCGGGTCGCCGTCGGTGTTGGTGCGCAGCACGAGGGTGTTGACGAAGAACCCGATGAGAGACGTCAGGGCATCGTCGGTACGCCCGGCGATGGGCGTGCCGATGGGAATGTCGGTCCCGGCGCCGAGACGGGTCAGCAGAGTCGCCAGCGCCGCCTGGATGACCATGAAGGGGGTGACGTTGTGGCCGCGGGCGACGGTGGTGATGGCCTGATGCAGGTCAGTCGGGATGGTGAACGTGACCCGGTCGCCGGCCCCGCTGGCCGTGGCCGGTCGCGGCCGGTCCGTGGGCAGGGTGAGGTGTTCGGGGAGGTCGGCGAGGGTGGTGCTCCAGTACGCGAGCTGCTGTTCGTGGGTGTCCGCGAGAAGACGCTGCTGCCAGAGGGTGTAGTCGGCGTATTGGACGGGCAGCGGCGTCCAGTCGGGTTGTTGTTGGTGGATGCGGGCGGTGTAGGCGGTGGCGAGGTCGGTGGCTAGGGGGTGGCGGGACCAGGCGTCGCTGGTGATGTGGTGCAGCAGCAGGATCAGGACGTGGTCGTCGTCGGCGAGGCGCAGCAGGGTTGCGTGGATGGGCAGGTCGGTGGCGAGGTCGAAGGTGTGCCGGGTCGCGGCGTCGATCTCGTCGGCCAGGTGGGCGGGATCGGTGGGGAGCAGGTTCAGGGTGATCGCGGCGGTGTCGGCGGGCAGGACGATCTGGTGGGGTCCGTGCTGGTCCTCGGCGAACACGGTCCGCAGACTCTCGTGACGGGTCACCAGGTCATGCAGGGCGTCGGTGAGAGCGGTGGTGTTCAGCGGCCCGCGCAGCCGCAGCGCGGTCGGAATGTTGTAGGTGGTGCTGGGACCCTGAAGCTGGTGCAGGAACCACAGGCGTTGCTGCGCTGGCGACAGCGGAATGCGCTCGGGTCGAGGAACCACCGACGTGACCGGGGGTCGGGCGTGTGCGGCGGTGTCGAGGGTCGCGGCGAGCGTGGCGACGGTGGGGGTTTCGAAGACCTGCCGGATCGGTAGCTCGACCTCGAGGGTGGCGCGGATCCGGCTGACCAGGCGGGTGGCGAGCAGGGAGTGCCCACCGAGGTCGAAGAAACTGTCGTCGATGCTGACCTGTGGCACGCCCAGCACGTCGGAGAACAGGTCGCACAGGATCTCCTCGTGCGGAGTGCGGGGAGCCCGCCCGGTACTGCGATAGTCCGGCGCGGGTAGCGCACGACGATCAAGCTTGCCGTTGACCGTCGTGGGCAGCTCCGCCAACACAACAATCGCCGACGGGACCATGTAAGCGGGCAGTGTGCTACCCAGGTGTCGGTGTGACTCTTCGACATCGAACCGCGCATCCGGCTGGAGCGTCAGGTAGGCCACCAGGCGTTGATCGCCGGGTTGGTCTTCGCGTAGTACGACGGCTGCGGTGGTGACCTGGGGGTGGTTCAGGAGGGCGGCTTCGATTTCGCCGAGTTCGATGCGGTGGCCGCGGAGTTTGATCTGGTGGTCGGTGCGGCCGTGGTATTCGAGGTGTCCGTGGTGGTTCCATCGGGCGAGGTCCCCGCTGCGGTACATGCGCTCGCCTGGGCGGCCGTAGGGGTTGGCGACGAACCGTTCACCGGTTAGAGCCGCCCGTCGGTGGTATCCGCGGGCCAGTTGGGCGCCTGCGATGTACAGCTCGCCGGTGACTCCGGGTGGGACGAGGCGCAGTGCGGAGTCGAGGACGAGGAGTTGGTTGTCGGTGAAGGGGCGGCCGATGGG
>NZ_JBEXHQ010000108.1:0-3046 GCF_040607915.1 Micromonospora sp. NPDC005215 | reverse complement strand
GGTACCCCGGGTGTGGGGTGCCGGCCAGCGGTCGGTGTCGTGTGGTGGGTCAGCTGTTCCAGTGCTGGCCGACCAGGTCGGCGGCCTGCTGCTCCCACTGGGCGTACGCATCCGGGTAGGCGGAGACCTGCACGGTCTGCGCGGCCTCGGTCAGCGGCATGTCCTGCCAACCGTCAACCTGCTTGAGGCCCTTGAGGAACGCGGTCGTCGAGTAGGCCGGGTCGGTGATCTGCTCCGGCGTACCCCAACCACTGGACGGGCGCTGCTGGAACAGGCCCAGCGAGTCGTGGTCGTTCATGTCACCGAGGTGACCCAGGTTCTCCAGCTTCGACTCCTGCAGGCTCGTCGCGATCGAGATGACCGCGGCGCGCTCGGGCAGGCCGGCCTTCTTCGTCGCGGCGATGATCGCCTTGGCGTTGGCGGTCTGCTCGTCATTCAGAGCGATACGCGACTGATCGCCCTGGGTGCCGTGCGGGATCAGCTTGCTGACGTCAGGCTTGTCGGCCTGCACCGCGACGGTGGCGGGCTTGCCGTCGACCGGGGTGGCGGCGTGGGCGGCGATCGGACCGGCGAACACACCACCGGCGAACGCGAGACCAGCAACGGACAACACACTCTTACGCATGATCGTGTTCATGGGGGTAGCTCCTTCGGGGGTAGGAACACCCAGCCACTGACCGGGGGGTCGGCGGCGCGGGTGAGAGCACCTCGTCCGGCGCTGCACAAACAAGAAAGTCTTCGGGGTGGGCAACCGACAAGCCAGGGGGGCTCGTGGTGCCGGGTCCAGATGTAACGACCGGGGGGCCGGGGTCATTCCGGGGGCGGCCCATCCGGCGGCACCCTCGTGGAAGCGGTGACCGGGCGGTCGTTCGTGGGGACTGTAACGACCGGACCGCGGCCCGCATTCCAACCCGGTAGGGCGGGGCGGCGAGCCGGTGGTGCTGCGATCGTCAGGGTATGTAACGACCCCGGCCCGGCCATCATTCCGGGCCACGGGTGCGCCGGGTCACTGGCCAAACGCCCCAGACCCGACACGCGACCCAGACAACCTGGACGACCGCCTTTAGCCGGTCAGGCGGGAGCGTACCTTCGCGGCGCAGGCGTCCAGGACGGTCTGCGCGTCCAGGCCCAGGCTCTCGATGGCCACCAACGCCGTGAAGGCGACGTCCGCCAACTCCGCCGCGACGTCCTCGCGGGTGTGGGTGACACCTTTGCGAGGATTCTGCCCGAGCAGACCGATCCAGGCGGCTGACGCCTCCCCCGCCTCCTCGGTCAGCTTGAGGATGCGGCAGGTCAGTTCGGTCTGCCCGGTGCCGTTCGCCGTGTCCAGCCAGTTGCGCGACGCCCGGGCCGCCTCCCAGATCAACTCGTCCACGCCGACCAGTCAACCCGACCGGCCCACCCCCGCTGGCAACCGGGTGTGCCCGCCAGGACCAACCACGAGCACCCGGCCAGCGACGGTTGACCGGCCGATCAGCGCAGCCATTGACACTTGTCGACGGCGGTCCTAGGTTCAGGACGCTACCGGCAGGTAGGCAACCGTCCCGCCTGGTCGCCCCAAAGGCGACATCGGTCCGATGGGGAGCAGTGATGCTGTCCGCACCCGTTCGCACCCTCCGCCGGCTGTTCGCCGCCACCGTGACGCTGACCCTGGCGGTCGGGCTGGCCGGTGCCGCGCCGGCCAACGCCACAGGTCGCGACCCGAGTGGCGGCCAGCCGCTTCCCGGGTACACCATCGAGAACCCGCCGCTGGCCCCGCTGGTCGTGGACGGCAGAACGACGACGGTACGCCAGGGTGTGCACCGCCACGCCGGCTACATCATCGAGGTCCCCGCCCGGTGGAACGGCAACCTGGTGCTGTGGGCGCACGGTTACCGGGGTCAGGGCACTGTGCTCTCGCCGGAGCCGCCGGCCTTCGGGATGCGCGAACGTCTCCTCGCGCAGGGGTACGCCTGGGCGTCGTCGTCGTACGACCGCAACGGCTTCGACATCCGCTCCGGCGTGCTGGGCACCAGGGATCTTGCCGACCACTTCGGACGGATGGTTCGCCGACCACACCACACCTACCTGGCCGGGGTGTCGATGGGCGGGTACGTCATCGGTCGCTCGCTGGAGCAGTACCCCGGCTACTACGACGGGGCGCTGCCGATGTGCGGGGTGCTCGGTGACCAGACGCTGCTCGACTTCTACCTGGACTACAACCTGGTCGCGCAGGCGCTCGCCGGGGTGCCGGCCCATCCCACCCCGGCCGACTACCTGACCAATGCGGTGCCCCGCATCCAGGTGGCGCTCGGCCTGGCCGGGCTGACTCCCACCGGGCCGGACACCACCACCGAGCGGGGCAGGCAACTGCGGGCGATCACGGTGAACCGTTCGGGCGGGCCGCGTCCGGGAGCCGACGCCGCGTTCGCGGTGTGGAAGGACTTCCTCTTCTCGATCAGCGTGCCCACCGGGAGCGGCAACTCCCCCGCCCAGCGGCCCGGTCAGCTGTCCACCAACCTGCTCACCCGGTACACCCCGAACAGCCCGGTGAACGTCAACGCCACAGTGCAGCGGGTCGCTCCGGAGAACGTCGTGCAACGGCTCCTGCCGACACTGACCGAGGTGCCGCGGATCGCCGGTCGGCCCACCGCGCCGGTGCTGAGCCTGCACGGCCTCGGTGACCTGTTCGTACCGTTCAGCATGGAGCAGGCGTACGCCACCGACGTGGCGCGCAACGGTCGCGGCAGGCTGGTGGTCCAGCGGGCCATCCGGACCACGCAGCACTGCGAGTTCACCCCGGCCGAGGCCGGCGCCGCCTGGGACGACCTGGTGTCCTGGGTACGCACCGGCAAGCGCCCGGCCGGCGACACCGTGACGGACCCGGCGGTGGTGGGGCGGCCCGACTACGGCTGCCGGTTCAGCGACCGGGACGCGTACGCCGCCGGGGTCGGCACCCGCCGCCTCTACCCGGCCTGCTGAGGAACACGGGTACGACGACACCGGCCGGCCCCCGTCAAACGGGAGCCGCTCCCCCAGAGCTACCGGTCGTTTGGTCGCCTCGCTG
>NZ_JBEXHQ010000107.1:0-3547 GCF_040607915.1 Micromonospora sp. NPDC005215 | reverse complement strand
AGATCGAGGATCAGGGGTTCCTCGACCGCCGCCGCACCCACCACCCGCTCCCACACGACCCGGTAGAGCACCGGTGACACCCCGGTGAACGGTCGTGTGATCAGCCCGGTTACCGAGATCACCGGAGCGCCGTCGGTGTCGGTGGCCACCAGCGCGACGCCGTCCTCGTTCTCCACGAAACGGGTACGCAAGGTGGTGGCCCCCGAGCGGTGCAGCCGCACGCCCGTCCAGGTGAACGGCAGCCGCAGCTCATCTCCGGCCGCGACCAACGGATGCAACGCCGCGTCCAGCAGCGCCGGGTGCACACCGAAGCTCTGGGCCGCGCCGGCCTCGTCGGGCAGCACCGCCTCGCTCGCCGGGCCGTGCTCGGTCTGCCAGGCGGCGACCAGCCCATGGAACGCGGGCCCGTAGTCAACCCCCAGCGCGGCAACCCGATCGGGCAGGTCCGCGACGTCGACGGTGGGGCCGCTCGGTGGCCAGGGCAGCGCGGCCGCGGGCTCACCGGACGGCTCCGGTCCGATCGTGCCCTCGGCATGCCGGGTCCACTCGGCGTCCGGGCCGAAACGGGCGTGAATGCCGATCCGGCCGCGTCCGCCGTCGATCAGGGCGACCGCGACCTGGACCTCCACGGCGCCGTTCCGTTCGATCATCAGTGGCGTGGCCAGGACCAGCTCCTCCAGGTAGGGGAGACCGGCCCGCCCGGCCGCGTGCAGCGCCATGTCCAGTAGCGCGGTGCCGGGAACCACGATGCTGCCCCGCACGGAGTGATCGGCCAGCCACGGATGGGTCGCCACCGAGAGTCGGCCGGTGAACACCAGGCCGCCGTCGCCGGCGAGGTGGACGGCCGCGCCGAGCATCGGGTGCGCGCCGGCCTCCAGACCCAGCCCGGTCGGGTCACCGGCGCCGGGTGGCGCGTCCAGCCAGAGACGGCGACGCCGGAACGCGTACGGCGGAAGCGACACCGGACGTCCGCCGCCGCCGGTCCACACGGCCGGGTCGACCGCCGCGCCGCGGGTGTGCGCGGTGGCCAGTGCCGCCAGCAGCGACACATTCTCCGGCCGGCCGCGGCGCAGCACCGGCACCGCGGTGGCGTCGCGGAGCATCTCGGCGGCCATGGTGGCGAGCACCGCGTCCGGACCGACCTCGACGAACAGGCGTACGCCCGCGTCACTCAGGCGGTCGATGGCTGCGGCGAAACGGACCGTCCCCCGGGCGTGCCGTACCCAGTGGTCCGGCGACGACAGCTCGTCGACGCCAACGAGCTCACCGGTCAGCGTGGACACGATGGGCACGGTGGGCGCCGCGAAGTGCAGTCCATCGATCTCCCGCCGAAAGTCGTCGAGCATCGGCTCCATCCGTGGCGAGTGGAAGGCGTGGCTGACGGTGAGCCGCTGGGTGCGGTGACCCGTCGCCCGCAGCTCGCTGGCGACGGCGAGCACGACGTCCTCGTCTCCGGACAGCACCACCGAGGCCGGACCGTTCACTGCCGCGATGCCGGCCTCGGCCTCCCGGCCGGCGAGCAGGGGGAGCACCTCGTCCTCGGTGGCGCCGACGGCGACCATCGCGCCGCCGGTCGGCAGCGCCCGCATCAGCCGACCCCGGGCCGCGACCAGCGTGGCGGCGTCGTCGAGCGAGAGCACCCCGGCCACGTGTGCCGCAGTGATCTCACCGATCGAGTGCCCGGCCAGGTGGCTCGGGCGCAGACCGCTGTGGGTCAGCAGCCGGTACAGCGCCACCTCGACCGCGAACAGCGCCGGCTGGGTGTAGTCGGTTCGGTGCAGGTCTTCGCCGTCCGCCTCAAGGATCACCTCGCGCAGCGGCCGTTCCAGCCGGCCGTCGAACGCGGCACACACCTCCTCGAACGCGGCCGCGAAGACGGGTTCGGTCGTCAGCAGGCCGGCGCCCATCCTCGACCGCTGGCTACCCTGCCCGGTGAAGAGGAAGGCCAGGCCGTCGCCGTCCGCCACGACGCCGCGGATGGCAGCGGGGTCGTCCGTGCCGTCGGCGAGCGCCCGAACCGCAGCGATCAGCTCGTCCCGGCTGCCGCCGAGCGCCACCGAGCGGTACGGGTGCTGCACCCTCCCGGCGAGCGTTGCGGCCACGTCCGCCGGTGTCGCGTCGCCGAGGTGCCGCAGCAGTTGTCCGGCCTGGTCGCGTAGGCCGTCCTCGGTGTGCGCGGACAGCAGCCAGCTGGTCGGACCGGTCGGTTCGGACGTCGCGGCGGCGGGCGCGGGCCGCGGCGGCTCTTCGAGGATCAGGTGGGCGTTGGTGCCGCTGATGCCGAACGAGGAGACGGCGGCGCGCCGGGTCTGTTCCCCGGCGGGCCAGGGCTGCGCCGAGGCGAGCAGTTCCACAGTGCCGCTGGTCCAGTCCACGTGCGGACTGGGATCGTCCGCGTGCAGGGTCCGCGGGAGCGACTCGTGGCGGAGGGCCTCGACCATCTTGATGACGCCGGCGACGCCGGCCGCGGCCTGCGCGTGGCCGATGTTGGATTTGATCGACCCCAGGAAGACCGGCCGATCCCGATCGCCGTAGGTGCGCAGGATCGCGCCGGCCTCGATGGGGTCGCCCAGCGTGGTGCCGGTGCCGTGCGCCTCGATCGCGTCGACGTCACCGATCTCCAGGCCGGCGTTGGCCAGCGCCTGCCGGATGACCCGCTCCTGCGCGGGACCGTTGGGTGCGGTCAAGCCGTTGCTGGCACCGTCCTGGTTGACCGCGGTGCCGCGGATGACAGCGTGAATCGGGTGTCCGTTGCGCTGGGCGTCGGAGAGCCGTTCGAGCAGCAGCAACCCGACACCCTCGGACCAGGCGGCGCCGTCGGCCCCGGCGGAGAAGGATTTGCAGCGCCCGTCTGGCGCCAACCCACGCTGTCGGCTGAACTCGATGTACATGTCCGGGGAGGCCATCACTGTGACCCCGCCGGCCAGTGCGAGACCACACTCGCCCTGGCGCAGTGCCTGCCCGGCGAGATGGATGGCCACCAGCGAGGACGAGCAGGCGGTGTCCACCGAAACGGCCGGCCCTTCGAAGCCGAACTGGTAGGAGATCCGCCCGGACGCGACGCTGCCTGTCGAGCCGGTGGCGAGGTAACCCTCCAGGTCGGCAGGGGCGCGGCCGAGCCGGCTCGCGTAGTCGTGGTACATCACTCCGGCGAACACCCCGGTGTCGGTGCCGCGCAGCCGCTCGGCGTTCAACCCGGCGGTCTCGATCGCCTCCCACGCCGTCTCGAGCAGTAGCCGCTGCTGCGGATCGATGGCCATTGCCTCACGCGGGCTGATCCCGAAGAAGGTGGGGTCGAAACGGTCGGCGTCGTGCAGGAAGCCGCCGTGCCGGGTGTAGCTCGTGCCGGTGTGGTCCGGGTCCGGGTGGTACAGCCGCTCCAGGTCCCAGCCGCGGTTGTCCGGGAACTCGGTGATCGCGTCGACTCCGTCCGCGACCAGCCGCCACAGCTCCTCCGGAGTGTCGACACCGCCGGGGTAACGGCAGGCCATGCCGATGATGGCGATCGGCTCGTCGGTGGTGGTGGCGGTGATGGTCGGCGTCGGCT
>NZ_JBEXHQ010000106.1:0-3719 GCF_040607915.1 Micromonospora sp. NPDC005215 | reverse complement strand
TCGGTGACGAACGCGTCCAGGTCGAGCCGGCCCTGCAGGTACAGCTCGGTGAGCATCGGGAAGTCCCGGCTGGGGAGGCAGTCGCCGTACCAGCTGGACTTCAGCGCGCCACCGCGCCCGAAGACGTCCAGCAGCGGCAGCTCGATCCGCATCTGCGGGGTCGGCACGCCGACCAGCACGACAGTGCCGGCCAGATCCCGGGCGTAGAACGCCTGCTTCCAGGTCTCCGGTCGGCCCACCGCGTCGATCACCACATCGGCGCCGAAGCCGCCGGTGGCGGCCCGGATCGCCTCGACGGGGTCGGTCTCGGAGGCGTTGACGGTGTGCGTGGCGCCGAACCTGCGGGCCCAGTCCAGTTTGCGGCTGTCGGTGTCCACCGCGACGATCGTCGTGGCGCCGGCGAGGACCGCACCGGCGACCGCCGCGTCTCCGACGCCGCCGCAGCCGATCACCGCGACCGAGTCGCCGCGGGTGACGTTGCCGGTGTTCATCGCGGCGCCCAGCCCGGCCATCACCCCGCAGCCGAGCAGGCCCACGGCGGCCGGTCGGGCGGCCGGGTCGACCTTCGTGCACTGCCCGGCGTGCACCAGGGTCTTCTCGGCGAACGCGCCGATGCCCAGCGCCGGGGCCAACTCGGTGCCGTCGGTCAGGGTCATCCGCTGGGTGGCGTTGTGGGTGTTGAAGCAGTACCACGGGCGACCCCGGCGACAGGCGCGGCAGACGCCGCAGACCGCACGCCAGTTGAGGACCACGAAATCACCCGGGGCGACGTCGGTGACGCCCTCGCCCACCTGCTCGACGATGCCCGCCGCCTCGTGGCCGAGCAGGAACGGGTAGTCGTCGTTGATGCCACCCTCGCGGTAGTGCAGGTCGGTGTGGCAGACGCCGCAGGACTGGATCCGGACGATCGCCTCGCCGGGGCCGGGATCGGGCACCACGATGGTGGTCACCTCGACCGGCGCGCCCTTGCTGCGGGAGATGACTCCCCGGACTTCCTGGCTCACTTCGCCTCCTGCTGGTGGTGTGCGGCAGGGCCGGGCGCCGGGTGGGCGGGTGTGCCACGGGCTCGGCGGTGGGCCCCCCGGCGAACCTACCGCGACCACCACGGCCAGCCCAGCCGGCCGGACGGGTTATCGCGGGCGGTGCCGGGTACGCGGGCCGCATTCGACAACGGCCACACGGGGAGTGATCATGAAGCTCGCGCACCTGCCGCTTCGGCTCAGCATCGGCGCGTACTTTCTCAACTCGGGTCTGGGCAAGCGGAACCTGGAGGGTGCCGCCGCGGAGGGCATGCACGGGATGGCGGTCGTCGCCATGCCGCAACTCGGCCAGTTGGACCCACCGCGCTTCGCGAAGCTGCTGTCGTACTCGGAGATCGCGCTGGGGACCGCGCTGCTCGCGCCATTCGTCCCGGCCCCCCTTGTCGGGTTGGGCCTGACCGCGTTCGGCGTGGGCCTGGTGCAGCTGTACCTGAAGACGCCGGGACTGCGGGAGCCCGGCAGCGTCCGCCCGACCCAGCAGGGCGCCGGGCTCGCCAAGGACGTGTGGCTGGTCGGTGCCGGGCTGACCCTGGTGCTGGAGGGGTTTAGCCACGGCCGCCGGTGGCACCGCTGAGCCCAGTCTGAGGAGCGGCGGTGACCCATTCCCGTTCGGTGCGGCCGTTCTACCGGCCGATGCGGCCCCGTCGTCGCGACGAGCCACACCGCGCCGCCACCCCGCTGGAACTCTTCTTCGACCTCTGTTTCGTGGTGGCCGTCGCGCAGGCGGCCAGCAGCCTGCACCACGACGTCGCCGAGGGCCACCTCGGCCACGCCGCGACCAGCTACGCCATGGTGTTCTTCGCGATCTGGTGGTCGTGGATGAACTTCACCTGGTTCGCCTCGGCGTACGACACCGACGACGACGTCTATCGGATCACCACCCTGGTGCAGATCTCCGGAGCGCTGATCCTGGCGGCCGGCGTGCCCCGCGCCTTCGCCGACGGCGACTTCGCCGTCATCACCTACGGGTACGTGGTGATGCGACTGGCCGCCGTCGGGAACTGGACCCGAGCCGCCGCCGGCGACCCCCGCCACCGCGCGGCGGCGACCCGCTACGCGATCGGCGTGACAGTGGTGCAGCTCGGCTGGCTGCTGCGGCTGGCACTGCCCGCCGGGTGGGGCATCGCGACGTTCGTGCTGCTGGCGGTGGCCGACCTGCTGGTGCCGGCGGTGGCCGAACGCCCCGGCATGACCCCCTGGCACCCCCGGCACATCGCCGAACGGTACGGGTTGTTCACCCTGATCGTGCTCGGCGAGGCGGTTCTGGCCATCTCGATCGCGATCCAGACCGGGATCGACGCCGGGGAGCACGACCTCTGGTCGCTCGCGGCGGCCGGCGCGGTCATCGTGTTCGCGCTCTGGTGGCTCTACTTCGACCGGCCCAACGAGGCGCCCGACCGGATGCCGTACTCCCTGATCTGGGGCTACGGCCACTACCTGATCTTCGCCGCGATCGCCGCGATCGGCGCCGGCCTGGGGGTGTCGGTGGACGTCGAGCGGCACCTCGCGCACGTCTCCGCAGGCACCGCCGGGTACGCGGTGGCCATCCCGATCGCCGTCTTCCTGCTCACCGTCTGGGTGCTGCACGTACGCCGGCAGCAGCACGGCGCGGTGGTCGTCGCGTTCCCCGTCGTCGCGCTGCTGGCGCTGCTCGCGCCGCTCGGCCCGGCCCCGGTGTACGTCCTCGCGGCGCTGCTGGTCGCCCTCGTGACGCTGACCGTGCTGCTGCGCCGCCGCGACGTCGGACCGAGCGCCGCGGTCGCCGCGTCCTGACTCGCCCACGGGCATCCGGTGCGCGGCATCAGGGCCGCCACCGCCTCGGAGTTCCGGGCGCAGGCGGCCGAGGCCGACAAACCGCATGATCCGCGACTGGCCGTCAGTCGTCGCCGTCTGCTCGCCGGTGGGTCCATCGTGGCCGCGTCGCTGGTGGGCCAGAGCCTCGTCGGCAGCTCCGTACTGGGGGCGGCCCGCACCGAACTGTCGGTCGGGAAGGTCGACATCACGCCGGCGGCCGGCGCCTACCTGGCCGGTTACGGCGTGGACGTGCCACGGCTTCGCGCGCGGCCTGCACCTGTCGATCCGCAGTCAGGTGCGTGGCCTCGGCCTGGCGTCGGAGAAATTCGCGCTGACGGCTACCCGGTCGCCGGGCCGACGACGGCCCACTACCGGGAGGTGACCCTGCCGCTGGACGTGACACCAACCGCTGACAATTTCCGGCAGGTCCTGGCCTCCTACACCGCGCGGTCGAACAACGCGGGCCTGCCGGGCTACTACCGGCGGCACGCGCGACAGATGATCTCGCAGATCGAGGCCGGCACGGTCGCCACGTCGATCCCGGTGCCCGTCCAGTCCTGGCGGTTCACCGGCAGCCCCGACCTCCGGCTGCTGCGAACTGCTCCGGAGAGCGTCGACGTACGCCGGCGGTTTCGACAGCGACTTCCCGGGCATCGCCGGCGGCTCGATGACCGTCTACGGCTGGTTGGGCCACCTCAGAGGAAAACCGACAGCCGAATCTCTCGACGGAGCAGAGCAACTTCTCATCAGCGCGATCGACGCGGCGCTGGCGGCGTAGCGGCCACTGTGGCGTCGGCGGTACGCGGCACGCACGTCCGCGCCCGGCGCTCCCCCGTCCGGCAGCGCCGCCGCGGCGGCGTACGCGCCCGGATCGGCCAGCACGTC
>NZ_JBEXHQ010000105.1:0-4125 GCF_040607915.1 Micromonospora sp. NPDC005215 | reverse complement strand
CGGGGGGGCCCCCCGCTGTGTGGGGGGGCGGGGTTTTGGGGGGTCTTTTGGGGCCAACTTCCCTCCCCCGGGTCGGGCCCGGCGGTCGCCCGGGCGACCGCGGAGCATCCGCGCCGACGAGGCGATCATCGAGGCCACCCTCGACCTGCTCGCCGAGGGCAGCACCATCGAGGCGCTCTCGATCGAGGCGATCGCCGCTCGCGCCGGGGTCGGCAAGGCCACCATCTACCGCCGCTGGGCCGGCAAGGACGCCCTGCTGCTGGACGCGCTACGTCGGCTCAAGGGCGTCATGGCACAGCCGGCCGGGCACTCCGTCCGCGACGACCTGGTGCTGCTGGTCGGCGCGATCGGCAAGAACGTCGACCCGCGCGCGGCGAAGATCATGCCCTGTCTGGCGCCCGCCGTGAACCGCAGCGCGGACCAGTTCCAGCTCTACCAGAACATCATCTCGCCCCGGCGGCAGCTGATGCGCGACGTGCTGCGGCGCGGCATCGACGAGGGGGTGCTCCGGGCCGACATCGACGTCGAGGTGACGATGGCGCTGCTCACCGGGCCGATGCTGATCCAGCGGGTGCTCCAGTGGAATCCGGACCTGGACGAGCAGACCCTGCCCGAGCGGGTCGTCGACGCCGTGCTGGAGGGCATTCAGGTTCGCTGAGCCGGACGCCGGTCGGCGTGCCGGCGTGCGTCGGCCGGTGTGCCGGCGTGCGTCGGGCCGGTGGGCGTCGGTCGGCGGGCCGGCGTGCGTCGGTCGGGTGTCGTCGGCGGGCCCGCGTGCGACGGCGGGCGTCCGGCTCAGCGGGCCGGCGGTCGCGGACCGGCGTCGGTCAGCCGGCCGGTGCGCGCAGCCGGTGCAGACGCAGCGCGAGCTGCACCTCCAACGCCCGCTCGGGCCGCTGCCAGTCCGCGCCGAGCAACTGCCCGACCCGTTCCAACCGCTGGGTCACCGTGTTCACGTGCACGTGCAGCTGCTCGGCGGCCCGGGCCAGACTGCCACCCACCCCGAAGTACGCCTCCAGCGTCTTCACCAGAGCCGTGCCCCGCCGGGCGTCGTAGTCGACCACCGGCCCGACGGTGGTGCGGAGAAACTCGGCCACGTCCTTCTCGCCCCGGTCACCGACCGTGCCCAGCAGCAGCCCGACGAAGCCCAGCTCGCCGGTGCTCGCCCCCTGGCCGGCCCGGCCCAACGCGCCCAGCGCCGTCAGGCACCGGTCCGCCTCGTGGAACGTCCCGGCCAGCGCCGCCGGCCCGTTCGACGGGCCGCTCGCCCCGGCGGTCACCGGACGGCCGGTCACCCGGGACAGGTCCCGGGCAACCGCACGGGCACTGCCGCCCGCGTCCAGCCCCGGCAACATCAGCACCACCCGACCGTCGCGCGCCGCGGCCAGCCCGCCGCGCGCCGAGGCGTACGTGGTGGCCCAGGAGAGCACCCGCTGCCGGGCCGAGCCGGTCGCGGCGATTGCGTCGTCGCCCACCGCCACCAGCACGTGCGGGGCGTCCAGGTCCACCCCGAGCCGCCGGGCCCGGCGGCGCAACGCGTCGGTGTCCCGCAGCGGACGGGCGATCAGGTCGTCCAGCAGCTCGCCGCGGACCCGCCCCTCCGCCTCGGCGACCGTCCGGCGGAACAGCAGCAGCAGCGCGGTCACCAGCGCGGCCCGCTCCAGGATGCGCTGGTCGGCGTCGACCAACTCGTCGTCCGGACGCAGCACCAGAGCGCCCAGGTTCTCCGCGCCCGCCACCACCGCCGCGTACCACAGCGGGCTGCGGCGCACGCTGCGCCCCTCGGTGCGCGACGCCGCCACCGCCTCGACGATGTCCGCCCGGTCCGGCTCGTCGATCTCACCCACCCGGGCCAGCAGGCGGCCCTCGGCGTCCAGCGCCAGCAGCGCACCACCCAGCACCTCGGTCACCGCCGCCGCCACGTCCTCCACGCCGCCGCCGCGCAGCACCAGCGCCGTCATCCGGTCGTGTGCCGCCGCGGCCCGCTCCACCGAGCTGCTGTGCGCCCGGATGGTGGTGTTCGCCGCCGACAACTCGGCCAACGCCGAGCGGGTCTCGGTGAGCAACCGGGCGGTGTCGATCGCCACCGCGGCATGCGCGGCGAGCGAGACCAGCAGCGCCACCTCCTCCCGGACGAACGGTCGAGCCGAACGATTGGCGGCGTAGAGCACACCGATCGAGGTGGAACCCAGCCGCAGCGGCACCCCGAGGATCGCCACCAGGCCCTCCTCGCCCACACCGGCGTCGATCTCGCCGGTGTGGTGGAAGCGCGCGTCCTCGCCGTAGTTGGCGGTGACGTACGGCGCGCCGGACTGGGCCACCAGACCGCCCAGGCCGGCGCCCATCGGCAGCCGCAGCCGCTGGAAGCGGGCCGAGACCGACCCGTCGGTCACCCGCATGTAGGTGTCGCCGCGCCCGTCGTCGTTGAGCGTCATGTAGGCCACGTCCGCGCCGAGCAGGTTGCGGGCCCGGTGCACGATCGCCCGGAGCACGTCGTCCAGGTCACGCAGCCCGGCCAGGTCACTGACCGTGTC
The DNA here is from genome assembly GCF_040607915.1 of Micromonospora sp. NPDC005215. Lineage (NCBI taxonomy): Bacteria > Bacillati > Actinomycetota > Actinomycetes > Micromonosporales > Micromonosporaceae > Micromonospora > Micromonospora sp. NPDC005215. The sequence continues at coordinate 1,591 of NZ_JBEXHQ010000105.1, read as the reverse complement.
GTACAGGCCGGACAGCTCGCTCTCCCGGCGACGCCGACGCTCCAGCAGCGCGCGGACCCGCAACGCCACCGACTTGGCCTGCTCCAGCTCGGCCAGCCGCTCCGGCGGCAGCCCCGCGGCCCGCGCGGCCACCAGCGGTCCCTCGAACTCGACCGCCGCGGCCTCACGGGCGAGCAGCTCCAGGAACTCCACCGGCGATGACATGGTCGACATTGTGCTCAGCCCCACTAGTTGGCCGTCCAGCCCCCGTCGAGGGCGATCGACGCACCGGTGATGAACGCCGCCGGCGGCGAGCAAAGGTACGCCAACAGCTCGGCGACCTCCTCCGGTTCGATCAGCCGCTTGATCGCGGCCCGAGCCAGCATGATCTTCTCAACCACCTCGGCCTCGTCGATGCCGTGGCTGGCCGCCTGGTCGGCGATCTGGCTCTCCACCAGCGCCGTGCGCACGTACGCCGGGTTGATGCAGTTGGCGGTCACCCCGTGCGCGGCGCCCTCCAGCGCCACCACCTTCGACAGCCCCTCCAGGGCGTGTTTGGCCGAGACGTAGGCCGCCTTGTACGGCGAGGCGCGCAACCCGTGCACCGAGGAGATGTTGACGATCCGACCCCAGCCCCGGGCGTACATGTGCGGCAGCGCCCGGCGGATCAGCAGGAACGGCGCCTCCACCATCACCCGCTGGATGTACTCGAAGCGCTCGACGGGAAAGTCCTGCACCGGCGCGACGTGCTGGAGCCCGGCGTTGTTCACCACGATGTCCACGTCCACGTCGAGGCGGTCCACCGCCGCGGCGTCGGACAGGTCCACACCCTCGGCCCGGCCGCCGACCTCGGCGGCCACCGCCTTGGCCGCCTCCAGGTTGCGATCCACCACGAGCACCTTGGCGCCGGCCGCGCCCAGCCGCAGGGCGCACGCCCGCCCGATGCCGCTGCCGCCCCCGGTGACCAGGGCGGTCCGACCGGCGAGGTCGACCTGTACGACGTGGGGGACCGCCACGGGTTCTGCCGTCATGGCGCAAGAAGTTACGAGCTGTGTGCTTCCCGGCACATGGGCCGGCGACACATACTCCGTACCAAAGCTGTGTGGCCGTCCCGTCCCGTCGCGCGCCGCCGTCCGCGCACCCGCCCCGGTCGTGGGCCATCGTCCTGGTGTCCGCTCCGGTTGTGCGCGGTCTTCCTGCGCTCCCGCCCCGGTTGTGCGCGGTCGTCCTGGGCTCCCGCCCGGTCGCTCCTTGCGCGGCAAGATCGCACAGCATCCAGGATGTAGTGGCGTCCCGGCGCTTCGTGGCCACCACATCCTGGTTCGAGCACGACCTTGGCGCTGACGCCCCGAACCGCTGCTCCCGGCCGATCGGGCATGGTGCTCGTCGTCAAGATCTACGCAACATCAGGGATGTTGCTGTCTCTGACGCGTCGGAGGCAGCAACATCCCTGATGTTGCGTAGATCTTGGCGCGGGGCGCGGGGCGCGGGGCGCGGGGCGCGGGACGCGGGACGCGGGCCCGTGACCAGATCACCGTCACCGCCCGGCCGGGCGACCGGCACGTCACGAGCCGGCACCGCCTGACCACCACCGCGCGGCCGTTCATCGGCG
>NZ_JBEXHQ010000104.1:0-4798 GCF_040607915.1 Micromonospora sp. NPDC005215 | reverse complement strand
AGGTGGTGGGCGTGGGGTGCGTTGGGGCCGCGGCGGCTGGCGAGGATGAGGTGGTGGTAGCCGCGTTGGTGGAGGTGGCGGGCGATGAGGGCGCCGAGGGTGCCGGTGCCGCCGGTGATGAGGATGCTGCCGTTGGGGTCCAGGGGTAGGTGTTGTGGGGTGGGGGTTGGGGTTGGGGTGAGTCGGGGTGCGTAGTGGTGGCCGTCGCGGTTGGCCAGTTGGGGTTCGTTGGCCGGTGGCGGGTTGGTGGGGTCGTGGTTGTCGACGATGGTGAGTCGGTGGGGATGTTCGGTCTGGGCGGTGCGCAGGAGGCCCCAGATCGCGGCCTGGTCAGGGTTGATGGGATCGGTGACGGCGTTGTGGGTGTGAGCTAGTAGTGGTTGGTCGGTGGCGAGCGCTTCCTGCAGGCGCGGTAGTGCGCTGTGCACGGTGTCATCGCTGAGATCGAGGATCAGGGGTTCCTCGACCGCCGCCGCACCCACCACCCGCTCCCACACGACCCGGTACAGGGTCTGCGGGCGACGGCCGCCGGCCAGGTGGGCCAGGTCCGCGGCACGCACGTCGAGGGCCTCGACGGTCAGCACCGGCGCGCCGGTCGGATCGGTGGCGGTCAACGACAGGCTGTCCGTCCCGGCCGGTCGTACGGTGACCCGTAGGGCGGTGGCCTCGACGGCGTGCAACGTGACACCCCGCCAGGCGAAGGGCAGCCGCAGGCCGGTACCGGCGGCGGCGAGCGGGTGGAGGGCGGCGTCGAGCAGGGCCGGGTGCACCGCGAAGGTGTCCTGCCCGACCTCCGGCCGCACCGCGACCTCGGCATGGATCGTGTCGCCGTCCCGCCACGCGGCGCGTACCGCCTGGAAGGTCGGGCCGTAGTCGAGACCCAGCTCCTCGAGCCGGTCGTAGAGCCCGGCCACGTCAATCGGCTCGGCCCCGGCGGGCGGCCACGCCGTAGCCGATTCGCTGGTCGGCGCGGTCCCCTGCTCGTCGGTGCCGATCCGGCCCGTGCAGTGCCGGGTCCAGTCGGCGTCAGGGTCCTCCGCCGGGCGCGAGAAGATCTCCACCGTCGGGCCGTCCTCGTCCTGCACGCTGACCTGCAGGTCGATCGGGGCGTCCGGGTCGAGCACGACGGGTGCCTCAAGGGTGAGTTCGTCCACCCGCGACCAACCGTGCCGGCTGGCCGCGAACAGCGCGAGGTCGAGCAGCGCGGTGCCGGGAAGCAGTACGGTGCCCTGCACGGCGTGGTCAGCCAGCCACGGATGACTCGTCGGAGAGAATCGGCCCGTCAGCAGGCTGCCACCGCCGGCTGCCAGGTCCACGCCGGCCCCGAGCAGCGGGTGCCGCGCCGGGTGCTGACCCAGCCCGGCCGGGTCGCCGCCGGCTGGGGAAGGGTCGATCCAGAAGCGCCGGCGGTGGAACGGGTACGTCGGCAGTGGCACCACCGGCGCCTCGTCCCAGCCCACGATCGCGTTCCAGTCGACGGTCAGTCCGTGCACGTACGCCTCGGCCAGCGTGCCGATCAATCCGGCCGCACCCTCCCGGTCCTGGCGCATCGTGGCCAGGACCGTGCTGCGCTCGGCGGCCGGCGCGTCCGCGTCAGTCGCGAAGAGGGTGTCGTGCACCATGGCGGCGAGCACCGGCGCCGGCCCGAGTTCGAGGTAGTGGATCACTCCTTCCCGGTGCAGCAGAGCAACCGCGTCGGCGAAGCGCACCGCGTGCCGCACCTGGTCGGCCCAGTAGTCCGCGGAGCACAGCTGTTCGGCGGTGGCGAGCTCGCCGGTCAGGTTGGACACGATCGGGATGGTTGGCGGCCGGAAGTCCAGCCCCGCTGCCACCAGGCGGAAGTCGTCGAGCATGCCGTCCATGTGCGGCGAGTGGAACGCGTGACTGACGGTGAGTCGTCGGGTCTTGATGCCGCGCTCGGTGAAAACGGCGCCCAACTCCACGACCGCGGCCGTGTCGCCGGAGATCACCGTCGCCGTCGGCCCGTTCACGGCCGCGACAGTCACCCCCTGGTGGTGGCCGTTGATCGCGGCGCGCACGGTCTCCTCGCCGGCCTGGATGGCCACCATCGCCCCGTCGTCCCGCATCGCCTGCATCAGCCGGCCGCGCGCGGCGACCAACGTCGCGGCGTCGGCGAGCGACAGCACCCCGGCGACGTGCGCGGCCGCGAGCTCGCCGATCGAGTGGCCGACCAGGTAGTCCGGGCGTACACCGAATCCGCGCAGCGTGCGGAACAGGGCCACCTCCAGCGCGAACAGTGCCGGCTGGGCATATTCGGTGCGATGCAGTGGGCTGTTGGCGCCACCGTCGGCGAACATCAGTTCACGCAACGGCTGGTCGAGGTGTGGATCCAGGGCCGCGCAGATCTCGTCGACCGCGGCGGCGAATGCTGGCACCTCGCGGTAGAGCACCGCGCCCATGCCGGGTCGCTGACTGCCCTGGCCGGTGAACAGGAAGGCGGTCGCACCCGCCGAGGCGGTGCCGCGGACGGCGGCCGGATGCCGGTCACCGGTCGCCAGCGCGGCCAGCGCCGCGGCGGTGGTCGCGCCGTCGGTGGCCAGGATCGCGGCGCGCCGGCCGAGTTCGCGCCGAGTGGTGGCCAGGCTGTGCCCGACCGCGAGTCGATCCAGACTGGGATCGTTGTCCAGGTGGTCGCGCAGGCGCAGTGCCGCCCGGCGCAGTGACTCCTCGTCGTGCGCGCAGAGCAGGTAGGGCACCGCGGCCGGCGCCTGGCGGGTGCCGGTCGGGGCGGTGTCGACCGGTGGCGCCTCCTCCAGGATGACGTGCGCGTTGGTGCCGCTGATGCCGAACGAGGACACCGCGGCCCGCCGCGGCCGGTCTCGTCGGGGCCAGTCGACCGGGTCGGTGAGAAGGCGCAGCGCGCCACCGTCCCAGTCCACGTGCTGGGAGGGTCGGTCGACGTGCAGGGTGCGCGGAAGCCGGTCGTGCCGCATCGCCATGATCATCTTGATCACGCCGGCGACGCCGGCCGCCGCCTGGGTGTGGCCCAGGTTCGACTTGATCGAGCCGAGGTGCAGCGGGCGCCGCGGATCGCGGCCGGCACCGTACGTGGCCAGCAACGCGCCGGCCTCGATCGGGTCGCCCAGCGTGGTGCCGGTGCCGTGCGCCTCCACCGCGTCCACATCGGCCGGCTCCAACCCGGCGCCGGCCAGCGCCTGCCGGATGACCCGCTGCTGGGCCGGCCCGTTCGGCGCGGTGAGCTGGCTGGTGGTGCCGTCCTGGTTGACCGCGCTGCCACGGATCACGCCGAGGACCGGGTGGCCCAGGCGCTGCGCGTCGGAGAGCCGTTCCAGCAGCAGCAGGCCCGCGCCCTCGCTCCAACCCGTGCCGTCGGCGGCGTCGGCGAACGGCTTGCAGCGGCCGTCCGGCGCCAGACCGCGCTGCCGGCTGAACTCGACGAAGCTGTTCGGACTGGCCATCACCGTGACACCACCGGCCAGCGCCAGCGTGCAGTCGCCCTGCCGTAGCGCCTGCGCGGCCAGGTGCAGGGTGACCAGGGATGACGAGCAGGCCGTGTCGACGGTAACCGCCGGCCCTTCGAAGCCGAAGTGGTACGCCACCCGGCCGGACGCGACGCTGCCTGCGCTGCCGCTGGCCAGGTAACCCTCAAGGTCCTCGGGCGGCTGGTGCAGCAGCCGGCCGGCATAGTCGTTGTACATGACGCCCGCGTACACGCCGGTGCGGCTGCCGCGCAGCGCGTCGGGTCCGATGCCGGCCCGCTCGACCGCCTCCCAGGCCAGCTCGAGCAGGATGCGCTGCTGCGGATCGATGGTGAGCGCCTCGCGCGGGCTGATGCCGAACACGTCCGGGTCGAACTCGTCGGCGTCGTGCAGGAAGCCGCCGTGCCGGGTGTACGAGTGCCCGGCCGCGTCCGGGTCCGGGTCGTAGAGCCCGTCCAGATCCCACCCACGGTTCTCCGGGAACCCGGTGACCGCGTCGACGCCGTCGTCGACAAGTCGCCACAGGTCCTCCGGGCCGGCCACCCCGCCCGGATAACGGCACGCCATGGCCACCACGGCGATCGGCTCCCCGGCGGCCGACTCCACCTCCCGCAGCCGCTCACGGGTCTGGTGCAGATCGGCGGTGACCCGCTTGAGATAGTCCCGGAGCTTGTCCTCGTTCGCCATTGCTGCGTTCTTCCTTCCGGTGAGGCCGCCCGTGGTCATCAGCGGGTCCCGAGTTCGCTGTCGATGAAGTCGAAGAGGTCGTCGTCAGTGGCGGACGTGAGCCGTTCCGCGACGCCGTCACCGGGCGTACCTTCCAGCTCGGTGAGCAGTTCGCGCAGCCGCCGCGACACGGCCAGCCGGCCGGCCTGGTCTCCGTTGAGTGCGGCCAGGCTGGCCGCCACCTGGTCGATGTCGCCGAGCACACGGTCGGCGGGTGCCGGCAGAGCCGGGCTGAGCTCGGCAAGCAGGTGTGTGGTCAGCCCGCGAACCGTCGGATGATCGAAGATCACCGTGGCTGGCAGTCGCAGGCCGGTCGCCGAGCCGAGCCGGTTGCGCAACTCCAGCGCGGTGAGCGAGTCGAGGCCCAGATCCAGGAAGCCGCGGTCAAGGTGCACCTCGCGGCTCGACTCGTGCCCGAGCACCCCGGCCACGTGCTCACGAACGAGGTGGAGCAGCGCCTCCTCGCGCTGCTCGCCGTCGAGTTGGCCGAGCCGCAGCGTGACGCCTGGGTCGACCCGCCGTGGTGTGCGGACGAGGCCGCGGAGGAGGGCGGGCAGGGTTCCGGTGGTGGCTTGGTCTCGCAGTGTTGCGGGGTCGAGGGTGACCGCGAC
>NZ_JBEXHQ010000103.1:0-5154 GCF_040607915.1 Micromonospora sp. NPDC005215 | reverse complement strand
GATCCGTCAGCTCGTCGGGGCGTACGGGCCGGTGGGCGGCGATCGGCTGCGCGCCGCCCGACTCACCGAGCGGGAGGCCGAGGTGCTGCGGTTGACGGACCGGTCCCCGGTCCGCCGCCGGCCCGCGTCAACGGCTGTCCGAGCCGTCGGTCTCCACGACCGCCCGACCGGCCTCCAGCCGGGCCACCGGCACCCGGAACGGCGAGCAGGACACGTAGTCCAGGCCGACCTCGTGGAAGAAGTGCACCGAGTCCGGGTCGCCGCCGTGCTCGCCGCAGACCCCGAGCTTCAACCCGGGGCGGGCGGCCCGCCCCTCCTCGGCGGCGATCCGCACCAGCCGGCCGACCCCGTCGCGGTCGATCGACTCGAACGGCGAGATGCCGAAGATGCCCAGCTCCAGGTAGCGCCAGAAGAACGCGCCCTCGACGTCGTCGCGGGAGAAGCCCCAGCCCATCTGGGTCAGGTCGTTGGTGCCGAAGGAGAAGAACTGCGCCGCCTCGGCGATCTGCCCGGCGGTCAGCGCCGCCCGGGGCACCTCGATCATCGTGCCGATCAGCACCTCGACCCCGCTGTCCCCGACCACCTCGGCGATGATCTTCTCGGCCTCGGCGCGGACCGTCTCCAGCTCCTGCACGGCCCCGACCAGCGGCACCATGATCTCCGGTTTCGCCACACCTCCGCCACGGGCACAGCTGACGGCCGCCTCGGCGATGGCCCGAACCTGCATCGCGAACAGGCCGGGGATGACCAGGCCGAGGCGGACGCCCCGCAGCCCGAGCATCGGGTTCTCCTCGTGCATCCGCCGGACGGCGGCGAGCAACGCCTCCTCCTTTGCCACGTCCTCGCCGCGCTCCTGGGCGACCGCGACGTTGACGGCGAGCTGCTCCAACGGTGGCAGGAACTCGTGCAGCGGCGGATCGATCAGCCGGACGGTGACCGGCAGCCCGTCCATCTCGCGGAAGATCTCCACGAAGTCGGCCCGCTGCAACGGCAGCAGCGCTTCCAGCGCCGCCTCCCGCTCGTCCGCGGCTCGGGACAGGATCAGCCGCTCGACCAGCTCCCGCCGGTCGCCGAGGAACATGTGCTCGGTGCGGCACAGCCCGATGCCCTCCGCGCCGAAGCGCCGGGCGCGGGCGGCATCCGCGCCGGTGTCGGCGTTCGTGCGGACCGCCAGCCGCCGCTTGCCGTCGGCGTGCGTCATGATCCGGTGTACGGCCCGGACCAGCGCGTTGTCGATGTGCTCGGGGTCGAGGCTGCCCTCGAAGTACTGCACCACCTCCGACGGCCGGACCGGCACCTCGCCGAGGTAGACCTTGCCGGTGGTGCCGTCGATGGAGACCACGTCGCCCTCGTCGACGGTCTGCCCCGCCACTGTGAGCCGCTTCGCGGGCACGTTCACCTCGATGTCGTCCGCGCCGGAGACGCAGGTCTTGCCCATGCCCCGGGCCACCACGGCGGCGTGGCTGGTCTTGCCGCCGCGCGAGGTGAGGATGCCCTTCGCGGCGATCATGCCGTTCAGGTCGTCCGGGTTGGTCTCCCGGCGGACCAGGATCACCGACTTCCCCTCGGCGGCCAGCTCGACGGCCCGCGCGGAGGTGAAGACCACTGTGCCGGACGCCGCGCCGGGCGAGGCGCCGATGCCCGTGGCGACCGGCTGGAACTCGTGGTCGAGTTGGAAGCGGGGGAACATCAGCTGGGCCAGTTGCGCGCCGTTGACCCGGTGCAGCGCCTCGTCCAGGTCGATCAGGCCCTCGTCGACGAGTTGCCCGGCGATGACGAACGCGGCGGCGGCGGTGCGCTTGCCGACCCGGGTCTGCAACATCCACAGCTTGCCGCGTTCGATTGTGAACTCGATGTCGCACAGGTCCCGGTAGTGCGCCTCCAACCGGGCCATGATGCTGAGCAGCTCGTCGTAGGAGGTCCGGTCGAGCTGCGCCAACTCCTGTAGGGGCACTGTGTTGCGGATGCCGGCCACCACGTCCTCGCCCTGGGCGTTGGCCAGGTAGTCGCCGTAGATGCCCTGCGCGCCACTGGCCGGGTCCCGGGTGAACGCGACACCGGTGCCGGAATCCGGGCCCAGGTTGCCGAAGACCATTGTCACCACGTTGACCGCGGTGCCGAGGTCGGCCGGGATGCGCTCCTGGCGGCGGTAGAGCACCGCGCGCTCGGCGTTCCACGACTCGAAGACCGCCCGGATGGCGAGGTCGAGCTGTTCGCGCGGCTGCTGCGGGAACTCCCGACCGGTGTGCTTCAAAAAGATCTTCTTGTACGCGTCGACAAGCCCGCGCAGGTCGTCCGCGTCCAGGTCGAGGTCGTTGTGCGTACCCTTGGCGCTCTTGGCCTGGTCGAGCGCGTGCTCGAACTCCTCGCCCGGCACGTCGCAGACGGTCTTGCCGAACATCTGGATGAGGCGGCGGTAGGAGTCCCAGGCGAACCTGTCCGCGCCGCCGGAGGCGGCCTGGCCGCCCGAGCCTCCCGCCTGCGCGGAGAGCCCGACCACGCTCTGGTCGTTGAGGCCGACGTTGAGGACGGTCTCCATCATGCCGGGCATGGAGAACTTGGCGCCGGAGCGGACGGAGACCAGCAGCGGGTCCTGCGGGTCGCCGAGGCGTTTGCCCATCGCGCGCTCAAGCGATTCCAGGTGCGTCTCGATCTGACCGGCGAGCCCGTCCGGCTCCCGTCCCGTCGCGAGGTACGCCTGGCAGGCCTCGGTGGTGATGGTGAAGCCGGGGGGAACGGGCAGGCCGAGGTTGGTCATCTCGGCGAGGTTCGCCCCCTTGCCGCCGAGCAGGTCCTTGAGGTCCTTGTTGCCTTCGGAGAAGTCGTAGACGTACTTGTGGTCGACGGTTTTTTGCGCTGCCACCAAAGCCTCCACACACGCGCCGGATGGACACTTAACGAAGGTTCAGTTTTTTCTACCCCGAGACGGACCACCGGTAATCCCGGGGTCGACGCCGATCGGTGGGCGAAGGTTAAGCGAACATCGGGTGACCTGGGACCGTTCGGTGACAATTGGCACAGCCATCACGACTATCCGTGTTCGTACCGGTTTTTGGGAACGCTTCCATGCGCACCATCACGCATCCAGGCCGGCTCTCGTATTGTTGACGGGACTGGTTCTGCCGAAGCTCACTTTTGCCATATCCGACGCGAACAACCCCCTCCGGAGCCGTCGTCGTGTCATCCCCTCCGCTCTCCTCCCCCGCCCCCGAGCCGACCTCTACCGCCGCCGACCCGGCCGCGCTGCCCGCGCACCAGCCGGCGGCCGGCGACCTGGCCGTGCTCGCCGCGCGGGCGGCCGGCGACGATCTGCTCGCCCCGCCGGTACGCCTCGACAACGTCGTGCCGGCACCGGAACGGGTCGAAGCGGACCCCAGCGCGTCCTTCGTGCTCACCGGGGACACGGCCATCCGGGTCACCGCCCACCCGGGCGCCCGCGAGGTGGCCGACCACCTCGCCGAGCTGCTCCGACCGGCAACCGGCCTCCCCCTGCCCGTCGCCGACACACCCGCCGTCGAGCCGACCGGCACGCTGACGCTCACCCTGGCCGCCACGCCCGCCAGCCCGACCTCCACACCCCCCGCCACCCAGCACCGGAGCACCGACCTCGGGGCGGAGGGCTACCGGCTCGACGTGACCAGCGCGGAGGTACGCGTTGTCGCCGAGACCACGACGGGCCTCTTCTACGGCGTACAGACGCTCCGGCAGTTGCTCCCCGCCGCCGTGGAGAGCCAGACGCCGGTGGTCGCACGCTGGGCGCTGCCGGGCGGCACGATCCTGGACCGTCCCCGCTTCCCGTACCGGGGCGCGATGCTCGACGTGGCGCGACACTTCTTCGCCGTCGAGGACGTCCTGCGGGTGATCGACCACCTGGCCCGCTACAAGCTCAACCACCTGCACCTGCACCTCACCGACGACCAGGGTTGGCGCATCGCCGTCGAGTCGTGGCCGAGGTTGACCTCCGTGGGCGGGGCAACCGAGGTCGGCGGCGGCCCCGGCGGGCACTACACGAAGGCGGACTACCAGCAGATCGTCTCCCACGCCGCCGCCCGGCACGTCACGCTGGTCCCGGAGATCGACCTGCCCGGGCACACCAACGCGGCGCTGGTCGCGTACCCGGAGCTGGCGCCGAACAAGCTCGCACCGCCGCCGTACACCGGCACCGAGGTCGGCTTCAGCTACGTAGACCCGGCCGACGAGCAGACGTACGACTTCATCGCCGACGTGCTCGGCGAGGTCGCCGCCCTCACCCCGGGGCCGTGGCTGCACATCGGCGGCGACGAGGCGTTCAACGTCAAGGGTGCGGTCTACACCGGTTTCGTCGAGAGGGCGCAGCGGATCGTCGCCGGCACCGGCAAGACAGTGGTGGGCTGGCACCAGCTCGCCCCGGCGGCGCACGTCGACGGGCGGGTCCTGCAATGGTGGGGTACGGACGCCGAGGACCCCGCCACGGCCGACGCCGTCCAGCGGGGCGCCCGGCTGATCCTCTCCCCCGGCAACCACGCCTACCTGGACATGAAGTACGCCGAGGACACCCCGATCGGGCACGACTGGGCCGGTCTGATCGACGTCCGCCGGGCGTATGACTGGGACCCGGGCACCCACGTCGCGGGCGTGCCCAGCACTGCCGTCCTCGGCGTGGAGGCCCCGCTGTGGACCGAATCGGTCACCTCGCTCACCGACATCGAGTTCATGCTGCTCCCTCGACTGCCCGCCATCGCCGAGCTGGGCTGGTCGCCCCGGGCCGCACACGACTGGGCCGGATTCCGCGAGCGCCTGGCCGGGCACGGCCCGCGCTGGTCCACCGCTGGGATCACCTTCCACCGCGCTGACGAGATCCCCTGGCCGGCGACCCCCACGATCCCCCGGCAACACACCGCACCCCACAACGACACGACATCCCACTGAGCGCCCGGCAGACCCGTCAGCGGCGTTCCGGTCTAGCGGCCCGCCGCTGACGGCCTGCTCGATCCCATGCACGCGTTCGGTGATGGTGTGCGGTATCGCCGTCCAGGTCCCAGTCCACGCAACATCAGGGATAGTGCTGCCTCGCGGCGACCTGAGGCAGCACTATCCCTGATGTTGCTCAGATCTTGGATTGGGTGTGGATGGGGTTGCCGGGCGTGGTGTCGAGTTCACGCCTGCGGGTGTGGG
>NZ_JBEXHQ010000102.1:0-5254 GCF_040607915.1 Micromonospora sp. NPDC005215 | reverse complement strand
CAGCGCGGGGCGCGGGGCGCACAGCGCGGGGCGCGGGGCGCACAGCGCGGGGCGCACAGCGCGGGGCGCACAGCGCGGGGGGCGGCACGAGCAACGCGGACCCGGCGCGAACAGCGCGGGGCGCGGCGCGAGCAGCACGGACCCCGCACGAGCAGCACGGACCCGGCACGAGCAGCACGGGCTCGGACCGGCGCGGGGCCGGGGGTGGGTGGTCAGCGGCGCAGGGTGAGGATCAGGTCGGCCACCAGGGCGGTCCAGCCGGTCTGGTGCCAGGCTCCCAGGCCGGCCCCGTTGTCGCCGTGGAAGTACTCGGGGAAGGCGACCAGGTCCCGCCAGTCGGGGTGGGTCTGGAAGAGCTGGCACGCGCCGTAGATGGGCCGTCGACCCCAGTCGTCCTGGGTGAAGAGCGAGATCAGCCGGGCCGAGAGGTCGTCAGCGATCTCGTCGAGCGTGCGTTTCACCCCGGAGCGGGTCGGATATTCCACCTGGAGGTCGTCGCCGAAGAACGCCGCGTAGTCGCGTAGTGCGCTGATCAGCAGGAAGTTCGTCGGCATCCAGATCGGTCCGCGCCAGTTCGAGTTGCCGCCGAACAGTCCGCTCGTCGACTCGGCCGGCTCGTAGCCGACGGAGAACTCCTGCCCGCCGAGGGTGACGGAGAACGGCTTGTCCAGGTGGGCGCGGGACAGCGTCCGCAGGCCGAAGTCGGAGAGGAACTCGTCGGGGTCGAGCATCCGGGCGAGCAGCCGGACCACCTGCTCCGGGCCGACCATGGACAGCAGCCGCTGCTGCCGGCCGTCGGGGCCCAGCCGGCGGGTGCCGATCACCTGCGCGTACTCCGGGCGGTTGGTGAGGAACCAGCGCAACCGCGCGCCCAGCTCCGGTAGGCGGTGCAGGGTCTTCGCGGTGAGCCGGGTGGTCGCGGCCAACGGCAGCAGGCCGACGACGGAACGGACCTTCAGCGGCACCTTCGTGCCGTCGGCGAGGCGCAGCACGTCGTAGAAGAAGGCGTCCTCGTCGTCCCACAACCCCTGCTCGTACGCGGCGGCGGCGATGTACGCGAAGTGTTCGAAGAACTTGGTGGCGGTGTCCACCCAGGTCCGGTCGTGCTCGGCGAGGACGATCGCCATGTCCAGCAGGTTGAGCGCGTACATGCCCATCCAGCCGGTGCCGTCGGACTGCTCCAGCACACCGGCCACCGGCAGCGCCGCCGAGCGGTCGAACGGCCCGACGTTGTCCAGCCCGAGGAAACCGCCCTCGAAGACGTTGTTGCCGCCGGTGTCCTTGCGGTTGACCCACCAGGTGAAGTTGAGCAGCAGCTTGTGCATCACCCGGGCCAGGAACTCGTAGTCCCGCCCTCCGTCGATCTCGAACACCTTCAGCGCCGCCCAGGCGTGCACCGGCGGGTTCACGTCACCGAACGCCCACTCGTACGCCGGGATCTGCCCGTTGGGGTGCAGGTACCACTCGCGCAGCAGGAGCAGCAGTTGCTCCTTGGCGAAGCCCGGGTCGACCCGGGCGATGCTCACGCAGTGGAAGGCCAGGTCCCAGGCCGCGTACCAGGGATATTCCCACGGGTCGGGCATGGAGATGATGTCGAAGCTGGTCATGTGCCACCAGGCGCTGTTGCGCCCGTGTCGACGCCCGGCCGGCGGTGTGGAGCCCGGGTCGCCTTCGAGCCAGCGTTTGACGTCGAAGTGGTAGAACTGCTTGCCCCACATCAGCCCGGCGATGGCCTGCCGGGCCACCAGCGCCTCGTCGGCGGTGGCAGCCGGTGGGATCACCCCGGCGAAGAACCGGTTCGCCTCGGCCCGCCGCGCCCACACCACGGCCTCGAAGCCCTCGCTGAGGTCGGCCGGGGGCGGCGGCGCGGCGGCCGGTGGCGACGCGGTGCGGGTCAGCCGCAACCGGATCTGGCGTTGCCCGCCGGCCGGCACGTCGAGCACGTAGTGCAGGGCGCCCTTGGTGCCCTCGCGCGCGGGGTTGACGGTGGCCGCGCCGTTGACCACGTGGTCGTTGATGCCGTCCTTGGGGTACGGCGAGCGGCCGGGCAGGCCCCAGAGCCGTTCGGCGTTTGTGTCGTTGTCGCAGAGCAGCGGCACCGGCCCACCGTCGCCCTCCAGCAGCAGTTGGCCGAGCACCCGGTGCTCGCCGACGAGCCGGGTGCCCTGGCCGGTCAGCCGGGGGATCCGGTCGCCGCCGGGCAGGCCCCAGGACCAGGTGTTACGGAACCACAGGGTGGGCAGGACGTGCAGGGTCGCCGCCCGGTCGCCCCGGTTGGCAATAGTCACCACCATGCAGAGGTCGGTCGGGGACGCCTTGGCGTAGTCGACGGTCACCGCCCAGTACCGGTCGTCGTCGAAGATCCCGGTGTCGACCAGCTCGTACTCGGTGTCGTCGCGGCCCCGCAACGCGTTCACCGCGACCAGTTCGTCGTACGGGAAGGCGGCCTGCGGATAGTGGTAGCGCCAGCGCATCCAGGAGTGCGTCGGAGTGCTGTCGAGATACCACCAGTATTCCTTGACGTCCTCACCGTGGTTGCCGCTGTCGCCGCCGAGGCCGAACATCCGTTCCTTGAGGATCGGGTCCTTGCCGTTCCACAGCGCGAGAGCGAAGGCGAACGTCTGTCGTTCGTCGCAGACGCCGGCCATCCCGTCTTCGTTCCACCGGTAGGCTCTCGACCGCGCGTGGTCATGCGGGAAGTAGTCCCAGGCCGTACCGTGCTCGCTGTAGTCCTCCCGTACCGTCCCCCACGCCCGTTCGGACAGATAGGGACCCCATGCGCGCCAGTCCTGCTCCCCCGAGTCGGCTTGGGCGAGCCGGAGCCGCTCAGCGTCGGGTGGCGAGGCGTCGGAGGACGATCGGTCAGTGATCACGTGCACATCTTTGACGTCGCCGCGGTACTTGACCACAGCGGCCATTCTCGTCGTGGCGTGTTACACCTTGCCGCAGGTGGAGGAAAGTTGATCGACATTCACTTCGGCCCGCAGCTGTGCGGCGATCTGACCAGCGCGGCCAGCCGGGAGTGGCTGGTTCCCGACGGTCTCGGCGGATATGCGATGGGCACCGTCGCCGGGCTGCGGACCCGCCGCTACCACGGTCTGCTGGTGGTCCCCGGCGAAACCCCGGCGTCCCGTCAGGTGGGACTGGTCAGTCTGGACCCGGCGGTCACCCTGCCGTCCGGGGCGCGGGTCCGGCTCGGCGCGCACGAGTGGTCCTCCGGCGACGTGGACCCGCGCGGCTTCGAGCTGCTGGAACGCTTCGACCTGGTCGACGGGCTGCCCCGGTGGCGGTGGCGGATCGGCGCGGTGGTGATCGAGCGGGAGGTGGCGATGCTGCCCGGCCGCTCCTGCGTGGCGGTGGTGCACCGGCTGGTCGCCGGTGGACCCGTCCGGCTGGAGTTGTCCGCCGCCTGCACCTGGCGCGACGCGCACGGCGAGCGGCGGGCCGACGGCCCGACCCCGCAGGTCGAGTCGGTGGCCGGCGGTGCGGTGGTCGAGGGCGCGTACCGGCTGGCCGGCCCGGGGTGGGCGCCCGAGGGGCAGTGGTGGCTGGGCGTGCACCACCGCGAGGAGGCCAACCGGGGCCTGCACCCGGACGAGGACCTCTGGTACGCGGGGCGTTTCGTCGGCGAGTTGAACCGCCCCGGCGACACCGTGTCGGTGCGGGCCTGGGCCGATCCGCTCGACCTGGAGCCACCGGCGGCGGAGGAGATCGTGGCGACGGCCCGGCGGCGCAACCGGCAGGTGGTGGCGACGGCGAAGCCGGCCGACGACGTGGCGGCCACCCTGGCGCTGGCCGCCGACGCGTTCGTGGTGCGCACCAACGACGCGGCGGTGGACGTGGTCGCCGGCTACCCCTGGTTCGGGGCCTGGTCCCGGGACACGATGATCTCGTACGAGGGGTTGTTCCTCTGCACCGGTCGAGCCGACGAGGGGCGGGAGCTGCTGCGGGCGTACGCGGCGACACTGTCCGAGGGGATGCTGGCCAACACGGCCGACACCGGTCGGGTGGAGTACAACACCGTCGATGGCACGTTGTGGTTCCTGCACGCGGTGAGCCGGCACGTCACGGTCACCGGTGACACCGATCTCGGCGACGAGTTGCTGCCCGGGTTGCGGGCAGTGATCGACGCTCATGTGGCGGGCACCCGGTACGGGATCGCCGTCGACCCGGCCGACGGGCTGCTCAGCCAGGGCGCTCCCGGCACCGCGCTGACCTGGATGGATGCCCGGGTGTACGGGGTGCCGGTCACCCCGCGTACCGGCAAGCCGGTCGAGGTCAACGCGTTGTGGATCAACGGGCTGGCCGGGCTCGCCGAGCTGACCGAGTTGGCCGGTCAGGACGCGCACGAGTTGTGGCGACGGCACGGGCAGGCGACCGCCTCGTTCCGGGAGCGTTTCCCGGCGCCGACCGGCTGGCTGCACGACGTGCTGGACGCTCCCGCGCCGGCGTACCCGCTGGGCGGCGCGGCCCTGCACGACGACGACGCGTTGCGTCCCAACCAGTTGCTGGCGTGGTCTCTGCCGTTCGCGCCGCTGGAGCCGGACGAGGCGACGCTGCGTCGCGTCGCGGACGGGCTGCTCACCCCGCTCGGGCCGCGCAGCCTCGCCCCGGATTCGCCGGAGTTCGTGGGCCGGCACCGGGGTGGCCCCGCCGAGCGCGACGGGGGCTACCACCAGGGCACGGTGTGGCCGTGGCTGCTCGGCCCGTACGTCGACGCCGCCCACCGGGGGAAGATGTCAGTCGATGACACGTTCGTTGGGATTGAGTCCCATCTGACCGAATATGGATTAGGCTCGGTAAGCGAGACGGCCGACGGCCTCGCGCCGCACGCCGCGACCGGCTGCCCATTCCAGGCGTGGTCGGTGGCCGAGCTGCTGCGGGTGCGCCGAAAGGGCCAGTAGCGCTTTACACGACCGCAACGGTGGTGTCGCCGCCGGTTATCTCGATCCCGGCAGGATTGGCCCCGATCCAGGCGCGACGGCGACATCGACTTCCGGTGTCGGTCGGCGCGCGCCCGGGGACAACTCAAAGGGGGCCGCATGTCACCCGACGCCCACGTGATCGACATTCACCCCGCCCGGCAACTGCGGGTGCTGATGCTCTCCTGGGAGTACCCGCCGGTGCTCGTCGGCGGCCTCGGTCGACACGTGCACGCGCTCTCCGTCGCCCTCGCCGCCGCCGGCCACGAGGTCACCGTCGTCACCCGCCACACCGACGGCGCACCCATGGAGGAGTACGCCGACGGCGTCCG
>NZ_JBEXHQ010000101.1:3594-5375 GCF_040607915.1 Micromonospora sp. NPDC005215 | reverse complement strand
GCGGTGCGGAAACGCAGAAAGGGCCACCCTCATCGGGTGACCCTTTCTGGAAAGATTGTCCGGCGGCGTCCTACTCTCCCACACCCTCACGAGTGCAGTACCATCGGCGCTGGAGGGCTTAGCTTCCGGGTTCGGAATGTAACCGGGCGTTTCCCCTCCGCCATGACCGCCGTAACTCTATCGACATGTCAAACAACACCACACAGTGGTCTGTTGTTCGTTTATCGAGAGTTGCACAGTGGACGCGTAGCAGCTTAGTAGTCAAGTCCTCGGCCTATTAGTACCGGTCAACTGAACCCGTTACCGGGCTTACATTTCCGGCCTATCAACCCAGTCGTCTAGCTGGGGGCCTTACCCCACCAAAGGTGGGTGGGATACCTCATCTTGAAGCAGGCTTCCCGCTTAGATGCTTTCAGCGGTTATCCCTTCCGAACGTAGCTAACCAGCCGTGCCCTTGGCAGGACAACTGGCACACCAGAGGTTCGTCCGTCCCGGTCCTCTCGTACTAGGGACAGCCCTTCTCAAGTATCCTACGCGCACGGCGGATAGGGACCGAACTGTCTCACGACGTTCTAAACCCAGCTCGCGTACCGCTTTAATGGGCGAACAGCCCAACCCTTGGGACCTGCTACAGCCCCAGGATGCGACGAGCCGACATCGAGGTGCCAAACCATCCCGTCGATATGGACTCTTGGGGAAGATCAGCCTGTTATCCCCGGGGTACCTTTTATCCGTTGAGCGACACCGCTTCCACTCGCAAGTGCCGGATCACTAGTCCCGACTTTCGTCCCTGCTCGACCTGTCAGTCTCACAGTCAAGCTCCCTTGTGTACTTGCACTCAACACCTGATTGCCAACCAGGCTGAGGGAACCTTTGGGCGCCTCCGTTACCTTTTAGGAGGCAACCGCCCCAGTTAAACTACCCACCAGACACTGTCCCTGAACCGGATAACGGTCCGAAGTTAGATACCCAAATCAACCAGAGTGGTATTTCAAGATTGCCTCCACCCATACTGGCGTATGGACTTCACCGGCTCCCACCTATCCTACACAAGCTAATTCGAGTACCAATGTCAAGCTATAGTAAAGGTCCCGGGGTCTTTCCGTCCTGCCGCGCGTAACGAGCATCTTTACTCGTACTGCAATTTCGCCGGGCCTGTGGTTGAGACAGTGGGGAAGTCGTTACGCCATTCGTGCAGGTCGGAACTTACCCGACAAGGAATTTCGCTACCTTAGGATGGTTATAGTTACCACCGCCGTTTACTGGCGCTTAAGTTCTCCGCTTCGCCCCCGAAAGAGCTAACAGGTCCCCTTAACGTTCCAGCACCGGGCAGGCGTCAGTCCATATACATCGAATTACTTCTTCGCATGGACCTGTGTTTTTAGTAAACAGTCGCTTCCCCCTGCTCTCTGCGGCCATACAACGCTCCACCCGCGCGGGGCTTCACGTCTCCGGCCCCCCTTCTCCCTAAGTTACGGGGGCAATTTGCCGAGTTCCTTAACCACAGTTCGCCCGATCGCCTCGGTATTCTCTACCTGACCACCTGTGTCGGTTTGGGGTACGGGCCGCTAAGAACTCGCTAGAGGCTTTTCTCGGCAGCATAGGATCACTGACTTCACCTGAATCGGCTCGGCATCACGTCTCAGCCTTAAATGTGTTGCGGATTTGCCTACAACACGGCCTACACGCTTACCCCGGCACAACCACCGGCCGGGCTCAGCTACCTTCCTGCGTCACCCCATCGCTTGACTACTACCCATCAGGTTCCCACGCTCCCTCAG
>NZ_JBEXHQ010000101.1:1825-3495 GCF_040607915.1 Micromonospora sp. NPDC005215 | reverse complement strand
CTCAGTCCGAAGACCTCACCAAGTTCGGGTGGTTAGCACAACGAGGTTCGTCAGGGACGCTCTTTCGCGGGTACGGGAATATCAACCCGTTGTCCATCGACTACGCCTCTCGGCCTCGCCTTAGGTCCCGACTCACCCAGGGCGGATTAGCCTGGCCCTGGAACCCTTGGTCATCCGGCGGAAGGGTTTCTCACCCTTCTTTCGCTACTCATGCCTGCATTCTCACTCGTGCCGCGTCCACAACTGGGTCACCCCGCTGCTTCACTCGCGGCACGACGCTCCCCTACCCATCCACACACCTGCACAAGGAATCAAGTCCAAGCGAGGATAAAATGTGAATGCCACAGCTTCGGCGGTGTGCTTGAGCCCCGCTACATTGTCGGCGCGGAACCACTTGACCAGTGAGCTATTACGCACTCTTTAAAGGGTGGCTGCTTCTAAGCCAACCTCCTGGTTGTCTATGCGACCCCACATCCTTTTCCACTTAGCACACGCTTAGGGGCCTTAGCTGGTGATCTGGGCTGTTTCCCTCTCGACTACGAAGCTTATCCCCCGCAGTCTCACTGCCGCGCTCTCACTTACCGGCATTCGGAGTTTGGCTGATTTCGGTAAGCTTGTGGGCCCCCTAGACCATCCAGTGCTCTACCTCCGGCAAGAAACACGCGACGCTGCACCTAAATGCATTTCGGGGAGAACCAGCTATCACGGAGTTTGATTGGCCTTTCACCCCTAACCACAGGTCATCCCCCAATTTTTCAACATTGGTGGGTTCGGCCCTCCACGCGGTCTTACCCGCGCTTCAGCCTGCCCATGGCTAGATCACTCCGCTTCGGGTCTAGGACACGCGACTGAATCGCCCTATTCAGACTCGCTTTCGCTACGGCTCCCCCACACGGGTTAACCTCGCCACATGCCACTAACTCGCAGGCTCATTCTTCAAAAGGCACGCCGTCACCCCGCAAGGCTCCGACGGATTGTAGGCGAACGGTTTCAGGTACTATTTCACTCCCCTCCCGGGGTACTTTTCACCATTCCCTCACGGTACTTGTCCGCTATCGGTCACCAGGAAGTATTTAGGCTTACCAGGTGGTCCTGGCAGATTCACGGCAGATTTCAGGGGTCCGCCGCTACTCGGGAACACCCACAGAAGGTCAGCAACTTTCACCTACCGGACTCTCACCGTCTACGGTCAGCCATTCCAGACTGTTCGACTAGCCACTGACTTTGTAACTTCTCGAACAAGTGTCAGCTTGTTCAGCAGGGTCCCACAACCCCGACCACGCAACCCCTGACAGGTATCACACGCAGCCGGTTTAGCCTCGATCCGCTTTCGCTCGCCACTACTCACGGAATCACTAAATTGTTTTCTCTTCCTGCGGGTACTGAGATGTTTCACTTCCCCGCGTTCCCTCCACACACCCTATGTGTTCAGGTGTGGGTGACACCACATGACTGGTGCCAGGTTTCCCCATTCGGACACCCTGGGATCACAGCTTGGTTGACAGCTCCCCCAGGCCTATCGCGGCCTCCCACGTCCTTCATCGGCTCCTGGTGCCAAGGCATTCACCGTTCGCCCTTGACAACTTGACCACAAAGATGCTCGCGTCCACTGTGCAATTCTCAACAAACGACCAACCCACAACCCGATCCGCCCCACACCAAACCCAACA
>NZ_JBEXHQ010000100.1:0-5397 GCF_040607915.1 Micromonospora sp. NPDC005215 | reverse complement strand
GAGCCTCGCTCCGGACGCCGGACTGCTCTCCGGCCGGCCCACCGTGGCCGGGGTGTACCTGTCCACCATCCAGGTGACGGACGCCAACGGGTTCGCCACCGGGACGGCCTGCTCGTCGGGGAACGGATCGTCGCTGGACGGACTGTCGGTCAGGGTCCGTGCGCTCGTCACCCGGCCGTCGGTGATCTCGGCGACCACAGTGCCGGCCGGGGACCCGGGTGGGATGGCCGGGCCACTGCCCGGGAAGGCTGGCCGTCCCGGGCGGTCACCCCGCATGACCGTGGCGGGCGCCAACTCGGCGTCGAGCCGGTCGATCAGGACGTGCCGTAGCGCCACGGTGGTGAGGCCCGCGACGGCGACGCTGACCACCGCCAGCAGCGCGACCAGGGCAAACACCAGCCGGGTACGCAGGGAGCGGCCGGCCAGCCACCGGCGGGCGGCGCGCAGCGGGCGGCGGTTACTCGGCGGGCTTGAGGACATAGCCCGCACCGCGCAGCGTGTGGATCATCGGCGCCCGACCGGCGTCGATCTTTTTGCGCAGGTACGAGATGTACAGCTCCACCACGTTGGCCTGGCCACCGAAGTCGTAGTGCCACACCCGGTCGAGGATCTGCGCCTTGCTGAGCACCCGGCGCGGGTTGCGCATCAGGTACCGCAGCAGCTCGAACTCGGTAGCGGTGAGGGTGATCAGTTGGCCGTCGCGGCGTACCTCGTGGCTGTCCTCGTCGAGGCTGAGGTCACCGACGGTGAGGACCGCGTCCTCCCGGGCGGCGACGGCGAAGCCGGAACGGCGCAGCAGCGCGCGCAGCCGGGCGATCACCTCCTCCAGGCTGAACGGCTTTGTCACGTAGTCGTCGCCGCCGACGGTCAGGCCGGCGATGCGTTCCTCGACGGCGTCACGGGCGGTCAGGAAGAGCACCGGGACGGTGGGGGCGTGCTCGCGCAGCCGGCGCAGCACCTGGAAGCCGTCCAGGTCGGGCAGCATCACGTCGAGGACCACGGCGTCCGGCTGGAACTGTCGGGCGGCGCTCAACGCCGCCATGCCGTTGCCGGCGCTGCGGACCTGCCAGCCCTCGTAGCGCAGCGCCATCGACAACAGGTCGGTGAGCGTCGCCTCGTCGTCGACAACAAGCACCCGGACGGGTTCGCCGTCGGGGCGACGCAGCTCGATCCGGCTCGGCGCGGCCTGCCCGTTTGTGACCATGGCCCCCATCGTGGCCGCGGCGTCTGTGCCACGCCCCTGCGGGAGCTGTGTGCCAGCTGTGCGGCCGGTCCGACGTGACGCCGGCGTCACCACCGGTCAGCCCCGCCTCGTTGTCACTCGGACACCCCGTACGCGTCGGTGCGCACGAACCGCATGCTCCAACCGCCCGCGTCGTCGGGCCGGTCGCGTTCGTAGAGGTGGTCGGGGCCGGGCTGCACCGGCCCGGTGCCGTCCGGGTGCCGCATGATCCAGCGCGGTGGTGGGGCGCCGTCCGACCCGGCCGGCAGCAGGCGGACCAGGCCGTCCGCGGGCCCGCCGACGAAGCGTACGGTGACCTCGCCCATCGCGGCGCCCCCTCGGGTGACCGTGCCGACACAATCGGTGACGCCGGCTCTGGCTCGCAAGCTACCGCACCCACCGCCGTCGGCGCAGCGCGGTGCGGTGCGGAGATCGCCCCGAACAGCGCCGCGGTTTGCCCAGCTCGGCGGTCGGGTACCGCGACCGGAGCACCCGCCGTCGGCGGAGCGAGGGCGAGGAGTGGGCGATGCGCACACTGGACGGGCGGTACCAGCTCGAGCAGCGCATCGGCGTGGGCGGGATGTCCGAGGTGTGGCGGGCGCACGACCAGGTGCTGGACCGGCCGGTCGCGGTGAAGCTCATCCTTCCCGGTGCGGACGACCAGGACGGCCGGCACAGGCAGGGCGGCCCGGTGGACCGGATCCGCGCGGAGGCCCGGTCGGCCGCCCGCCTGGTGCACCCGAACGTGGCGAGCGTGCACGACTTCGGCACCGCCTCGACCTGGCCGGGCCGTCCGGTGCCCTACATCGTGATGGAGCTGGCCGAGGGTGAGACGCTCGCCGCGCACCTGCGGGCCGGGCCGTTGGACTGGCGGATCGCGGTGCGGGTCTGCGCGGAGGTCGCCGCGGCGCTGGCCGCCGCGCACGCCGAGGGCATCGTGCACCGCGACGTCAAACCCGCGAACGTCATGCTCACCCCGTCGGGCGTTAAGGTGCTCGACTTCGGCATCGCCATCCCCACCGGCGCACCCGATCCGACCCCGACCGGGATGGTGTTGGGCACCCCGGCCTACCTGGCGCCCGAGCAGTTGGAGCGGGCTCCGGCCACCCCCGCCTCCGACATGTACGCCCTCGGCGTGCTGCTCTACTACTGCCTCACGGCCCGCCTGCCGTACCACGCGGTGACCCTCAACGAACTGCTCGGCGTACGCCGCTGTCAGCCACCGGAGCCGCTGCCCGAGATCGAGGGGCTGCCGCCGGAGGTGGCCGAATTGTGCCACTCCTGCCTGGCCGACGATCCCGCGCGGCGTCCGAGCAGCATGGTCGCGGCGCTGCTGCTTGCCGAGTCCGTGGACGCCCGGGTGTACGTACCGATGACGATCCCGACGCCCCGCCGACCGATACCGACGTCGGCGTGGACCGAGCGGGCCGCCGCCGAGGCGACCGAGGCGGTGGCCCTGCTCGACGAGCCGGAGCGGGCTTCCGGGCGCTGACCACTGGCTCAACCGCGTTTCGGCGGGCGGCGGCCGGGTAGCCGACCTGCCGAGCGACGGGAGAAACGCGATGCCGGATCAGAGTTCCTGGCTGCGTGAGGCCACCGCGACCGCCGAGGGCGGTCACGTACGCACCGACGATGGCGGGCTCTCCACCCCGCTGGCCTCGCCGCTGGCGGCGCACTGCACGGGGCTGAGACCAGAGCAGCTGCTGGCCGCCGCCTTCGCGTCCTGCCTGCACCACGCGGCGGTGGAGGCGGCCGGGGAGATCACCGACGAGGCGCACACGGTGCAGGTACGGGCGGAGGCGAAGCTGGGGCGTGACGACGACGGTCTCTACCGGGCCGACGTGCACGCCTCGATCTCGTCGGCCGGCCTGAGCCGAGATCAGCTGGCCGACCTGGTGGAGTACGCGGACCGGCTCTGGCCGTTCTCCAGCGGCGACGCGAGCCGGCACCGGCTGACCGTCACGCCGGCGGAGAACGGTCGACACTGACGTCCATGGCCCGCCGGGGCCGGGCGGTGCCGGCACCACGCCCACCGGCGAGTGGGCCGTCCGGCGGATTGGGCATCGGCCGTCCGGACTACTCCTGAACGGGAGCCCACGACTCGGCCGGCGGGTCGTCGACCAGCCCTTATTGGCCCGCCAATCGGACATGCCGGTCTGGCCCGATCCGCGAGGTTGATCAGCCTTGCTCCGCCTTCGCCCCCGGGAATCCCCAAGATCGGGGCAAAGTGTGGCGCAGGCCACCGTACGGACAGGCGATATCGAGCAATTGGGTCTTTAGCCTCGTCAGGTGCATCCCGACGACCCCTCCGACCAGAAGCTGACCGACTCGCCGCCGACCACCCGATCGGGCGATGTCGCATCAACCGAACAGACGATCGGCCGGCACCGCGTCCCCGAACCGCCCCGGCGTCCCCTGCTGGGCTCGACCCCGATCCGGGTGGCCCTGGCCACCGGCGTCACCTGCTGCCTCAGCCTCGTCGCAGTCGCCACCGCCCGGGGCAACGATGACGACCCGGCCCGCACTGTGGAGCCGATCGCCGAGGCGGTGGCCGACCGCGCCGCCATCGCCGACGAACGCGCCTCCCGGTCGCTGGATCGTGACCTCGCCCCCGCGCGGGTCCTGCCCAGCCCGACGGCAACGCCCACCCCCGCACCCACACCCACCGTCGTCCGCAAGGCGCCCAAGAAGCCGGCCAAGCCCCGCCGACCCCGACCGGTTGCCGGCCTCGACCAGGCACAGATGGACAACGCGAAGATCATCGTGGACGTCGGCCTGGACCTGAAGATGCCGCGCCGCGCCCTGGTGGTGGCGCTGTCCACCGCCATGCAGGAGAGCAACCTCTACAACCTGGCCAGCGACGTCCTCCCCGAGTCGGCCGACTACCCGAACCAGGGCAGCGGCTCCGACCACGACTCGCTCGGGTTGTTCCAGCAGCGGCCCAGCAGCGGCTGGGGCACGGTGGCCGAGCTGATGCGTCCCTCGTACGCCGCGAGGGCCTTCTACAGCGCACTCAACGAGATCCCCGGCTGGCAGGACATGAGCGTCACCGCCGCCGCCCAGGCCGTGCAGATCTCCGCCTACCCGGACGCGTACGCCCAGCACGAGGAGCGGGCGACCACCGTCGCGGCGGCGCTCACCACCTGAGCCGACCGTTCAACCCCGCGCCGACCGCTCTCAGCGCCGGCCGGACGGCGGCTCCGCGCCCGCGTCCAGCCCGCCGACTCCCACCCGGCTCCCCGGCACCCCGGCAGCCGCGGTCGGGGTGTCGGCGGGCACCTGATCCTCCGTCACCTGACCGAGGATCTCGTCCACCCGCGCCTCGCGCCGCCGCCGGACGTACAGCGCCGCCTCGAAGTCGCGCCGGGCCTGCACCGCTTCCTCGTACGCCCGCTCGCGCACCTGCCGGGCCTCCGCGCGGGCCTGGTCCAGCTCGGCACGGGCCTGGGCCAGGATCTCGGCGGCCGCACGCCGCTCGGCGGCACCGGCGTGGCGGGTGACGGCGGTGTCGCCGAGGTCCAGCCGCCGCAGGAGGCCGCTGAGCCACGCCGCCTCCTGCCGGATCTCGTCCCACTCGCCGCTCGCCTCGGCGGCACCCTCAGCGCGTGCCGCGAGCCGGGACAGCCGGACCCCCAGCTCGTCCAGGCAGGAATCCACCTGCCGCTTGTCGTAACCGGTCTCAACGATGGAGAACCTCATCCGTCGCCCCCAGGCAGCTGCTGTTACTTCCCCTCCTGGATCCTCGGCCGCTACCGCGACGGCCGAGGAGGTTCGGGAAAAATGTTCAGCATGCGCGCACGGGGGCCCGCGTCAGACGCGCTTGGGCAGCACGACCACCCGGCCGAAGAACTCGTCGATGCGGCGGACCACGTCGTTGAAGTCGTCCAGGTCGATCGGCTTGGTGACGTACGCGTTGGCCTGCAACGTGTAACTGCCGACGATGTCGGTGTCGGCGTTGGAGGTGGTCAGCACCACGATCGGGATGGTCCGCAGATCCTCGTCCTGCTTCACCGCCCCGAGCACCTGCCGGCCGTCCATCCGCGGCATGTTCAGGTCCAGCAGGATCACGTCCGGCCGGCGCCCAGGTCGGCGGCGGCTCGGAGGAGCCGACCCGGAAGGTCGACGGGTTGACAGCGACGGCAACGAAGGCGACCACCGCGATGACGACCCCGGTG
>NZ_JBEXHQ010000099.1:0-6248 GCF_040607915.1 Micromonospora sp. NPDC005215 | reverse complement strand
TCGAATACCACGGCCGCACCGACCACCAAATCAAACTCCGCGGCCACCGCATCGAACTCGGCGAAATCGAAAACACCCTCGCCCAACACCCCAGCGTCACCAACGCAGCCGTCCTGCTGCGGGAGGACCAGCCGGGTGATCAGCGTCTGGTGGCGTACCTGACGATTCGGCCCGATGCGGTGTTCGACGTCGAGGAGTTGCGCCGGTATCTGGCCACCACGCTGCCCGCCTACATGATCCCGTCGGCGTTCGTACGGTTGGAACGGCTGCCGCTGAACCCGAACGGCAAGTTGGATCGGCGGGCTCTGCCCGTGCCGGTGTACGGCACTGTGGTTGGTCGGGTGCCGCGCTCGCCGCAGGAGCAGGTGTTGTGTGACCTGTTCGCTGACGTGTTGGGGGTGCGGCACGTCGGTATCGACGACGGGTTCTTCGACCTCGGTGGGCACTCACTGCTGGCCACCCGGTTGGTCAGTCGGATCCGCGCCACCCTCGACGTGGAGTTGCCGATCCGGCAGATCTTCGAAACTCCCACCGTCGCGGCACTCGCGGCGATCCTGGACACCGCCGCGCAGGCGCGCCCGCCGGTGACCCCGGTGATCCCCCGCCCGGAACGTGTGCCGCTGTCCCCGGCGCAGCAACGACTGTGGTTCCTGCATCAGCTTCAGGGACCCAACGCGACCTACAACATTCCGGGTGCGCTGCGTCTACGTGGTCGGTTGGATATCACCGCGCTGAGCGAAGCCCTGCACGACGTGAGCGCCCGCCACGAAGCGCTGCGCACCATCATCGTCGAAGACGATTCCGGCGCCCGGCAGGTGGTGCTGCCACCGGGCAACGCCGACGTGACGTTGCCCGTCATCGACTGCCCCGCACCGCAGCTGGACCGCACGTTGGCTGACCTGGCCGCGCGACCGTTCGACCTCGCCACCGAATTACCCCTGCGCACCACTCTGCTGCGCGTGGCCGACGACGACCACATCCTGCTGATCCTGCTCCACCACATCGCCGGTGATGCCTGGTCCATGCAACCCCTGGCCACCGACCTGGCCACCGCCTACACCGCCCGCATCGACAAGCAGCAACCCGACTGGGCGCCGCTGCCCGTCCAGTACGCCGACTACACCCTCTGGCAACAGCACCTCCTCGCTGACACCCACGAGCAGCAGCTCGGCTACTGGAGCACCACCCTCGCCGGCCTCCCCGAACACCTCACCCTGCCCACCGACCGGCCCCGACCTGCCACGGCCAGCGGTGCCGGCGACCGGGTCACCTTCACCATCCCCACCGACCTGCACGACGGCATCACCACCGTTGCCCGCGACCACAACGTCACCCCCTTCATGGTCGTCCAGGCCGCCCTCGCGGCGCTGCTCACTCGCCTCGGTGCGGGCACCGACATTCCCATCGGCACCCCGATCGCCGGACGCACCGACGATGCCCTCACCTCTCTCATCGGTTTCTTCGTCAACACCCTCGTCCTACGCACCAACACCGACGGGAATCCGAGCTTCGCTGACCTCCTGCACCGCGTCCGCGACACGAACCTCACCGCCTACGCCCACCAGGACCTCCCCTTCGAACGTCTCGTTGAGCACCTCAACCCGACCCGCAGCCTCGCCCACCACCCGCTGTTCCAGGTCCTGCTCACCCTCAACACCACCCAACAAAACGCGCTCGACACCGCCGCGACGATGCCCGGCCTCGATGTGGGTATCCACCCCACCCACACCGGTGCCGTGAAGGTCGACCTCACCATCGACCTCACCGAAACCCCCCACGGCCTCGACACCACCATCGAATACCGCACCGACCTGTTCGACCCCGAAACCATCACCGCCCTAGCCCACCGGCTCACCCGCATCCTGCACACCGTCACCACCGACCCCCGACAGTCGATCAACGACCTCGACATCCTCGACCCCGCCGAACGAGCGGTCGCCGTCGCGGGATACCGAGGCGAGCCGATGTCGTTCACCCCGGGCGATGTGCTTCCGGCACTGTTCGAGCGGGTGGCCGCAACCCATGCCGCGGATGTCGCGCTGGTACACGAGGCGGGCACGGAGACCTATGCGGCGCTGAACGCACGCGCCAACCGGCTGGCTCGGGCGCTGGTGCGGCACGGTGCCGGACCCGGCTCGCTCGTCGCGCTCGTACTGCCCCGCAACGGCGACCTCGTGACGGCGCTGCTGGCCGTGGTGAAGAGCGGAGCCGGTTACCTGCCGGTGGATCCGGACTACCCGGCCGACCGAATCGCCTCGACGCTGGCGGACGCCGCGCCCGTGCTGGTGCTGACCGATGCCGTGACCGCCACGGCGGTCACGGGCGGTCCCACGCCGCAGCTGCGCGTCGACGACCCGAGTCTCACCGACGGCTTGTCAGGCGACAACCTGGAGCAGGCCGAACGGACCCGGCCGCTGCACCCGCTGGACCCGGCGTACGTGATCTACACGTCCGGGTCCACCGGCCAGCCGAAGGGTGTGCTGGTCAGCCACTTCAACGTGACCCGACTGTTCGACTCCACCCGACCCTGGTTCGGCTTCGGAGCGCACGACACGTGGACCCTGTTCCACTCCTACGCTTTCGACTTCTCCGTCTGGGAGTTGTGGGGCGCTCTGCTGCACGGCGGCCGGCTCGTCGTCGTGCCGTACGCGGTGAGCCGCGATCCGGCGGCCTTCCTGCGGCTGCTGGAGCGGGAACAGGTCACCATCCTGAACCAGACACCCTCCGCGTTCTACCAACTGGTCGCCGCCGACCGGGAGGCACCGGCCAGCCGACTGAGCCTGCGGCACATCATCTTCGGCGGTGAGGCGCTCGATCTGTCCCGGTTGGCCGACTGGTACACGCGGCACGAGGACGACAGTCCCCAACTGGTCAACATGTACGGGATCACCGAGACCACAGTGCACGTCTCCTACGTCGCGCTGACCCGCCTCCGAGCCGCCGCCGCCGCGGGCAGCACCATCGGAGTGAACCTGCCGGACCTGCGCGTACATGTGCTTGACGAATGGCTGCGTCCGGTGCCGACCGGTGTCACCGGGGAGCTGTACGTCGCGGGAGGCGGGGTGGCTCTCGGCTACCTGAACCGACCGGCGTTGTCCGCCCACCGGTTCGTGGCCAACCCGTACGGGCCGCCCGGTGACCGGATGTACCGCACCGGCGACCTCGCCCGTTGGAACCGCGACGACGAGTTGGAGTACCTGGGTCGCGCCGACGACCAGGTGAAGCTGCGGGGCTTCCGCATCGAACTCGGCGAGATCGAGGCCGCCCTCCTGAGCCACCCCCACGTCTCCAACGCAGCCGTCGTGCTGCGCGAGGATCAGCCGGGCGATCAGCGGCTGGTCGGATACGTCGTGGCGGCGCCGGACGTCACGAACGCGACGCTGTCCGCGCACGCCGCAGCCGTGCTGCCGGCACACATGATCCCGTCGGCGATCGTCGGACTGGAACGCCTACCACTGACCACCAACGGCAAGTTGGATCGCCGGGCGTTGCCGGTGCCGGTGTACGGCAGTGTGATCGGTCGGGTGCCCCGTTCGCCGCAGGAACAGGTGCTGTGTGACCTGTTCGCTGATGTGCTGGGCGTGCGGCACGTCGGTATCGATGACGGGTTCTTCGATTTGGGTGGGCACTCACTGCTGGCCACCCGGTTGGTCAGTCGGATCCGCGCCACCCTTGAGGTGGAGTTGCCGATCCGGCAGATCTTCGAAACGCCCACCGTCGCGGCACTCGCGGCGATCCTGGACACCGCCGCGCAAGCACGTCCGCCGGTGACGCCGGTGGTCCCGCGTCCGGAACGTGTGCCGCTGTCTGCGGCGCAGCAACGACTGTGGTTTCTGCATCAGCTTCAGGGACCCAACGCGACCTACAACATTCCCGGTGCGCTGCGTCTACGTGGTCCGTTGGATATCACCGCGCTCACCGAAGCCCTGCACGACGTGAGCACCCGCCACGAAGCCCTACGCACCATCATCGTCGAGGACGATTCCGACGCCCGACAGATGGTCCTGCCAGCGGGCAACACCGACGTGACGCTGCCCATCATCGACTGCCCCGCACCACAGGTCGAACGCACCTTGGCCGACCTGGCCGCCCGGCCGTTCGACCTCGCCACCGAACTGCCCCTGCGCACCACCCTGCTACGGGTCGCCGACGACGACCACATCCTGCTGATCCTGTTGCATCACATCGCCGGTGATGCCTGGTCCATGCAACCCCTGGCCACCGACCTGGCCACCGCCTACACCGCCCGCATCAACAAGCAGCAACCCGACTGGACACCGCTGCCCGTCCAGTACGCCGACTACACCCTCTGGCAACAGGACCTCCTCACCGACACCCACGAGCAACAGCTCGCCTACTGGAGCACCACCCTCACCGGGCTGCCCGAACACCTCACCCTGCCCACCGACCGGCCCCGACCTGCGACCGCCAGCGGTGCCGGCGACCGGTACGTGTTCACCATCCCCAGTGACCTGCAGCAGGGCATCACCGCTGTCGCCCGCGACCACAACGTGACCCCGTTCATGGTCGTCCAGGCGGCCCTCGCGGCGCTGCTCACTCGCCTCGGCGCGGGCACCGACATTCCCATCGGCACACCGATCGCCGGGCGCACCGATGATGCCCTGACCTCTCTCATCGGGTTCTTCGTCAACACCCTTGTGCTGCGCACGAACACCGACGGCAATCCCACCTTCGCTGATCTTCTGCACCGTGTTCGTGACACGAACCTCAGCGCCTACGCGCACCAGGATCTGCCCTTCGAACGGCTTGTTGAGCACCTGAACCCGACCCGCAGCCTCGCCCACCATCCGCTGTTCCAGGTGTTGCTGACTCTCAACACCACCCAGCAGGGCGCGCTCGACACCGCCGCGACGATGCCCGGCCTCGACGTGGGTATCCACCCCACCCACACCGGTGCGGTGAAGGTCGACCTCACCATCGACCTCACCGAAACCCCCCACGGGCTCGACACCACCATCGAATACCGCACCGACCTGTTCGACCCCGAAACCATCACCGCCCTAGCCCACCGACTCACCCGCATCCTGCAGACCATCACGACCGACCCCCAGCAGTCGATCACCGACCTCGACATCCTCGACCCCGCCGAACGCGAGTTGTTGCACCGGTGGAACGACACCACCCACCCCGTGCCGACCGATGTGCTGCCGCGGCTGATCGAGGCGCAGGCCGCCCGCACCCCTGAGCAGGTGGCGGCGGTCGACAGGCACCGCAGCCTGACCTACGCGGAGTTGGACACCGAAGCCAACCGGCTCGCGCACACCCTCATCACCCACGGCGCCGGACCTGAGCGGTTCGTCGCCGTCGCCCTGCCCCGCAGCACCCATCTGCTCGTCGCCCTCGTCGCCGTCCTCAAAACCGGCGCCGCCTACCTACCCATCGACCCCGACCACCCCGACGAGCGCATCCATGCCACCCTCGCTGATGCCCTCCCGGCGGCGCTGATCACCGAGCGCCGCCTGGACACCACGGTCCCGGTGGTGTCGGCCGCGCCGGAGCAGCACCACGGGCAAGCCGGGCACCGCCCCGAGGTGCGGCTGACGCCGCAGCACCCCGCCTACATGATCTACACCTCCGGGTCCACCGGCCGACCCAAGGGTGTCGTGGTCACCCACGAGGCCATCACCAACCGGCTGCACTGGATGCAACACACCTACCACCTCGACACCACCGACCGGGTGTTGCAGAAAACCCCCGCAACGTTCGACGTCTCCGTCTGGGAGTTCTTCTGGCCCCTCATCACCGGAGCGGCCTGCGTCCTGGCCGACCCCGACGGCCACCGCGACCCCACCTACCTGCACCACACCATCGAACAGCACCACATCACCGTGGCCCACTTCGTGCCCTCCATGCTGCAAACCTTCCTCGACACCACCACCACCGACACCACGCACCCGCAGTTGCGTCACCTCTTCGCCAGCGGGGAAGCCCTGCCCACCCACCTCGCCCACCACACCCACCACACCCTGCCCCACACCACCCTGCACAACCTCTACGGACCCACCGAAGCCGCCGTCGACGTCACCCACCACACCACCACCACCAACGCCCCCACCACCCCCATCGGACAACCCACCTGGAACACCCACCTCCACGTCCTCGACCCCACACTGCGTCCCGTCCCACCCGGCATCACCGGCGAGCTCTACATCAGCGGAACCCAACTCGCCCGCGGCTACCACCACCGCACCGACCTCACCGCCCAACGATTCGTCGCCAACCCCCAC
>NZ_JBEXHQ010000098.1:0-6696 GCF_040607915.1 Micromonospora sp. NPDC005215 | reverse complement strand
GGCCGCGAGCCCATCCCAAGCCGAAAAACTTTCCACCCCCAGCCATGCGGCCGGATCACGTGACGCCAGCCCCACCGACTCCGAGCCGCGCACCGGCGAGCCCGGCATCGGGGGCATCTCCGGTGCCCGCGCGTACACGCCACGGGGCCGGACCGTCCGCGACGAGCGCGGCACGCCGCCGCGCGCTGTGGGCGCCGAGCAACGGCGTACCCCGCGCAGCACCCGCTCCGGCGACCCGTTCCGGCCGGCGTTGCAGGTGCTCGACGGTGGCCGGGCCGCCGCCCGGGCCGGTCGGCGCGACGCCCCGGCCGCCGGACGGGGTGGCGTGGTGCGCACCGTCGCCCCGCGTACCCCCCGTGGGCCGGGCGTCGACGAGCCGCCGCCGCGCCGACGGACCACACCGCGCGCGCCACGCCGTGCCGACCGCCCGGCGGCCCGGCGGCCGTCCCGCAAGCCACCGCGCCCGCCGAAGCTTGCCGACTCGCGGCTGCGGCTGCGGCTGGGCACCGTCCTCGCCCTGACGTTGTTCGTGGCCATCGGGGTCCGGCTGATCGTCCTCCAGGCGGTCGACGCCCCGGCGTACGCCGGCGGCGGCGTCGCCGACCGCACCCGCACCGTCGAACTGCCGGCGCCGCGGGGCGCGATCTACGACAGCACCGGCGCCCCGCTGGCGCGCAGCGTCGAGGCACGGTACGTGTTCGCCGACCCCACCGAGGTCGAGGACCAGGCCGGCACCGCCAAGGCGCTCTCACCGCTGCTCGCCATCCCGGCGTCGAAGCTCACCGAGCTGCTCAGGCCCCGCAAGCTGGAGAACGGCAACGACTCCCGATTCGTGTACCTGGCCCGGGGGGTGGAGATCTCGACCAGCAAGCAGGTGCAGGCGCTGGAGCTGCCCGGGATCGGGGTGCACCGCGACGAGCGTCGCGAGGTGCCGGGGGGCGACCTGGCGGCCAACCTGATCGGCTTCACCAGTCAGGACATGGTCGGGCTGGAGGGGCTGGAGGCCCGCTACAACGACGTGCTCGCGGGCCAGGACGGCAAGCGGACGTACGAGGCCGGCCGTCGTGATCTTGACGCGGCGATTCCGGGCGGCTACAGCCGGACCACGCCCGCCAAGCCGGGCAGCTCGCTGGGCCTCACCCTCGATCGCGACCTGCAGTTCCGGACGCAGCAGATCCTCAGCGCCGGCATGGCCAAGGTGCGGGGCGGCACCGGCGCGGCCGTGGTCATGGAGATCCCCTCCGGCGCGGTGCTGGCCCAGGCCAGCAATCCGACCTACAACGCGGCGAAGCCGACGCCCAGCGACCCGGTCGCCCGGGAGGACGCGGCGACCAGCTTCATCGTCGATCCCGGTTCGGTGCACAAGGCGATCACCTACGGCGCGGCCCTCCAGGAGGGGGAGATCACGCCGGACACCACGCTGCCCATCGCCAACAGCATCAAGATGGGCGACACCTGGTTCTCCGACACGCACCCGGCCGGCGGCAAGCGGATGAGCATCCCCGGGATGCTCGCCTACTCGTCGAACGTCGGCGCCATCACGATCGGCGAGAAGCTCGGCCCGGACCGCCTGATCGACTACCAGAAGCGGTTCGGGCTGGGCAAGCCGACCGGCGAGGGGATGCCGGGGGAGGCCAGCGGGCGACTGCTGCCGGCCGACGAGTGGAGCGAATCGTCGCACGGGTCGGTGCCGATCGGGCACAGCGTCGACGCCACGCCGCTGCAGATGGCCGCCGCGTACGCCGCGATCGCCAACAACGGCACCTACGTCCAGCCACACCTCATCAAGGAGGTGATCGGCCCGGACGGTAAGCGCACCCCCGCGCCCGCGCCGGTGACCCGGTCGGTGCTCAGCCCGCAGAACGCGGCAGCCCTGCGCACCATGCTGGAGGCGGTCACCACTGTCGAGCACGCCACCGGCGTCACCGCCGCGGTCCCCGGCTACCGGGTCGCCGGCAAGACCGGCACCGGCTCGCGGCTGGTCAACGGCAAGATCGAGCCCGACACGGTGTCCTCCTTCATCGGCATGGCCCCCGCCGAGAACCCCCGGTACGTGATCGCGGTCTTCGTGTACGCGCCCGGCGGTGGGGGCGCGGCGATCGCCAACCCGGCGTTCCGCGACATGATGCAGTTCACTTTGCGTCACTATCGCGTGCCGCCGTCCACCGGTGGTTCCGCGCCCAAGTTCACTGTCTATCCGCGCTGAGCAGCGATGGCGGGACATCATCGGTGAGTGCCGACGAACCACCGGGGCGGCTGTACGGCCGGAACCGGACGACCGGGTAGGGTCTGACGCCGTGCCCGGCAATCCACGTCCACGTACCGTGACCGGAGTCCGGCTCGGTGATCTCGCCGTCCGGCTCGCCGTCGACCTCCCGGCGGAGGCCGCCACGGTGACCGTCACCGGGGCCACTCACGCCAGCCAGGAGGTTCGCCCCGGCGACCTGTACGCGGCGCTGCCCGGCGCCCGTCGGCACGGCGCGGAGTTCGCCGCCGCCGCCGCCGAGGCCGGTGCGGTGGCCCTGTTGACCGACCCGGTCGGCGCCGAGCTGGCGGCGGCGAGTGGCCTGCCCGCCCTGGTGGTGCCCGATCCTCGCGCGGTCCTCGGCGAGCTGGCCTCGGCGGTCTACGGCGACCCGACCGCCGCGCTCACCGTGATCGGCGTGACCGGCACCGCTGGCAAGACCTCCACCGCGTACCTGGTCGAGTCGGGGTTGCGGGCCGCCGGGCACACCACCGGGCTGATCGGCACCGTGGAGACCCGGCTCGGCGACCTGGTGATCGACAGCGTGCGCACCACCCCCGAGGCGACCGACCTGCACGCGATGCTGGCCACCGCCCGCGAGCGTGGGGTCACCGCCGTGGTCATGGAGGTCTCCAGCCACGCGCTCGCCATGGGCCGGGTGGGCGGTGTGCGGTTCGCCGTCGGGGGTTACACCAACTTCGGCTCCGACCACCTTGACTTCCACGCCGACAGTGACGACTACTTCGCCGCGAAGGCCCAGCTCTTCGACGGGCGCTGTGCGGTGGAGGTGCTCAACCACGACGACCCGGCGTTGCAGCCGCTGTACAAGCCGGCGACTGTCACCTACTCGGCGGCCGGTGACCAGGGCGCGACCTGGTGGGCCGACGGCGTGGACGGCGAGGGGTACGCGCAGCGGTTCACCGCGCACGGCCCGGACGGGGTGGTCCTGCCCGGTGGGGTGGCGCTACCCGGACGGCACAACGTGGCAAACGCGCTGCTGGCCATCGCCACACTGGTGGGCGCCGGGGTGGACCCGGCGACCGCGGCTGCGGGCGTGGCCGCCTGCGGTGGTGTGCCCGGCCGGTTGGAGCTGGTCGACAGCGTCGGGCCCGTGCGCGGGGTGGTCGACTACGCGCACAAGTCGGACGCGATAGTGGCCGCGCTGGCCGCGCTGCGCGAGCTGAGCGTCGGCCGGCTGATCTGTGTGATCGGCGCCGGCGGAGACCGGGACCGGGGCAAGCGGCCGGTGATGGGCGCGGCTGCCGCCGAGGGAGCGGACGTGGTGCTGGTGACCGACGACAACCCGCGTACCGAGGACCCGGCGGAGATCCGCGCCGAGGTGCTCGCCGGGGCGTACCGGGCTGGCACGGCCGCCCGGATCATCGAGGTGTCCGGTCGGCGCGCCGCGATCGACGAGGCGGTTCGGTTGGCCGAGCCGGGCGACGTGATCGCGCTGCTCGGCAAGGGGCACGAGCGGGGCCAGGAGGTGGCGGGCGAGGTGTTTCCGTTCGACGACAGCGTCGAGCTGGCCGACGCGCTGCGGGCCCGCTTCGGTGACCCGGCGGGTCGGCGATGATCGCGCTGAGCCTGGCCGAGGTGGCCGCGGCGGTCGACGGGCGGCTGGTGGGTGCCGACCCGGCCGCCACCGTCACCGGTTCGGTGGAGTTCGACTCGCGCAGGGTGGGGCCCGGTTCGCTCTTCGTGGCCTTCCCGGGGGAGAAGGTCGACGGGCACGACTACGCGGCGACGGCGGTCCGGGCCGGGGCGGTGGCGGTGCTCGGCAGCCGCGAGGTGCCCGGGGTGCCGATGGTGCTTGTCGACGACGCCCTGACCGCGATGGGCCGGCTGGCCCGCGCCGCGGTGGACCGGCTGCCCGGGTTGACGGTGGTCGGCGTGACCGGCTCGTCCGGCAAGACCACCACGAAGGACCTGATCGGTCAGCTCACCGCCCGGCTCGGGGCCACGGTGGCACCGCCCGGGTCGTTCAACAACGAGCTGGGGCACCCGTACACCGCGCTGCAGGCCGGGCCGGACACCCGCTACCTGGTGATGGAGAAGGGCGCGCGCGGCATCGGGCACGTCCGTTACCTGTGTGAGCTGGTGCCGCCCCGGATCTCCGTGGTGCTCAACGTCGGCACGTCGCACATCGGCGAGTTCGGCTCGCAGGAGGCCATCGCGCAGGCCAAGGGCGAGCTGGTCGAGGCCCTGCCGCCGGACGGGCTGGCCGTGCTGAACGCCGACGACCCGCGGGTGGACGCGATGGCGAGCCGGACGCGGGCCCGGGTGGTCCGCTACGGCGAGGCGCCGGACGCCGACGTGCGCGCCGAGGACGTCACACTGGACGAGCGGGGGCACCCGTCGTACACCCTGGTCACCCCGGAGGGGCGCGCGCCGGTGCGGCTCGGGCTGACCGGCCGGCACCAGGTCGGCAACACGCTCGCCGCGGCGGCGGTGGCCCGGGAGCTGGGCATGCCGCTGACGGAGCTGGCGACGGCCCTCGGCGAGTTGGGGCTGGTGTCGACCCGCCGGATGGACGTCTTCGACCGCCCCGACGGGGTGACCGTCATCGACGACTCGTACAACGCCAACCCGGCCTCGATGGCGGTGGCGGTGCGGGCGCTCGCGAGCATCGGCCAGGGTCGGCGTACCGTCGCGGTGCTTGGTTACATGGCCGAGCTGGGTCCGTTCGAGTACGACGGGCACGCCGAGGTCGGCCGACTCGCGGCCGAGCTGGGTGTCGACCGGCTGCTCGTGGTGGGTGAGCCGGCCGCGCCGATCCACGAAGGCGCGACAGCGGTAGCGAACTGGGGAGGAGAGTCGGTGCTGCTCACCGATCAGGCGGCGGCCGTCGAGGTGCTGCTGGGCGAGCTACGACCGGGCGATGTCGTCCTGGTCAAGGGCTCCCGGTACCGGACCTGGGAGGTGGCCGACGCCCTGCGCGTCGACGCCGGTGGGGAGTCGACCCGATGAGGGCGGTCATCGTCGCCATCGGGGTGGCATTCATCGTCTCGCTGTTCGGCACGCCCATCGCGATCAAGGTGTTCACCCGGCTCAAGGCCGGTCAGCCGATCCGCTCCGACGGCCCGGCCATGCACCAGGGCAAGAAGGGCACGCCCACGATGGGTGGCGTGGTCTTCATCCTGGCCACGGTGATCGCGTACGTGGCCGGGCACCTGGCCCTGACCACCCTGCCGGACCAGCAGATCGCCCAGGTGGAGCCGACCATCACCGCGCTGGTGCTGCTGGGGCTGATGGTCTTCTCCGGCGCCGTGGGTTTCCTCGACGACTTCCTGAAGGTGCGCAAGCGCAACAGCGCCGGGCTGAACAAGCGCGGCAAGTTGCTCGGGCAGATCCTGGTCGGTGCGGTCTTCGGGGTGATCGCGCTGTGGTTCCCGAGCACTATGACAAACGGTTCGGGCCTGGCGACAAACACCGAGACGGTGGGCAGCACCACGCTGAGCTTCATCCGGGACATCGACTTCCTGGAGGTCAGCAAGGTCGGCGCGGTGATCATCTTCATCTTCGTGGTGATGGCCGCGACGAACGGCGTCAACCTCACCGACGGCCTGGACGGTCTGGCCACCGGCGCGTCGGTGATGGTGCTCGCCGCGTACGCGCTCATCGCGTTCTGGCAGTACCGGCACTGGTGCGCCGACCCGAACTACACCCAGCCGTACTGCTACGAGGTCCGCGACCCGTTGGAGATCGCGCTGATAGCCGGGGCGGCGGCCGGGGCCTGTGTGGGCTTCCTCTGGTGGAACACGTCCCCGGCGCGGATCTTCATGGGCGACACCGGGGCGTTGGGGCTGGGCGGTCTGATCGCCGGCATGGCGATGTCCACCCGCACCATTCTGCTGCTGCCGATCATCGGCGGGCTCTTCGTGATCATCACGATGTCCGTGGTGATCCAGATCATCTCCTTCAAGACCACCGGTAAACGGGTGTTCCGGATGTCTCCGCTCCAGCACCACTTCGAGCTGGCCGGCTGGAGTGAGGTCAACATCGTGGTGCGCTTCTGGATCATCGCCGGCATCGGGGTGGCCATCGCCCTGGGCCTGTTCTACAGCGAGTTCCTTGCCAACATGACCTGATCACACCCCGATTGCCGCTGGCGTCTGCCCAAGATCCGCGCAACTTCGGCGACGTTGCTGCCTCGACGAGTTCTGAGGCCGCAACGTCCTCGAAGTTGCGCGGATCTTGGCGGTTCGACACGCCGGGGGTTTCGTTGTGAGCTCGCCGGGCGTGGCTAGCGGTGATGATGTCGGGGTGGGGGAGGAACGAGGCACCGACGACAGGGACGACAGGACGGCCGGCCGGCCGCGGCGGTCAGTGGGCTCGGCGGGCACCGTGCCGTCCCGCCGCGCGAACGACCGGCGCGGCCCGGAACCCGGCCCGACGGCGCGGGAGACGAAGCCCGGCCCGACGGCGCGGGAGACGAAGCCCGGCCCGAC
>NZ_JBEXHQ010000097.1:0-6870 GCF_040607915.1 Micromonospora sp. NPDC005215 | reverse complement strand
ACAGCCCCTCCGCCCGGTCTTCGCCGAGCGCGGTGAGCCGGTCGCGGAGCCGGGACGCCTCCGCCGGGCGCAGTCCGGGCACCCGGCCCGAGCTGCGCAGGGATCAAGCCTGACCGCCCGGAGCAGCTCGGGCTCCGGCGAAAACCCACTGCCGCAACCAGAGAAAATCAGAGAACCAGCCGAGCCTTGTGGAAAGCCTCCGCCTCGTCCTGCGACCCGACCTTGCCGTACATCCCGACCATGAGCAGCACCAGGGCGACGGCCATCACGACGATGACGGTGACGATGCTGAAGTTGAGGATGTTGGCGTCGGTCCGGATGAAGGCGAGGCTGGCCAGGCTGATCACCATCAGGGCGTACGCCAGCCACTGGTTGATCGCCACGTCGATGTTGCGGCCGAGCGCGGTGCCGACCAGCACGACGATCCCGAGCAGCACGCTGAGCAGCGAGAAGGCGAGGTTCGTGCCCTGACCGAGGACCCGGGTGTCATCCTGGGCGAGGATCTCGTTGCCGGTGCTCGTGATGATGCCGAGCACACCGAAGACCACCAGGTACAGACCGGTCAGCCCGCCGATCGCCCGGTAGATCGGCCGCGCGGGGTGGTTGACGGGGGTGTGGGCCATGTCTGAGTCTCCAACGCCGTGGGGTAGGTGTCGCCGACGATTGTCCCGCATGTGGCGGTGTGACGCCGCACACGGCCCCCGGGCCGGTGCGTCCGGCCCGGTCAGGTCTCGGGAAGCTCTTCGGCGAGCGTCATCCAGGTCTCCTCGATCCGCTCCCGCTCGGCGCGCAGATCCTTGAGCTGAGTGTCCAGGTCGGCGACCCGGGCATAGTCGGTGGCGTCCGCCGCGAGCTGGCCGAGCAGGGTGGTCTCGCGCTGATCGAGCTTGCTGAGCTGCCGTTCCAGTCGGGTCAACTCCTTGCGGGCCTGGCGGACCTCGGCGGCGGACCGGCCGCCTCCCGAGGGAGCAGCGGGCGCGGAGGGCGAGGTGACGCCCGCCCGCGAGAAGCCGGCCCGCTCCGCGGTCCGGGCGAGGTATTCGTCGACACCGCCCGGCAGGTGCACCAGCCGGCCGTCGCCGAACATCCCGTACGCGGTGTCGGTGACCCGCTCGATGAGGTAGCGGTCGTGGCTCGCCACGATGATCGTGCCGGGCCACGAGTCGAGCAGGTCCTCCAGCGAGGCGAGGGTGTCGGTGTCCAGGTCGTTTGTGGGCTCGTCGAAGAGCAGCACGTTGGGCTCGCCGGCGAGCAACCGCAGCATCTGCAACCGGCGGCGTTCCCCACCGGAGAGATCACTGACCGGGGTCCAGAGCCGCCGGTCGTCGAAGCCGAACACCTCGGCGAGCTGCGCGGCGGAGACCTCCCGGTCACCGAGCTGCACCCGGCGGGCGACCTCCTCGACGGCTTCGAGCACCCGCAGGTGCCCCGGCAGCTCGGTAAGCTCCTGCGACAGGAACGCGGGCCGCACTGTGGAGCCGGTGCCGAGGCGACCACCGTCGGGGCGGGTGATGCCGGCGAGCATCCGCAGCAGCGTGGTCTTGCCGGCGCCGTTGGCACCGAGGATGGCGATCCGGTCACCCGGGCCAACCTGCCAGGTGACGTCGCGCAGGATCTCCTTCGGGCCGGCGTGCAGCTCGACGTTCTCCAGGTCGTACACCTGCTTGCCGAGGCGGGAGGTGGCCATGCGCTGAAGGGACATGGTGTCGCGCGCCGGCGGCACGTCGGCGATCAGCGCGTTCGCGGCGTCGATGCGGAACTGCGGCTTGGAGGTCCGGGCCGGCGGCCCACGGCGCAGCCAGGCGATCTCCTTGCGGAGCAGGTTCTGCCGGCGGGCCTCGGTCGCGGCGGCGACACGTTCGCGCTCGGCGCGGGCGAGGGTCCAGGCGGCGAAACCACCCTCGTAGGCGCGGACGGTCTGGTCGGCGACCTCCCAGGTGTTGGTGCAGACCGCGTCCAGGAACCACCGGTCGTGCGTGACCACGACCAGGGCGCCCTTGCGCCCCACCAGGTGCCGGGCCA
Source organism: Micromonospora sp. NPDC005215 (assembly GCF_040607915.1). NCBI lineage: Bacteria > Bacillati > Actinomycetota > Actinomycetes > Micromonosporales > Micromonosporaceae > Micromonospora > Micromonospora sp. NPDC005215. Next base: position 4,848 of record NZ_JBEXHQ010000097.1, on the reverse strand, counting down.
GCCAGTCGACGCCGCCGACGTCGAGATGGTTGGTGGGCTCGTCGAGAATGAGCAGGTCGGAGTCGCGAACGAGCAGCGCGGCGAGCGCCACCCGTCGCCGTTCGCCACCGGACATCGGGCCGACCGGCTGGTCAAGGCCAAGGTGCGGCATGCCAAGGCCGTCGAGGATGCCCCGCACCCCGGCGTCGCCGGCCCACTCGTGCTCGGCGCCCATGCCCTCGTTCAGCCAGGCGGTGCCGAGCACGACATCCCGGACGGTGGCGTCGGGGGCGAGGGTGAGCTGCTGCGGCAGCCAGAGCACGCGGAGGTCACGGCGGTGGGTCACCCGGCCGTCGTCGGGGTCCTCCTGCTTCGTGAGAAGCCGCAGCAGGGTGGACTTGCCGGCGCCGTTGAGGCCGACCACGCCGATCCGGTCGGCGTCGTCCAGGCCGAGCGAGACGTCCGTGAGCAGCCGCCCTGCCGCGCCGTACCCCTTGGACACCCGGTCCAGATTGACGATGTTCGCCACGTTCCACCCTTCATGATCAAGGCGTCCGGGTGCCGGCGGGCACCTGGACGCCTGACCCAAGGGTACGCGGACGCCCTCGCTGCCCGCGCCGCGCGCCCGCGGGCCCGCTGGGACGCGCCGTCAGGCGACGCGGGCGCCGGCGACCGGACCGTGCGCGACCCGCGCCTCCCGGCACACGCCAGCAGCGGTCAGCTCGGCGGCGATCCGCTCCGCGTCGGCCGCGTCGGCGGCGAGGAACACGCAGGTTGGCCCGGAACCGGAGACGATGCCGGTGAGCGCACCGGCTGCCTCTCCCGCCTTGAGCGTGTCGGCGAGCGCCGGGCGCATGGCCAGCGCGGCGTCCTGGAGGTCGTTGCCGAGCGTCCGGGCCAGCACCCGGGGGTCCCGCTGGCGCAGCGCGCCCAGCAGCCCGTCGGTGCTGCCCAACGGTGCACCGGCGGCGCCGGCCTCGCGCAGCCGATCCAACTCCCGGTACGCGGCCGGGGTGGACAGGCCGACGTCGGCGATCGCCACCACCCAGTGCCAGGAGGTGGGGCGGACCAGCACCGGGCTGATCGCCTCGCCCCGGCCGGTGCCCAGCGCGGTGCCGCCGTAGATCAGGAACGGCACGTCGGAGCCCAGGTCGGCGGCGATCCCGGCCAGCTCGTCGCGGGACAGCCCGGTGCCCCAGAGCGCGTCGCAGGCCACCAGGGCGGCAGCCGCGTCGGCGCTGCCACCGGCCAGCCCACCGGCGAGCGGGATCTGCTTGCGCAGGTGCAGTCGGGCGTGCGGCAGCACCCCGGCGTACCCGGCGAGAGCGTGCGCGGCGCGGATCACCAGGTTGCTGTCGTCCAGCGCCAGCTCGCCGGTGCCCTCGCCCTCCATGGTCAGGGCGAGCGTGTCGCCCCGGCGGGCCGTCAACTCGTCGTAGATCGAGATGGCGTGGTAGACGGTGTTCAGCTCGTGGTAGCCGTCGCGGCGCAGCGGACCGACCCCGAGGTGCAGATTGACCTTCGCGGGCACCCGGACCTTCACCGGCCCGATGGCCCCACGCCGCTCGTCCTCGCCGTCCGGTCGCCAGGCCTCGGTCACAGGGTGATGTCCCGCACGTGCAGGCGGATGTCGAACGGCATGGCCACGATCAGCTCCTCGGCGTCCTCGGCAGGCACGGCGTCAGCCTACTTCGCGGCCCGCGTACCGGCCGGAGCCGACGCGGCGATGGCGGCGAACTGCTCGACGGTCAGGGACTCTCCCCGGGCGCCGGGGTCGACGCCGGCCGCGGTGAGGGCGGCGGCGGCGCGGTCCGGGCCGCCGGCCCAGCCGGCCAGGGCGGCGCGCAGCGTCTTGCGGCGCTGCGCGAACGCCGCGTCGACAACGGCGAAGACCTGCTGCCGCGGTACGTCGGTGCGGGGTGGTTCGTGGCAGCTGAAGGCGACCAGACCGGAGTCGACGTTGGGCACCGGCCAGAACACGTTCGGGGGCACCCGCCCGGCGCCTCGGGCCTGGGCGTACCAGGCGAGCTTGACCGACGGGATGCCGTACACCTTGGAGCCGGGGCCTGCGACCAGCCGGTCGGCGACCTCCTTCTGCACCATGACCAGGCCGTGCCGCAGGGTGGGCAGCACCGCGAGCAGGTGCAGCACCACCGGCACCGCCACGTTGTAGGGCAGGTTCGCCACCAGCGCGGTCGGCGGTGGGTCGGCCAGCTCGGCGGCGTCGACGCGCAGCGCGTCGGCCCGGTGCACGGTGAGCCGGCCGGCGTCCGCTCCGGCGTGCCGGGCGACGGTCTCCGGCAGCGCCCCGGCGAGCACCGGGTCGATCTCCACGGCGTGCACGTGCCCGGCGACCGGCAGCAGCCCCAGGGTCAGCGAACCGAGCCCGGGGCCGACCTCCAGGGCCACGTCGTCGGGGGTCAGCCCGGCGGCGGTGACGATCCGGCGGACGGTGTTCGGGTCGTGCACGAAGTTCTGGCCCAGCTTCTTGGTGGGCGCGACGCCCAGCCGGGCGGCGAGTTCCCGGATCTCCGCCGGGCCGAGGAGACCGGTCATGGCTGGCAGCGTAACGGCGGCGTCGGGGCCGGCCGTCGGGCCGGGCTCACCACGGACCGAAGGCCCGGTCGCCGGTGGCGGAGATGGCCGCGCACAGCTCGTCCAGGTCGCTGCCGGTGGTCGCGGCGAGCGCGCGGACGGTGAGCGGGATCAGGTACGAGGCGTTCGGTCGGCCCCGGTGCGGCGTCGGCGTGAGGTACGGGGCGTCGGTCTCCACAAGCAGCTGGTCCACCGGAGTGAGCGCGGCGGCCTCGCGCAGCGCGGCGGCGCTGCCGAAGGTGACGGTGCCGGCGAAGCTGAGCAGGTAGCCGCGGCGGACGCACTCGCTGGCGAACTCGGCGTCACCGGAGAAGCAGTGCAGCACCACCGTGTCCGGAGCACCCTCGTCGTCGAGGATCCGCAACACGTCGGCGTGGGCGTCCCGGTCGTGGATGACAAGCGCCTTGTCGTACCGCTTGGCGATGGCGATGTGCGCCCGGAAGCTGGCCTCCTGCGCGGCACGCCCCTCGTCGCCGGTCCGGAAGAAGTCCATGCCGGTCTCGCCGATCCCCCGCACCCGGTCGCGGGCGGCGAGGGACTCGATCTCCCGCAGCGCCTCGTCGAGGTTGTGCAGCCGGGGCGCCTCGTTGGGGTGCAGCGCCACTGTGGCCAGCACTGCGGGATACCGGTCGGCGGTGTCCGCGCCCCACCGCGAGGAGGTGACGTCGACCCCCACCTGGACCAGCCGGTCCACGCCGACCCTGGTGGCCAACGCGACCGCCACGGCAACCGGGTCGTCGGCCGGCCCGCCGCCGGGCACACCGGCTTCGCTGACAGTGATGTCCAGGTGGGTGTGGCTGTCCAGCACCGGCCGGGGCAGCGGCTCGGGGGCGGGCGGAAACTCTCCGGCCCGCCGGGCGGCACGCTCTCGACGGGATTCAGTGGGCTCGCTCATCAGCGACAGCATCACACACCGGGCCTGTCCATCTGCCCGCCACCCGACGTTCACCCCGACTACGCCGCGCGACTCTACCGTCGCCGGGTGAGCGAGCGCAGCGAGCGAACCAGGAGGCACAGCGGCGTGGCGCCTCGCGCCGCTGCCGAGCGGAGCGAGGCGGCGGCGTGAGCGTCACACCCCACGCGAGCGGCGCGGCCGGAGAACGAACCGGGCTGCACGTGGCGTTCGGCGGGGGTGTCTACCCGGCCGAGGAGATTTCCCGCGGCGCCGCGTACGAGCTGTTCAGCGCCGACGAGGTGGCCGGTTTCGAGTGGGCGCCCCGACCGGGCAGCGCCCTGCCGTGGCACCGGTTCGTGCACGTCACCGAGGTGACAGCGGTGCACGGCGGCACGGAGCCAGCCGACGAGCCGGAGACGCCGCTGATGATGCCCGCGCACCGCGAGCGGGGTTGGGCGTACCTGCACCAGCTCAGCCAGCAGCCGGCCGCGGCGGGTGACCCGACGCTGGCCGCGGCACGGGCGTCGGCGGTGGTCCGGCGGGGCACCCGGATGGTGAAGATCCTCTCCGCCCAACAGCTCGCCGGGTACGTCCGGGGCTGGTTGCCGCACGGCTTCTGCTACCGCGAGCATGACGTGGCGCACCTGCGTACGCCGGCGACGACGACGGTGCTGCGTACCGACGGTGAGGTCAGCAGGGACGGTCCGGAGGTGGCGTACGTGTTGCGCTGGCGGGCGTCCGACCCGGGCGACTACGACGTGCCGGTGGGCGAGGCACACCGCGGCCTGACCGCGCTGGGATCCCGGGACCGGCTCGGCGCTCCGGTGCTGGGCACGGGCTTCGTGCCGAGCAACGGTCAGCTCGTCCCGGAGTTCATCACCCGCGACTTCGCCGACCTGCCGATGCCGGCGAACGCCGCCCTGATCGCCTATCCGGCGGAGGGGGTGGAGGTGGTGCTCTACACCTTCCAGGCCGAGCAGCGCGGTTGGCTGCGGATGGTGGGCCCGCAGTGGCGGCACCTGCTGGCCGCGGTGCCGGGCCTCCCTCCGGACCAGGAGTACGTGCCGAACGCCGACGCGCCGCGCTCCACCCAACTGGTCGGTTGGTTCGGCGACAACGAGTACGAGGCGGTGGCCGACCTGCCCGGCGGGTTCCGGGTGCTGGCGATGACCCGGGCGGCCCGTTACCCGGTGAGCGCGGTGGTCCGCCGGGTCCGGTTCGCCCAGTGGCGGGGCGTGCCGTGCCTGGTGCTGCGGGAGGAGGCCGGTTGGTTGCGGGTGCGGCTGCGCCACCCGAACCCGGACGCGGTGGTCGCGACCGGCGCGCAGTGCCACGAACGGGGGGTCTACGAGACCTGGGCGCCGGGCGCCGAGGTGACC
>NZ_JBEXHQ010000096.1:0-7012 GCF_040607915.1 Micromonospora sp. NPDC005215 | reverse complement strand
ACCTTTATAATACACTTCAAACACAACATTCTCCCCCCACCCCCCCTTCCTCCTTTCTTTGGGGCCCCGGGGGGGGGGGGCCCCCCCCCCCCCCCCCCCACGGCGGCGATCAGAAGCCGGCGAAGACCCGACGCAGGTCGTCGAGGCTCACCGCGCCGGTCGCCCGCACCCCCTCCGGAGTGTGCGCGGGCCCGAGCCGGCCGAACGCCAGGCGTAGCCACGCCTCGGCGGGGGCCACCAGCTCACCGTCGGGCTGCTCCGGCGCGTCGACAAGCTCGACCTTCTCGCCCAGCCGCAGCCCGAACGTCCGCTCCGGCGCGTGCAGCCGAACCAGCACCGTGGCCTGCCGATCGGCCTGCTCCTGCGGCCGGCTGATCCAGCCCAGCATGCCGCCGACCAGGTCGAGCAGCAGCGGCACCGCCTCCGGCGTCACCGCCGCGAACGGGTTGAACGCCACCTCGACGTCCCACTGGTGCAGGGCGAACTCGTTGAGCCGCAGCCGGCCCGCGGTGGCCACGTCGACCGGCGCCGGCAGGAAGCCGAGGTCGATCCGGAGCGAGGCCCGGGTCTCGGCGTCCAGCGACTCGTACGCCTCGACGAGCCGCTCGTTGGCGGCGAGGAAACCGGCGGCGTGCTCGGCCGGGGCCATCGCGTCCCAGCGCGCCCAGACGCCGGGGTTGAAGTCCCCGTCCAGGGCGGGCGCGCCGGTGCGGGCGGCCTCCAGCGTCGCCAGGCCGATCTCGGCGCCGCTGCCCAGGTGGCTCAGCACCTGGGACACCTGCCACTCGCTGGCACCCGACGGACGGAGCAGGTCGTCTTCCTTGAGGTCCCGCACGAGCGCGGCGAGTTCCTCGTGGCCCGCGCGCAGAGCCGTGATGACGTGGTCAGCAGGGGTCGACATGGATCTCCTCAAACGGATTTTCGACGATGGTCGGGACGGTACCCGACGTGGCCGCCGACCGGTCCACCCCACTGTCGGAGCGGTCCGGCTGGCGGCCACGTCGGTCAGCTCAGCCCATGTGCACGGCGCCGCCGGTCGGGACGTCCTCCTTGCGCACCCGCACCAGGACCAGGGTGGCCAGGCCGGCGAGCACGATCAGCGCCGCGCCCCAGGCGAACGCCACCCGGTAGCCGTGCACCAGGGCGTCGACCTGGGTGACCGGGTTCGGGGCACGGCCGACCAGGTAGGCGGCGACCGCGCTGGTGTAGAAGGTGTTCAGCAGCGCGGTGCCCAGCGAGCCACCGATCTGCTGGGTGGCGTTGAGCGTCGCGCTCGCCGCCCCGGCGTCGTGCTCCGGCACCCCGACCAGGGCGAGGCTGGACAGCGGGACGAAGGTGAAGCCCAGCCCCAGGCCCAGGATGACCTGGGCGGGCAGCAGGTGGGTGAGGAACGAGGTGTCCGCGTCGATCTGGGTCAGCACCAGCATGCCCAGGGCGGCCAGCACGGCGCCGGCGACCATCAGCGGCTTGGCGCCCAGTCGCGGCATCAGCTGGCTGGCGCCACCGGCGGCGATCAGCACACCGGCGGTGACCGGCAGCGAGGCGAGACCCGCCTCCAGGGGCTTGTACTGCAACACCACCTGGAAGTAGAAGGTCAGGAAGAGGAACGCCCCGAACAGGCCGGCGCCGATCAGCGTCGAGGTGAGGAACGCCCCACCCCGGTTGCGGTCCAGCACGATCCGCAGCGGCAGCAGCGGGTGGCTGGAGCGCAGCTCGATCACCACGAAGGCGGCGAGCAGCACCACGCCCGCGGCGATGAAACCGAGCGTCGCGGTGGCGTCCCAGCCGTCCTCGGCGGCCTTGGTGAAGCCGTACACCAGGGAGACCAGGCCGGCGGTCACCACGATCGCGCCCGGCACGTCGTAGCGGGTGTTGCCGTGTGCCCGGCTCTCCGGCACCAGCGGGAGCGCGAACGCGATCGCGATCGCGGCGACCGGGATGTTGACAAGCAGGCACCAGCGCCAGTCGGCGTACTCCGTGAGCACCCCGCCGAGCAGCAGACCGACCGCCGACCCGCCGCCGGCGATCGCGCCGTACACCGCGAAGGCCTTGGCCCGCTCGGTGGCCTCGGTGAACAGCACGGTGAGCAGCGCGAGCGCGGCCGGGGCGAGCAGCGCGCCGAAGGCGCCCTGCAACGCGCGGGCGGCGAAGAGCATCCCGCCGGTGGTGGCCAGGCCGCCCAGCGCGGAGGCGAGCGCGAAGCCGGTCATGCCGACGATGAACGTGCGCTTGCGGCCCCAGTAGTCGGCGATCCGGCCGCCGAGCAGCAGCAGCCCGCCGAAGGCCAGCGTGTAGGCGGTGATCACCCACTGTCGGTTCGCGTCGGTGATGCCCAGGTCGGCCTGCGCCTGCGGCAGTGCGATGTTCACGATTGTGGCGTCCAGGACGACCATCAGCTGCGAGACCGCGATGACCGCCAGGGCGATCCAGCGCCGCGGGTGCGGCGCCCTTGTCGACGCCCCGGCGCCGGGTGCGCCGGGTGCGGTCGAGGTGGTTCCGGGCATGGTGAAGCCTTCCGTGTTGCGGATGTCGGTGGGTCAGGCCTGGGACGGGCGGTCGGGCTGGTAGCGGAGTACCGGGATCAGCACCTGGTCGACGACCTGGGTGAGGAACGCGTCGTCGGCGGGTAGACCGTGCGCGACGAGGCGGGACATGGTGAGCGCGGGCGCGAGATCGTGGAACAACTCCCGTTCGCCGGCCTCCGGCGGGATCTCCCCGCGGGCGGCGGCCCGCACCAGGATGGCGGTGCTGGCCACCCGTCCGGCCGGCAGCACCTGGTGGCGTACCAGGCGTTCCAGCTCGGGGTTGGTCCGCATGGCGAAGGTCAGCGCCTGCATCAGGTCGCAGTCGGCCACGCAGATCGCGGCCGTGGCGCGCAGCAGCTCGATCAGGTCGCCGCGCAGGCTGCCGGTGTCGGGCGGGTTGTGCACACCCACGTGCCGGTCGCGCAGGGCGGCGACGACGAGTTCGGCCTTGCCGTCCCAGCGTCGGTAGATGGTGGCCTTGCTGACGTGGGCACGGGCGGCGACGCCGTCGATGGTCATCCGGTCGAACCCGACCTCGCGCAGCAGGTCGATGACCACGGCGAAGAGGTCGCTGACGGTGCACCGGGGGACCCGGGCCGCCGGGACCCCGGCACCCGCTCCCACCTGCTGACCACCAAGCATCCCCGTACCCCCCGCGAAACGATGTCGTACTGACACTAGTTCCGAAATGGTGAAGGTGCAGGGTTTCGTGAGTTGCGTCGCACTGAGCTAGCGAAACGGACGCGTTTCCACCAGGGGTCCGGCGGGTGAACCCGGTGGTCAGCCGACGGGGGCGAGGACCACCGGCACGGCCATCGTGTTGATCCGGGTGCCGTCGCGGGCGGACACCTCGTACACCTCGACAGTGCCCTTCTGCTCCCGGACCGTGCGCCAGCCGACCACCACCCGGTACCCGCCCCGGCAGCCGCTGCCGCAACTGGCCGTGCCGAACCCGGCGGCCACCTCCCGGCCGGCGGCGTCCAGCACGCGGACGCTCACCGTGGCCTCGAACACGTCGGCGGTGCCGGTGACGACGAGCGGGGCGGAGACGCGGTCACCCGGGGCCGGGCCGCTGACCACTATCGGCGGCAGCAGGTCCGCGTAGTCCGTCCGGTCGACAGGTGCGGCGCCGTCGACGCGGACCTGCCGCACGGTGGGGAACTGGGTGAGCGTCCAGACCACCTGCGCCTCGCGCAGCCGTCGCTGCGCCCGGTCGTCGGCGGACGGGACCCGCAGCGTCGCCATGCCGTCGGTGATCCGGGTGACCTCGAGACCGGCCGGGACGAGGGTCCGCAGCCCGGTGGCGGACTCCGCCCGCGTGGGTCCGGCGGCCAGTTCGGTGAGCGCCAGCCGGGATGTCGCCACGGTGGCCGGCCGGGTCCGCCTGGTCGGTACGAGTTGCTCGGCGCGGACGAACCACAGCTCGACCGTCACGGTGTCCCGGGTGGTGGTGCTGGCCGACGCGGGCGGGGGTGCCGTGGCTGCCGGTGGTGGCTCCGACGGCGGATCCGGAGCCGGGCGTTCGGTCGGTGCGGCACTCGACGGTGCGCCGCTCGACGCCGTAGCGCTCGACGGTGCGGCGGTGGGCGCCGGACCGAGCACACCCGAGCGCGGGGCGCCGCAACCGCTGAGCAGCAACGCGGCGGCGAGCACCGGCGCGATCGCCCCGGCGACACCGTGCCGGCTCATCTCGCACCGTCCGCCGCCGTCGCGGCCCCGGTGTGCCGCTGCGCGCCGTCGTCGCGCTGCGGCTCGACCCGAGCGGAGGTCGGCAGCTCCAAGCGGAAACAGGTGCCGGAGTCAGGTCCGCTGCGCACGCTCAGCACCCCGCGGAGCAGCGCCGTGTGCTCCCACGCGATGGCCAGCCCGAGGCCACTACCCGGTGCGGAACGGGACGGGTCGACCTTGTGGAATCGGTCGAACACGCGGGACAGGTGCTCCGCCGGGATGCCCGGCCCCTGGTCGCTGACCTCGAAGACGACAAGCGGGCCGGAACCGGTCACGGCGGCCCGGATCTCTCCGCCGCCGTGCTCGATCGCATTGCTGACCAGGTTGGCCAGCACGCGCTCCAGCCGACGTGGGTCGGTGTGCAGCGGGACCGGGTCTCCGTCGACAAGCACCCGATCCGACCAGCCACGGGTGGCGACGATTCCGCGCAGCAGCGCCAACGCGTCGACGGGCCGCAGGGCCAACCGCTCCCGCCCGGCGTCCAGCTGGGAGATCTCCATCAGGTCCTCGACCAGCCGGCGCAGCCGGACCACGTCGCCGACCAGCAACCGGGCGGCTGGCCGGGCCTCGTCGGGCACCTGGTCGAGGTGCTCGCGCAGCAGCGACGCCGCGGCCACCAGCGCGGTCACCGGGGTACGCAGCTCGTGCGCGACGTCGGCGGTGAACCGCCGCTCGCGGGCCTGCGCGGCCGACAGCGCGACGATCTTCGACTCCAGCGCCTCGGCCATCTCGTTGAACGACGCGGCCCAGGCGCTGAACTCGTCGCGCCCGCGGACCGGCAGGCGGGTGGCGAGCAGACCCTCGGTGAGCGCCTGAGCGGCCCGACTGGCTCGGCCCACCGGCTCCAACGTGCGCCGGGCCAGCGCGTGACCAACCCCGGCCGCGAGCAGCACCACGAGGACCCAGCCAGCCAGCAGCGCGGTGCGCAGCTGGCCCAGGTCGGTGGCGACGTCGTCCTCCACGGTGAGCACGTACAGCTCGGCGGTCGAGCCGGGAACCCGGCCGCCGACCACCAGCAGCCGAGGGCGTTCCGCCGGCGCGCTGCGCTGGTAGCCGAGTTGCCCGCCCGCGACGGTGGCCCGCAACCGGGTGCCCAGCACTGGGGCGTACGCGGGGTGCGAGGGGCGGCTCGGGCCGTCGACGAGCACAACGTGCCGACCGCTGGCCTCGAAACTGGTGAGCAGCTCCGTGCTGCGTTGCTCGGTCAGCGGGACGAACTGCCCGGCGAGGACGAGCTGGTAGCGGGCGTCGGCGGCCGCCTCGTGCAGCGACGCGTCCCACCAGCTCTGTCGTAGCAGTAGCCCGGTCCCGCCGGCGAGTAGTCCCGCCGAGACCCCGGCGACCAGGACGAACGCGATGGTCAGCCGGCGCCGCAGGCGGCCCGGAGTCACCGCGTGTCCGGCCATCGCAGACTCTCCCGTCAGCCCGTGGACAACTTGTAGCCGGCGCCGCGCACGGTACGGACCAGCCGTGGCTGCGCGGGATCGTCCTCGATCTTGGCGCGCAGCCGCTGCACCGCCACGTCGACAAGTCGGGAGTCGCCGAGGAAGCCGTGGTTCCAGACCAGGTCCAGCAGCAGCTCCCGGGTGAAGACCTGACCGGGTCGGCGGGCCAGTTCCAGCAACAGGCGGAACTCGGTGGCGGTCAGCGCCACCTCCCGGCCGTGCCGCCGGACCACGAAGCCGCCCGGGTCGATGACCAGGCCGCCGACCTCGATGACGCTCGACGCGACCGGCGCGCTCACCCGGCGCAGCACCGAGCGGACCCGGGCCACCAACTCGGGCAGGTCGAAGGGCTTACGCAGGTAGTCGTCCGCGCCGCACTCCAACCCGACCACCACGTCGATCGTGTCGGTGCGCGCGGTCAGCATCAGGATCGGCACCTGGCTGGTGCGCCGGATCTCGCGACAGACCTCCAGGCCGTCCAGGCCGGGCAGCATGACGTCGAGCACGATCACGTCGACCGGGTGGGCTCGCCACGCCGCGAGGGCGTGCCGCCCGTCGACGGCGGTGTCGACCCGGAAGCCGGCGCGGCGCAGACCGAGGGCGGTGACCTCCCGGATCGAGGCGTCGTCCTCGACCACCAGCACGCGGCCCTCCATTATCCGAGGGTAGACCCAAGGCCACTGTGCGTAGTCCTGGCAAAACGGTCGACATCGACGGCCGGCTGGCCCCCTGCCCGGCACCCTCCACCCGCTACGGTCAGGTGCCTTCGGCACCCCTGAACCAGCTCACACGAAAGGGCACGACGTGAAACGTCATGGCTGCGTGATCCGACTCCGCCCGGAGCAGCGGGAAACCTACCTGCGGTTGCACGCCGTCGTCTGGCCGAGCGTCGAGAAGACGCTGCGCGAGGCGAATTTCCGCAACTACACCATCTTCCTGCACGACGACCTGCTCTTCGGCTACTACGAGTACGTCGGCGACGACTACGAGGCCGACCTGCGGCTGATCGGCGCGGACCCGCAGACGCAGGAGTGGTGGAAGCTGACCGACCCGTGTCAGGAGTCGATCGCCGAGCCCGGCTCGGGGGACTGGTGGGCCCCGATGCGCGAGGTCTGGCACCTGGCCGACGAGGCGCCCGACCAGGCCGAGACGAGTAATTCCTAACCCTGGCGCGGGCTGTGGCCGGCGGCAGGCGGTGACCCTCGGTCACCTCGGTGAGGGCGGATGCGGTAGTGAGCGGTATACCTCAGAGTCATATTCATACCTCTGAGGTATACCGCCCACAGCACATGGCGGGCAGCCGCAGTGGCTGCC
>NZ_JBEXHQ010000095.1:0-7070 GCF_040607915.1 Micromonospora sp. NPDC005215 | reverse complement strand
CCTCTAGCCTCCTCTTGGTCTTGCTTGTTTACTCTTCGGGGGGGGGGGGGGGGGCGCCCCCCCCCCCCCCCCCCCGACCGCTCACCTCAGACCTCTTCGACCGAGCTCGGCTCGCGCCGGGACAGGTCGATGCCCAGCTCCTCAGCGGCCCGGAACACCTCGTCGTCGGTCTCGCGCATTTCCAGGGCCACACCGTCGCTGGACAGCACCTCAACGTTGAGGCACAGCGACTGCAGCTCCTTGAGCAGCACCTTGAACGACTCCGGGATGCCCGGCTCCGGGATGTTCTCGCCCTTGACGATGGCCTCGTAGACCTTCACCCGGCCGAGCACGTCGTCGGACTTGATCGTGAGCAGCTCCTGCAGGGCGTACGCGGCGCCGTACGCCTGCATCGCCCAGCACTCCATCTCACCGAAACGCTGACCACCGAACTGCGCCTTACCACCCAGCGGCTGCTGCGTGATCATCGAGTACGGACCGGTCGAACGAGCGTGGATCTTGTCGTCGACCAGGTGGTTGAGCTTCAGGATGTAGACGTAGCCGACCGCGATCGGGTCCGGCAGCGGCTCGCCGGAACGACCGTCGAACAGCTGCGCCTTGCCGGTACGGCCGATCAGCTGCTTGCCGTCCCGGTTGGGCAGGGTCGACTCGAGCAGACCGGAGATCTCCTCCTCGCGGGCACCGTCGAAGACCGGGGTGGCCACGTTGGTGTCCCCCTCGGACTCGTGCGCGTCGATCGAGCGGAGCTGGCGCTTCCAGTCGGTGTCGTCACCCTCGACCTTCCAACCGGTCTTGGCGACCCAACCGAGGTGGGTCTCCAGCACCTGGCCGATGTTCATCCGGCTCGGCACACCGAGCGGGTTGAGCACGATGTCGACCGGGGTGCCGTCCTCCAGGAACGGCATGTCCTCGATCGGCAGGATCTTCGAGATGACACCCTTGTTGCCGTGCCGGCCGGCGAGCTTGTCGCCGTCCTGGATCTTGCGCTTCTGGGCGACGTAGACCCGGACCAGTTCGTTGACACCCGGCGGCAGCTCGTCGCCGTCCTCGCGGGAGAACGTGCGCACACCGATGACCGTGCCGGTCTCGCCGTGCGGCACCTTCAGCGAGGTGTCCCGAACCTCACGCGCCTTCTCACCGAAGATCGCGCGGAGCAGGCGCTCCTCCGGGGTCAGCTCGGTCTCGCCCTTGGGCGTGACCTTGCCGACCAGGATGTCACCGGGGACGACCTCGGCGCCGATCCGGATGATGCCGCGCTCGTCGAGGTCGGCGAGCATTTCCTCGCTGACGTTCGGGATGTCGCGGGTGATCTCCTCCGGGCCGAGCTTGGTGTCCCGAGCGTCGACCTCGTGCTCCTCGATGTGGATCGAGGTGAGCACGTCCTGCTGCACGAGGCGCTGCGACAGGATGATCGCGTCCTCGTAGTTGTGACCCTCCCAGCACATGAACGCCACCAGCAGGTTGCGTCCGAGTGCCATCTCGCCCTCGTCGGTGCACGGCCCGTCGGCGATGACCTGACCGGCCTCGACGCGGTCGCCCTCGAAGACCACCGGCTTCTGGTTGACGCAGGAGCCGGCGTTGGAGCGGCGGAACTTGTGCAGCAGGTACGTCCGGCGGTGGCCGTCGTCCTGGTGGATGGTGACGTAGTCGGCGCAGAGATCCTCGATCACACCGCCGACCTCGGCGACCACCACGTCGCCAGCGTCGACCGCGGCCCGGTATTCCATGCCCGTGCCCACCAGCGGCGCCTCGGCCTTGACCAGCGGCACCGCCTGGCGCTGCATGTTCGCGCCCATCAGTGCCCGGTTGGCGTCGTCGTGCTCGAGGAACGGGATCATGGCGGTCGCGACCGAGGTCATCTGCCGGGGCGAGACGTCCATGTAGTCGACGGCACCGGGGACGACGTCCTCGGTCTCGCCGCCCTTACGACGGCACAGCACCCGCTCCTCGGCGAACGTGCCGTCCGCCTTCAGCCGCGCGTTGGCCTGGGCCTTGACGAAACGGTCCTCCTCGTCCGCGGTCAGGTAGTCGATCTGGTCGGTGACCCGACCCTCGACGACCTTCCGGTACGGCGTCTCGATGAAGCCGAACGGGTTGACCCGGGCGAAGGTGGACAGCGCGCCGATCAGGCCGATGTTCGGGCCTTCCGGCGTCTCGATCGGGCACATCCGGCCGTAGTGGGACGGGTGCACGTCGCGGACCTCGAAGCCGGCCCGCTCCCGGGACAGACCACCCGGGCCGAGCGCGCTCAGCCGGCGCCGGTGGGTGAGACCCGCCAGCGGGTTGGTCTGGTCCATGAACTGGGACAGCTGCGACGTCCCGAAGAACTCCTTGATCGCCGCCACCACCGGGCGGATGTTGATCAGGGTCTGCGGGGTGATCGCCTCGACGTCCTGCGTGGTCATCCGCTCGCGGACGACCCGCTCCATCCGGGACAGGCCGACCCGGACCTGGTTCTGGATCAGCTCACCCACGGTACGCAGGCGCCGGTTGCCGAAGTGGTCGATGTCGTCGGCCTCGTAGCCGTCCTCACCGGCGTGCAGCCGGCACAGGTATTCCACGGTGGCGACGATGTCGTCCTCGGTCAGCGTGCCGGTGGTGATCGGCACGCCAACTTCGAGCTTCTTGTTGAACTTGTAGCGCCCGACCTTGGCGACGTCGTACCTCTTCGGGTTGAAGAAGAGGTTGTCGAGCAGGGTCTGGGCGTTCTCGCGGGTCGGCGGCTCGCCAGGGCGCAGCTTGCGGTAGATGTCTAGCAGGGCCTCGTCGGCGCCGGCGATGTGGTCCTTCTCGAGCGTGGTCATCAGCAGCTCGGACCAGCCGAACCGCTCACGGATCCGCTCGGCCGACCAACCGATGGCCTTGAGCAGGACCGTGACGGCCTGCCGACGCTTGCGGTCGATGCGTACGCCGACCGTGTCGCGCTTGTCGATGTCAAACTCCAGCCAGGCACCCCGACTCGGGATGACCTTGACGCTGGAGAGGTCGCGGTCGGAGGTCTTGTCCGGCTCCTTGGAGAAGTACACGCCCGGAGACCGGACGAGCTGGCTGACCACGACGCGCTCGGTGCCGTTGATGACGAAGGTGCCCTTGGGCGTCATCATCGGGAAGTCACCCATGAACACCGTCTGGCTCTTGATCTCGCCAGTGGTGTTGTTGGTGAACTCCGCGGTCACGAAGAGCGGAGCGCAGTAGGTCAGGTCCTTCTCCTTGCACTCCTCGATCGAGGCCTTGACCTCGTCGAAGCGCGGCGCTGAGAAGGAGAGTGACATGGTGCCGGAGAAGTCCTCAATGGGACTGATCTCTTCAAGGATCTCCGCGAGACCCGAGCGTGCGTGCGGGTCGTCCGCCGACCGGCCCTGCCAAGCCTCGTTGCCCACGAGCCAGTCGAAGGACTCGTTCTGGATGGCAAGGAGGTTGGGGACCTCGAGGTGTTCGGTGATCCTGCCGAATGAAACTCGGCGGGGAGCGAATGCGCTCGACGTACGACTGGTCTTCGCAGGGCGGGAAGCTGCCAAGATGCGTCCTTCCGAGGACCGGTGCTGCAGAACGGCTGGTACGCGTGCACTCCAATGACCCCACCAGAAATATCCGTAAACGGACATTTCCGAGCAGGGGTCAAGTCGGAAGGCAGCGCAAACTAGCAGTGTAGCCGAGAGGCTAACCGCTGTCCAGCCCACCCCGCAGGTCGTTTGCGGAACGTGCCTCGGCCCCCGTGAACCGGGGTCTGCCGGGCCGCTCGGAACGCAACATCCCCACTGGGCCGCTCAGGTTGACGCGGCAGATGGTGCCGCCGCTGTCATACCCACGTCGTGGCCGTCGCAAGCGCGGTGTCTTGCTGGTGTCAGCGTGCCTGGCAGCCCGGGGCCGCGTCAAGGGCCGGTATCCGGGTCGGCCCTTCTTTCCCACCGCAGGGCGACCCGCCACGCGCGTTCGGACCGACCGCCGCGACCGTCGGCGCCCAGCTCAGGGGCAGGTCGGCTGCGGAACCACAAACACGACGGGCGGTGATCCGTGTCGGATCACCGCCCGCCGCGACGCGATCGTGTCCCGGCTCACGAGCCAGGTACGCGCAGGTGGAGCTCAGGTCACTTGAGGGTGACCTTGGCGCCTTCACCCTCGAGCTTGGTCTTCGCCTTCTCGGCGGTCTCCTTGTTGACCTTCTCCAGGATGGCCTTCGGCGCGGCCTCGACCGCGTCCTTGGCCTCCTTGAGGCCCAGGCCGGTCAGCTCACGCACGACCTTGATGACCTGGATCTTCTTGCCGCCGTCAGCCTCGAGGATGACGTCGAACTCGTCCTGCTCCGGCTCGGCCTCGGCAGCAGCGCCGCCACCGCCACCCGGGCCCGCGATGGCGACCGGAGCCGCGGCGGTGACCTCGAAGGTCGTCTCGAACTGCTTCACGAACTCAGAGAGCTCGATCAGCGTCATTTCCTTGAACGCGTCGAGCAGCTCGTCGGTGCTGAGCTTCGCCATATCTGGCGTCCTTTCCTGATTCTGTTAAGTAAGAACTGGTGCGCCGTGGGGGCCTCAGGCCGCCTCGGCGCCCTCCTTCTCGCGCTTGTCCTGCAGTGCGGCCGCCAGACGGGCGGTCTTCGACAGCGGGGCCTGGAACAGGGCCGCGGCCTTGCTCAGGTTGCCCTTCATCGCGCCGGCCAGCTTGGCCAGCAGCACCTCGCGGGACTCCAGGTCGGCGAGCTTCGTGACCTCGGCCGCGGAAATGGCCCTGCCCTCGAAGACACCGCCCTTGATGACGAGCTTCGGGTTGGCCTTCGCGAAGTCGCGAAGACCCTTCGCCGCCTCGACGACGTCGCCCGAAACGAAAGTCAGCGCGGTAGGACCGGTGAACAGCTCGTCGAGGCCGGTGATGCCCGCGTCCGTCGCAGCACGCTTCGCCAGCGTGTTCTTCGCGACCGTGTAGCTGGTCTCGGCGCCCAGCGAGCGCCGAAGCTGGGTGAGCTGGGAAACCGTCAGACCGCGGTACTCGGTCAGCACGGTGGCGCCTGCGCTGCGGAAGTTCTCGGTCAGCTCAGCGACGGCCGTGGCCTTGTCGGCCCGGATTGGCTTGTCCGCCATGTCCCTCCTCTCTCGTTACTCGAGGCTGGTCCCCGTCACAGCCGAAGCCGGAACGGGGGCGGAGGCAGCACGACAACGAAAAAGCCCCGGCGCAGGGCGCACGGGGCGAGGGCCGGCGGATCAACACAGTCGGCGGACCATGTTCACTGCCGAGTTACGCTTGCCGCCCTACGCGGGTCGCCCGTTGTCGCGGGACCTTCGACCGTGCCGGAGCACGGTGACCAGCGGTCTCTGGGTGGTTCCTCATCCATGAGAACACGGATGACGGCTTGAACAGTACGCGCCCCCGGCCACCAGCGCCAAATCGCACCTGGTGAGCCACGCCACCGACGCCGGGGCCGCTCAGCCCTGGGCCCGCCGCCGCCACAGGTAGCCACCGACGACCGCGGTGCTCCAGGCCAGCGCCCACCCGGTCAGCCCCAGCAGGGTGAGCGCGGCCGCGTCGCCTCCGGTGGTGCGGGCGGCGGCCATGATCGGCGGCGCCAGCCAGGGCGCCACCGAACCGCTCAGGCCGAGCACCACCGCGCCGACACCGCCGAGGGCCAGCACCGCGACGCCGTACGCGGCACCGCCCACCGCCGCCCGGCTGGCCAACGCACCGAGGGCAACCGCGGCGGGTACGGCGAGCAGGTGCGCCCACAACCCCAGCGCGAGCCCGACCACGATCGACCGGTCCCCCGGCTCCACCGGACCGGTGACCCCGCCGACCAGCCACGGAAAGAGCAGCGCGACAGCCACCGTCGCCAACGCCGCCACGACCGCGGCGAGGAGCCCGGCAAGCCGCTCGCGGGCCGCCCCGACGGTCACCTGGGCCAGCCGACGCTGCACGTCCGGCTCGACGTCGAGCAGGATCTTGGTCTGCCAGGCGAGCACCGGGAAGAGCACCACGGCCGAGACGCCGTACGCCTCGGCCGGCTGGGATCGGCCACCGCCGTAGAGCGTGCCGAGCACGACGAGGCCGGCGAGCAGCGGTGCCAGCGCCCGACCGGTCCGCAGGAGACCGGCCAGCCGCATCCGCACCAGGGCGCTCACCGGGCCTCCTCGGCTGCCTGCTCGACCGCGGGGGTGCCCTCGGCGACCTCGGGCTGTCCGGGTGCTCGTCCACCGTCCGGCCGGGCCGGGGAGGTCGATGCGGGGCGAGCCTGCGGTGCGGTGGTGGAGGCGTCGGCGCGTACCCGAAGAATGTGGTGGCCCTCGGCGCGCAACCGGGCGACGGTGCCGGCGACCCGCGCGGTCGGGACCGCGACCTCGACCACCGCGAACGTCTCGTCCGCCGACGGCGTCTCCTCGGTCAGTGACCCGTCGGCCACCAGCCAGCGGCGCGCGGTCGGCAGCCGGACCGTCTCCCCGCGGTGGTCGCTGACCAGTACCGCACCATCGGCGGCGAGCACCTCGGCGATCAGCTCGGGAACAAGCTCGCGGGTGGTGGCGTCCAGCCCCTCCCACGGCTCGTCGAGCACCAGCAGGCCCGGCGTGCGCAGCATCGCCTGGGCGAGGCCCACCTTCTGGGCGGTGCCCTTGGACAGCTCCGGCAGCCGGACCGAGCGGAAGGCGGCCAACCCGAGCCGGTCGGTCCAGGAGGCGACCGCCTCGTCGGCCGCGGCACTGCCCAGCCCCGCCACCCGGGCCATCGACGTCAGATAGCGGGTGACGGTGAAGGGCTGGTCGGCCGGGAAACGCTCCGGCACCCAGCCCACCCGTGCCGGCCGGTCGGTGACCCGGCCCCGGCCTGGCCGGAGCACCCCTGCGGCCACCTGGAGCACCGTCGACTTGCCGACCCCGTTGCGACCCAGAACGACAGCCAGCTCGCCCGGACCGATCCGCACGTCCACGCCGCGCAGCACCCACGGCCCGCGCCGGTGGTACCGCAACCAGACGTTCTCCAGCCGCATGGGACAGATTACGGGCCACCCGATCGGGTGACGCCGGCCGTGGACGCGGTGCGCGCCGCACTGACCACCGCCGGGCTGGAGGTGCTCGACGCGCTGCGGGTGA
>NZ_JBEXHQ010000094.1:0-7162 GCF_040607915.1 Micromonospora sp. NPDC005215 | reverse complement strand
ATCTGCTGTGGCTGGCGGCTGGCGGTGACCGTCGGTCACCTCGGTGGGGGCGGATGCGGTAGTGAGCGGTATACCTCAGAGTCATATTCATACCTCTGAGGTATACCGCTCACCAGCACATCGAGCTGGCGGGCAGCCACAGCGGATGGCGAGCCAAGGGAACCCCGCTTGGCTGTACGTCGACCCCCGCGACGGGCGGGGGCGGTCATCCCCGGCTGATCAGCACGACCGGTTCGACTCCACCACTCGCCTGCTCGACCCGGTAGTCGGCGAGCACCTGCTGCCAGGCCTCAGCCTCCCCCATCGCGTGGGAGCGGATCAGCCACACGCGCCCGCCGCCGCGCTGATCCGCCAGCGTGAGCGCCTGATCGAGGCTGGCGTGCAGGGCCGCGGCCTCGTGGTCGATGGTCACGATGACGTCCGAGCGGGTGGGCATCCGGATCCACCAGCCGACGGTGTTGGTGTGCGGTGTCACCAACTCGATCTGGTCCTGCGGCGAGTAGAACGCGAAGCCGTACCACGCCAGCTCGTTCATGACGATGACGTCGTTGGCGGACCGGTGGGTCGCCACGTACTGGGTCGCCGATCGGATGTCGGTCACCGCGATGGCCGTGTAGTAGAGCCCCGGTTCGTCGCCGTCGAACCGGTACCAGCGGCCGTTGTGGAGTCCGTACAACGCGAGCAGCGCCGCGCAGGCCGCCGCGGTCAGCGCCGTGGCCGGTAGACGGGGCACCCCGCGACGGGCGAGCGTGGCGCCTCCGTAGGCCAGTCCCGCGACCCCGACACCCGCGACGGCAGCCGCCATGACGAGCAGGAAGTGCGAGGTACGCAGCTCCAGCAGTGGATAGAACCGGGCGACCCCCAGCGTCGTCACCCCCAGCGGCAGCAGGAGCATCGCGATAGCCGCAGCGGGGCGAGCCCGCCAGGCGAGGGTGATGACACCGGCCAGGAACAGCCCGCCGATCACCACAGCGGGCGCGCCCAGCATCGGTGCCAGGGCGTGGACCTGCCGACTGAGGTAGCCGGGCAGCTCGGTCAGGCTGGGGAAGCTGTCGGCCCAGTACTCCCGCATCTTGTCGTTGTTGCCACGCGCCGAGACGCCGAAGTAGAAGACGACGATGACGGTCATCGCGCCGAACGCCGCCACCGCCACATCCCGCAGCCGCGCCCACTGCCGCCGCAGCGCGGTCACCAGCAGCAACCCACCGAACACGCACGGGGTGGCGATCGCTGTCACGTGGCTGAACACGATGCCGGCGGCGGCCACGGCGGCGAGCACGCCGAGTCGCCGCCGCGACCAGGTCTGCTCCGTCCAGGCGCTCAGCGCGACAAGCACCACGGTGATCGCGGCGTCGGCGGTGTACTGCTTGAGGTCATGACGGATCTGCTGGGCCGGCAGGAGCAGGACCGCCGTGGCGCAGGCGAGGCCCGCGACGACCCCGAGCCACCGCGTCGGCCACCGCAGCAACCGTCCGAGCGCGTACGCGGCGACGACGGTGAGCCCGTGGAACGCCAGCGGCACCACGCGTAGGTAGTCGGTGTCCGGCACCAGTCGCAGCAGGAAGCTCCACCCGAGCGGGGTGGACGACGTCGCCGCCGGAAGTTCGCTCAGCGGCAGCCGCACCGACAGCGCCACCCAGGCCTCGTCGAGCCAGTACCCGGCCGTGAGCATCGTCTTGACGTCGTGGACCACCGCAAAGAGGGCCAGCAGCACGCCGACGGCGATCCAGTCCGCGGGGCTGGGACGGCGTCCGCTCGGCGTCGCCGACGTGGTCGGACGACTCACGTCCCCGCGTTCCAGTTGTACGACCACGTCGGTTCCCATCACGAGTACGGAACGGCCCGGCGCGCCGGGCCAGTCACGGCCCGGCGCGCCGGCAGCGGTGGATTCAGCTGGCCCCGGTCTGCCGGACCGACGTGGGCAGGGGCTCGTCCGCACCACGCTGCGCCGGCACCGACGAGCCGATCAGGCGCGCCGCCTGCGGGTTGCGCCGGGCGGCCGTCGGCAGCCCGACCACGAACTCGGGGAACAGGCCGAAGAAGGTCCGGGCGCTCTGCAACTCCAGGGTGTGCGCCCGCGACCACTGGAACGAGTTCGTCGCACGGGCCCAGTGGTGGGTCCACCGCACGTCGCCGAGCAGTACCACGGGCATGTCGTGCCGCCATGCCCGCAGCCCCAGCTCGTGGTCCTCGTAGTAGAGGAAGAACCGCTCGTTCCATCCGCCCATCGCGACGAAGTCCGCGGTGCGGGCCGCGACCGCCGCGCCCATCGCCCAGGCCACGTAGACAGCCTCGCCGGGGTTCGCCACCACCCGGTAGTTCGCGTGCATCCGCGACAGCGGCCAGATCTTCCGGTTGCCCAACTTGGCAGTGGCGTAGGGGAAGCCACGGCCGTTGGGCTGGGGGGTGCCGTCGGTCGCGAGCAGTTGGGGAGCGACAAGGCCGCCGTGCACGTCCAGGTGACGTTGCATCGCGGCGAGCCCGGCCGGCTGGACCTCCAGGTCGGGGTTGGCGAACAGGACGTACTCACCCGCCTGGCGTACGCCGACGTTGTTGGCCTTGGCGAAGCCGACGTTCTCCGGCAGCCGGATCACCCGGGCGCCCAACTCCTCGGCCACGGCGGCGGAATCGTCTGCGGAGTTGTTGTCCACGACGATCCACTCGTAGGGCTTGGCGCCGCCCCAGCACCGCCGGAGCGTGTCCGCGGAGTTGTAGGTGACCGTCACGACACTCCACGGGGTTCCTGCCATCACGCGCTCCGCACTCTCAGATAGCTGACCAGGGATGCAAAACCGAACCGCCTGCCCTTCCACTGCCGGCGGGCGGCGGGCCCCTCCAGCAGGCCACGTCCCACCCCACGCAGGAAGGGCCGGAGCAGGCCCTGACGGGCGCGCCGGGCGGCCAGCGCCAGATGTGCCAGCGCGAGAATCGGGATCGCGACGAGCATCAGCGGCCAGGTGAAGGTCCGCGCGGCGACCAGGAGCCGGTTGCGGGCCAGGAGGAACGCCCGGAACCCCTGGAGCTTGTTGTCGCCCTCGACGCTGTGGCCACCGGCGTGCGGCAGCATGAAATCCAACCGCCGGGTCCGCAGGCCCTCGGCGTACATGCGGAAGGCGAGGTCGGCGTCCTCACCCCAGGCGAACAGGTGCTCGTAGAACCCACCGAAGCGGTGGAAGAGCGCGGTGGGGAAGACGGCCGCGCCACCGGACGGGCCCAGTGGCCCGCGCGGGACCGTCGCCGCCCGGTCGATGAACAGTGAGACCGGATGCAGGTCGATGCCGACGTACTCGCCACCGTGCATGGCCAGACCCACAGCGATCGGGCTCTCCGGGTCCGCCGCGATGGCCTCGAACAACCGGGTCAGGGCGTCCTCCGGCAACCAGACGTCCGGGTTCAGCAGCAGCACGTGGCTCGTCCGCACCGCGGCGACAGCCCGGTTGCAGCCCGCCGCGAACCCCGGGTTCGACGAGTCGGGCAGGTACTCGTACCGCTCGTCGTCCAGGCCATCAGCGATGACCTTCGCGCACTCGTCCTCCGGCCAGTTGTCGGCGAAGATGAACGTCACCGGTAGCCCGTCGGCGGCGCGTACCCAGGTCGGGAGCGTCTCGGCGAGCATGTCGCTGGACCGGTAGAGGACCGTGACGATCGTCAACGTCTCTGCCATTCGGACACCTCCCTCACTGTCTGCGGATCACGGGACGACGGCGTGCTCGTCACAGGAGGGACCTGTACAGGCTCTGCCACCGCTGTACACACCTGTCGAAGGCGTACTCCTGGGCGTACCACTCGGCCACCCGCTGCCCCTCGTCGACGGCCCGGTGGCCGACCGCCTCCCGGATCGCGCCGGCGAGCGCGGCGGGCGCGAGGTCCGCCTGGAACGCCAGGGTGCCCGTCGCGTGCCGGGTCACCTCGGCCAGGCCACCGGCCCCGGTGTGCACCACCGGTACGCCGAGGGACAGCGCCTCCAGTGCGCTGAGCCCGAACGACTCGACCCGGGACGGCACCACGAGGCAGTCGATCTCCTGGAGGAAATCAGCGGCCGTGACCCGGCCGACGAGTTCGAGGTTGGGCCGGGCAGCGATCGCCATCGAGCCCGCCCCGGCGACCTTGAAGTCCAGTTCCGGGAGGAGGGAGGCGATCTCGGGCAGGAGATCAGCCCCCTTCTCCTTCTCCAACCGGCCGAGATAGCCCACCACCGGCCGTCGACCCGGCTCCGCCGTGTGGGCGGGCTTCGGGCTCGGCCAGGTGACGGGCAGCGGGTTCGGGATCAGGTGGATGTTCTTGACCCCGCCCCGCTCACGCAGCTCGGCGGCCTCGAACTCGGACACCGCCACCGTCGCGTGTGGACGTACCCGACGCATGGCCAGGTCCAGCGTGATGTTGGACTGGATGAGCGCCTTCTGCTGGAACGAGCCGGCGGTGTCCCGGTACTGCCAGAGGCTGTTGTGCAGGGTGACGACGAGCGGGGTCCGCCTGCCGCCCATGCTCAGCGCCGCCCGGGAGTGCATGGCAGCGGACAGCAGGTGGGCGCAGACCACGTCCGGCTGCACCTCGTTGACCAGGCGACGGATCTCCCGAGCGTAGGCGAGATCGATCCGGCTGGTCGCGCTGAGCCCGATCCACGGCACCCCGGCCTCGCGCAGCGCGTGGCCCACCTCGTCGTCCGAGGTGGCGGCGATGACGTCCAGGCCGCTTCGGGCGTGCGCCGGGATGATCTCCGTCAGGATGCGTTCGGCACCACCGAGCTGCCGCCGCCCCGAGCCACCCGTGGTGCAGACGAACAACACCTTCACGAGGTACGCAGCCCCTCGACGGCGCCACGGGCGATGGCGCGACGAACCGGGTTTCCGCCCACCGCGGCGCGCAGCAGCACCCCGCCCACGTACGCCGTCGTGGCGATGCGGCCGCGCCGGCCGCCCATGGTCCGGCTCGCCCGGATGAACTCCCGGGTGCGGCGCTCGGAGATCTCCTCCTCGGACCAGCGCCGCTTCGCTGTCGCGTCGTCCTCATGCATGATCACGGCCTCCGGCACGTACGCCAGCCGCAGACCCTGTTGCCGGACGGCCCAGCAGAGCCGCATGTCCTCGGAGTAGAAGAACGACGTCTCGTCGACGCCGCCGATGGCGTCGAAGGTGCTCCGGCGCATGGCGACGAAGGGACCGGTCAGCCAGTCCGCCTTCTCCGGCGGCGCGACGATGCGCAGGTTCGGCAGCACGAGGCTCAGGCCGGTGGCGTGGGCGAAACCGACGCCCAGGCCCAGGAACCGCCCGCCCTCGGTCTGTGACACACCAGACGGCGTGACCACGCCCGGGAAGGCCGCGCCCACCTGCGGGTCCGCAAGGGCGGTCAGCAGGCGGGCCACGGCGTCGGCGTGCACGATGATGTCGTTGTTCGAGAGGATCACGTTCGCCCGGCTGGTGTGGCGCACGCCGAGGTTCATGCCCCGCGCGTATCCCAGGTTCGAGCCGGACTGGACGTACTGGACGCCCTGCTCGGCGCAGAACGCGCTCAACGACTCCTGGATGTGTGCCGAGCTGCCGTTGTCGACGACGACGATCTCCGCCTCCGCCGGCAGCGACAGGACGCAGGCGCGGGTGCGCTCAAAGTCCTCCCAGGCGAGGACAACAATCGAGACATCCATGTCAAACCGTCCCATTATTCGGCGACTGCGCTCGTCGCAGGCTCGCTCTGGAGGCGAAGGCGTGTACGGCGTAGGCGAGCGTCGAGGCGATCGCCGCCCCGATCACACCCGCCCACGGGATGATCGCGAAGTACGCGGGAATCGCGAACGCCAGGGTGATCATGGCGACCACGGTCGTGGCCTGCTCGCCCCGCCTCTTCAGCAGCAGGGCGCTCCAGCTCTTGCCGGCCGCGGTGGCCAGTGAGCCGGGCAGGAGGACAAGGCCGAGAATCCAGGCGTGCCGGTACTCCGGCTGGAGGTAGCCCAGCACACCGAGCCCGAGGACGGCGGCCAGGGCGACCGGCAGCGCCGCTGTGACAACGGCCCGGGTGGGGTCGGGTCCGTCGTTGCCGTCCCGGCTGGCCAGGATCCGCTGCGCCCGTACGACGGCACCGGCCTGCGCGAACTCCAGCGCGGCGACGGCCAGGGCGTACACGCCGAGGGGACCGGCGCCGACGAACCTGGCCACCAGGATCTGGTTGAACCGCAGCGTCATCATCTGGGCGAAGATCCCGAGGTGCAGGTTGCCGACGGCAGCCAGGTCGGCGCGGTAG
The DNA here is from genome assembly GCF_040607915.1 of Micromonospora sp. NPDC005215. Classification (NCBI taxonomy): domain Bacteria; kingdom Bacillati; phylum Actinomycetota; class Actinomycetes; order Micromonosporales; family Micromonosporaceae; genus Micromonospora; species Micromonospora sp. NPDC005215. The sequence continues at coordinate 928 of NZ_JBEXHQ010000094.1, read as the reverse complement.
TCCACAGCGGTGGCCTCCGGCCGTGGTGCGGGCCCGATCCGCCGCAGCATCCCCAGCACCAGGGCACACACGGACAGCGCGCTGACCCACTGGACGACGAGCCACACCATGCTCCACAGGCCGCCGTCCAGGTAGCCGGCGAAGTACAGCGCCACGTAGCCGCCGACCAGGACCGCCCCGCTCGCCGCGCGCATCGCGTAGACGACCAGGAAGCTCCTCTGGCGCAGCGCGATCGACGACACCGTGTTGAAGATCGTCAGACCTGCCGCGGATCCCATGCCGACCAGATAGCTGCCCAGCCCGGCCACCGTGGTGAGCACCGCGGCGGCGACGACGGAGAGGAGGACCGAGGCCCCCAACATCGCGAGGACCCAGGGGCGTCCCCGCGAGAAGACCCAGCCACCCGGACGGGACAGCAGGAAGGTGTCCAGGGACAGGCCACCGACGGCCGCGCCCAGCGTCGCGCTCACCATGTTCGCGGAGAGTTCGCCGCGCTCCGCGGGCGGCAGCGCCACGGACAGGACCGCCGCCAGCCCGGTCAGGCCGAGAGCGCCGATGTAGAGACGTTCGGGTGCGACGAGCCGTCGCAGCAGGCCCAGTGCGCGGCGTCCGGGCGATGGCTTCGTGCCGGGGCCCGGCGATGGCCGAGCGGTATTCACCAGCGACACGCCGTTCACTCGCCCCCCATAGATGCGATACGTGCGGGCACGACGAGTCGTACTTCGCTGGCACTTTCTACCCGAATGCCGTTACACCTGCAATCGCCCAGGCGGCCCTAACCGATAATGCCGAAACACCTGCCGTCACCGCCAGTCGGCCGGCGTAGACTCTCGGACCCGTGAGGATCCTCGTCACCGGCGGAGCCGGATTCATCGGGTCGGAGTACGTTCGCCTGCTGCTGGGCAAGCCCCTCGGCAGTGCCGACGGC
>NZ_JBEXHQ010000093.1:0-7363 GCF_040607915.1 Micromonospora sp. NPDC005215 | reverse complement strand
GAGGGGGCCGGCCTGCTCCTGCTCGCGTTCGAGCGGGCGGTCATGGTCTTCCTGAAAGATCGGAGCCGCCTGGACGGTCTGCTTGCCGAACTCGACGCACTGCGACAAACGGTGCCCGAGTCCGAGTGGATGGATCTCCGGTGCGTGCCGGCCGCGTGAGAGGGCGTGAACGATGACGGAACTCCGCAGATTCGACCTCGACGGTGGCGGATCGGTGGTGGTCGAGGTCGACGGTCGGGCCGGCGTCGCACCGGCCGGAAATGCCGGAAAGGTGGTCCGTGAGGCGCGGGCGACGTTCGACCGGGCGCTCTCGGAGGTCCGCGACGCCGCCTCCGCCGCGCTCGGTCAGTTCCAGTCCATGGCCCACCGTCCGGACGAAATCGAGATCACCTTCGGGGTGCAGCTGACAGCGGAGGCCGGCGCGGTGATCGCCCGGACCGGCGTCCAGGGTCAGCTGACGGTGACGGTGCGCTGGCAACGGCCACCGACCCTGTGAGCAGGAGTTCCGGAACTTTCACCCGAACCGGGTGATGACGCTCAGTTCTCCCTTTCCTACCGTGGGTGTCATGGCTGCCGCTCGCGCGACCCCTGCCAACCCCTTTCCCGGCCGCACCGTCGCGGACGCGGCCGGCGCCGACCAACGGGCCCTCCCGCCCGAGCTGGGTCCCAATTCCCTCGCGGTGCTCAGCGGGCCCACGTTCCTGTACTCCAACGCGTCCGGGGACGTGCCGGCGGGCAGCATCGGTGGCCTCGTCCACCTGGACACCCGCCTGCTCAGCGGCTGGAACCTGACAGTCAACGGCGGCAAGCTGCTGGTGCTGCGCTCCGAGACGATCGACCACTACTCCGCGCAGTACGTGCTCACCAATCCGGAGTTGCCCGGGCTGCCACCGAACACGTTGGGCCTGCGGAGGCTGCGCTACGTCGGCGACGGCTTCCACGAGCGCGTGGAACTTGTCTCGTACCGGCAGGAGCGGGTCCAGGTGCAGCTGCGGCTGGCCGTCGCCGCCGACTTCGCCGACCTGTTCGAGGTCAAGTCGACGGTCCGGGACCGCTCCGCCGAGATCACCCGTCACCACGCCGACGACGGGTCGGAACTGTGCTTCTCCTACCAGCGGGGCGACTTCTCCGCCCAGACCCGGGTGTGCTGTGCGAAGCCAGCCGACCGCATCGAGGGCGACGACCTGGTCTGGGACCTGGAGCTGGATCCGTGCGAGGAGTGGCACGTCGACCTGGACGTGCCACTGCCGACCGGGATGGGGGTGGTCGAGCCGGTCCGGGGCGACATCGCCGACGTCATCCACGGCCGGGCCGACGACCCGCTGCGCCGGTGGGTTGAGGACCGGGCGGTGCTGCACAGTGACAACACGGCGTTGGAGCGCACCGTGCGGCAGTCCCGCAACGACCTGGCGGCACTGCGGCTCGACCTGGAGGTCAAGGGCCAGCGGATTCTGCTGCCCGGTGCCGGACTGCCCTGGTTCCTCGCCGTCTTCGGCCGGGACACCCTGATCACCGCGTACCAGACGCTTGTCGCCGGTCCCGCGCTGGCGAAGGGCGCGCTGCTCGCCCTGGCCAAGCTTCAGGGCGAGACGTGCGACGACTTCACCGACGAGGAGCCCGGCAAGATCCTGCACGAGGTGCGCAGCGGCGAGTTGACCCGCAGTGGCGAGAAACCGTTCGGGCCGTACTACGGCAGCGCCGACGCCACCCAACTCTGGCTGATCCTGCTCTCCGAGTACTGGCGCTGGACCGGCGACGACGAAACCGTCCGGCACCTGCGGGACAACGCGATCGCCGGGTTGCGCTGGATCGACGAGTACGGCGACCGGGACGGCGACGGCTACGTCGAGTACGCGACCCGCTCGCCCGAGGGGCTGGGCAACCAGTGCTGGCGGGACTCCCCGGACGGCGTCTGCTTCGCCGACGGCAGGATGCCCGTGCTTCCGCTGGCCACCTCCGACCTGCAGGGCTACACCTACGACGCCAAGATGCGGCTGGCCGAGTTGTTCGACGGGCCGTTGGACAACCGCACGGTGGCGCGCCGGCTGCGCGACGAGGCCAACACCCTGTACGAGCGGTTCAACCACGACTTCTGGATCGAGGAACGGGGCGGCTACTACGCGGTTGCCCTGGACGGCGACAAGAACCGCGTCGATTCCAAGACCTCGAACATGGGTCATCTGCTGTGGAGCGGAATCGTCCCGCCGGAGCGGGCCGACGCGGTGGTGCGACAACTCATGTCGCCGGACATGTTCTCCGGTTGGGGCGTCCGCACGTTGTCCCGGGAGGAGCGGCTCTACAACGCTCTCGGCTACCACCTCGGCACGGTCTGGCCGCACGACAACTCGATCGCCGCGCTCGGCCTGGCCCGCTACGGCTACCGGGCCGAGTCGAACCGGATCAGTCTCGCGATGATCGAGGCGGCCGACCAGTTCGATTACCGGCTGCCGGAGGCGCTCAGCGGTTTCGACAGGGAACGGCTGCTCTTCGCCGTGCCGTTCCCGACGGCGTGCAGCCCGCAGGCGTGGGCGGCCGGCACGCCGCTGGCCCTGCTCCGGGCCATGCTCGGCGTCAACCCGGTCAATGGCCGGTTGGTCCTCGATCCGGACGTCCCGGAGGAACTGGGCCGGATCACCGCCGAGCGGGTGCGGGCGTTCGGCCAACAGTGGGAGTTGGAGGCGATCGGCCGCAGCGGCCGCGTCCGGCTCAGCGAAGGTGAGGGCGGGTCGCGCGTCGGACGTTTGTCGCGGGCTCCGACGGGAAACGGCCCGCAATGACGAAACCTCGTGTGGTGATCGTGGGGGCCGGGTTCGCCGGTTACCACGCGGCGAAGACGCTGAGCCGGATCGCCCGGGACCGGGCCGAGATCGTGGTGCTGAACTCCACCGACTACTTCCTCTACCTCCCGTTGCTGCCCGAGGTGGCGGCCGGGGTCGTCGAGCCCAAACGGATCGCGGTGCCCCTGACCGGGACACTCAAGGGCGTACGCGTGGTGATCGGCGAGGCGGACCACGTCGACCTGCAGAACCGCTGGGTCGGCTTCACCCAGGCAGAGGGGGAGAGGAACCGGTTGGCGTACGACCGGCTGATCCTCGCTGTGGGCAGCGTCAACAAGCTGCTGCCCATCCCGGGGGTGACCGAGTACGCGCACGGCTTCCGCGGCCTGCCCGAGGCCGTCTACCTGCATGATCACATCGTCCGTCAGCTGGAACTGGCCGAGCAGGCCGAGGACCCGGCCGAGCAGCAGGCCCGCTCCACGTTCGTGGTGGTCGGGGCGGGCTACACCGGCACCGAGGTCGCCGCGCACGGGCAGTTGTTCACCGACGCGCTGCACGCCCAGCGGCCCCGGCTCACGGTCCGGCCGCGGTGGATGCTGCTCGACGTGGCGCAGCGGGTGCTGCCCGAGATGGACGAGCGGATGTCGAACACCTCGCACCGGGTGCTGAACCGCCGAGGTGTGGACGTCCGGCTGGGCGCGTCAGTGGCGGAGGCGACCTGCGACGGGGTGAAGCTCACCGACGGTGAGTTCGTGCCGACCTGCACCCTGGTGTGGTGTGTGGGGGTGCGCCCCGACCCGTTCGTCAACGAGTTGGGTCTGCGCACGGACCGGGGACGGCTGGTGGTCGACGAGTTCCTCAACGTCCCCGGCTACCCGGAGGTGTTCGCCTGCGGCGACGCCGCAGCGGTGCCCGACCTGGTGAACCCGGGAAAGATCTGCGGGATGACGGCTCAGCACGCGCAGCGGCAGGGCAAGCGCGCGGCGCACAACATCGCCGCGTCGTACGGCTTCGGTAAGCGCAAGCCGTACAAGCACCACGACCTGGGCTGGGTCGTCGACCTGGGGGGCAGGGACGCGGCGGCGAACCCGTTGCAGGTGAACCTGGCCGGGTTGCCGGCCAAGACGGTCACCCGGGCGTACCACCTGATGGCGATGCCGGGGAACCGCACGCGGGTCAGCGCCGACTGGGTGCTCGACGCCGCGCTGACCCGCTCGGCGGTCCAGTTGGGGCTGGTCCCGGCGAACGCGGTGCCGTTGGAGAGCACCGCACCCGAGGTCGCGTCCCGCGCCCGCTGAGCGGGCAGACGCGCGCCGGCCGGTCAGCCCTGCGGGGCGGGACCGGCCGGTCGTCGCGCACCCGGACCGGCCGGCGGCGCGGGCCGCACCCGGCGCGGACCGTACTCGCGCAGCAGGGTCTGCACGATGCCGGCGGCGGGGATGGCCAGCAGCGCGCCCAGCAGACCGGCCAACTCCGCCGCCAGCAGCACGCTGGCCAGCACGGTCAGCGGGTTGAGCCGGACCGCCCGGGACAGGATGAGCGGCTGGAGCAGGTGGTTCTCCACCTGCTGGTAGACCACGAAGAAGACAAGCACCACCACCCCGGCGGTGGGGGAGTGCAGGAAGCCGGCCCCGGCCGCGATGACCGCGCCGATCGTCGCACCGACAAGCGGTATCAGGTCGGCCACCGCGACCAGCAGGGCGATCACGGCCGCGAACGGCACCCCGGTGACGACAAGCACCACGAAGGTCAACAAACCGCAGATGGCGCTGATCAACAGATTGCCGGTGAGGTAGCCGGTGACGGTGCGCGACACCTCCCGGCCCACCCGGTGCAGCCGCTCACCCTGACCGTCCCCGGCCGCCGCGAGCAGGCCGCGGGTGATCCGCGGCGCCTCCAGGACCATGAGGTACGCCAGCACGATGACAGTGACCACCCCGGCGACGGTCTCGACGACGCCGCGCAGCACGCCCACCGCGGGTTGCCGCAGTCGGGTGCCGAGGTCGCGGAGCTGGTCGGAGTTCTCGCTGACGTACCGCCGTGCGCCGGTGCGCTCCAGCAGTTGCCCCAGCGGCCCCCGGCCGGCGCGGGCGTCGTGCAGCAACCCGGGTGCCCGGTCGGCGAACCGGGCCAGCTCCCCGGACAACGGCACCAGGATCAGCGCGGCCAGGATCGCCAGCAGCACGAACGCGACGAGGAACACCAGCAGCGTGGCCACCGCGCGCCGCCGTACGAGACGGCGTTGCACGCGGTCGACAAGGGGCTTGAGCGCCACGGCGAAGAACGCGGCGACCACCGCCCAGACCAGCACCCGGTGGGTCGCGTACACGAGGGCCAGCGCGAGGGCGGTCGCGAGCACCAGACCGATCACGATCAGGGTCCGGCGGGCGGTCGCCCGGTCGTCGGCGTTGCTCATCCGCCGCGACTTCCCCGCGCTCGCCGTCAGAAACCCGGCATTGCGGACGCGACGGGTGCTCGGGTCCTCCCGCGTGGGGCAGCCGACCAGGGTGAAGCCCGCTCAGCGGGGTTCGTCGGCGTCGGTGCGGGGACGGGCGCCGGCGACGAACGTGTCGAGCGCGGCGGCGTGCAGCAGCCCGCCCGGCACCGGGTCACGCAGGGCCGCCACCGCCAGCCGGCCGACCGGCAGCCCGCCGGGTCGGGACGTCGCGGCCAACACCAGGTTGCCGTAGCGGCGGCCGCGCAGCATCCGCCGGTCGCCGAGCACGCACACGTCGGCGAAGACCGCCCGCACCGTGGCCACCTGCACCCGGGTGGCGACAAGCGGCGGCAGGTCCGTGACGTTGACCAGGAACATCCCATCGGGGCGCAGGGCGCGGGCCACCTCGGCGGCGAACTCCACGGTGCGCACGTGCGGGGGCATCCGGGCCGCCCGGTAGATGTCGGCGATCACCACGTCGGAGGAACCCGTCGGGGTGGCGGTGAGCGCGTCCCGGGCATCGGCGACCTCCACCCGCACCTCTGGCGGCAGCGGCGGCAACTCCCGGGCCACCAGCTCGACCACCGCCGGGTCCCGCTCGACGACCCGTTGCGGGGAGCCGGGCCGGGTGGCGGCCAGCCAGCGGGGCAACGTCAACGCGCCACCACCCAGGTGCAGAACGCTCAGCGGGGCGCCCCCCGGGGCGGCCAACTCCACCGCCGAGGCGATCCGCCGGACGTACTCGAAGTGCAGGTGCCGGGGATCCTCGACGTCCACGTACGACTGCTCGACCCCGGCGGACAGCAGGGTCCGCCCGGTCCGCCGGACCGGGTCGGCGACCAGCTCCAGCCGGTCGGCGGCGCGGTTCATGACCGGCACGCTAGCTCAGGCCCACGACCGGGCCGCTGGGTGGCCCGGCACGGCCGACGGGCCGGCGGAGCGGGATGTCCCGCGTCCACCGGCCCGTCGGTGCCGCCGCGGCCGGTCAGCCGCCGGCCATCCCGGCTCCCACCTCGTCGATCGCGTCGTCGATCTGGTGGGCGAGGTCCACGTCGAGCGCTGTCACCCCGTCGGCCTGACTGGTTCGCACGGTCAGTACGGCGGCGGTGTCCCCCGGACGTCCGATGCTCGGTCCGCGCCCGCTGTCCTGGCGCAACCGGTCGAGCCGGTCCAACACCCGGTCCAGGTTGTCCGGTGGCAGCGCGACCACCCGGTACAGACCCTGACCGTCGCCGGTCCAGTAGGGCAGGTCGTCGAGCGCCGCGTCGATCGCGTCCCGGTCCAGGGTGGGCGTGGTGGTGGAGGCGCCCACCAGGCCGCCGCCGGCCTCCGGTGGGTTCAGCAGGTCCCGCAACCCGTCGGGCACGTGCAACGACTCGACGAGGTCGCTGTCCTGCTCGGCGAGCGCGGCGATCGTCGCCTCCGCCTGGTATCGGGCCTGCTCGGGGGTGTTGCCGCTGATCCGGCCGACCTCGGCCAGGAAGCCGGGCAGGTCGCGGTGTCGCTCGATGCCGTCGACGGGCAGCACGTCGTGCAGCGACGCCGGCACCGCCGCGAGCAGGCGTTGCCGCTCGCCGGCGTCCAGGGCGAAGGCGAGGACCAGCACTGTCGCCTCGGTGCCCACCTTGGCCGTCTTGAAGTCGACCCCGGCCCGACGCCGGACCTCGTCGACCAGGTCGTGGTAGCCCATGCTGCGTACCCCGGCTGTGCCGGTCGGCGGGGACGGCTGCGGCCTCGGATTGTCGGCGGTGCCGACCTGCGGCGGCGCCGGCCCGCCGCGCGTGCTGTCCGGCTTGTGCGCTCCGGCCGGTGCTGGGCCGGCCCGCTTGCCCGCCTCGAGGCTCTTGAGCTGCTTGGAGGCGCTCAGGCTGGCACCGATCTCGCTGGGCTGGCGACCCTGGTCACGGGCCTGTCGGGCCAGCGTCCGACGCCGCTGGTTGTCGCCCTCCATCTGCTTGCGCATGGTGGCACCCCTTCCGCTGGGGATCGTGGGCTGTGTCAGCCGCCTTCCCGCCGTCCCGGGAGCCGAAACGGACGTCGCCGGGTGGGTCGGCACCACGCCCGATAGGCCGGTGCCTCGTCGGCGCGCTGCGGGTCGCGGAACTGCACGGCCATCGCCCTGCCGTCGATCACGGTGCCGCCGTTGGCG
>NZ_JBEXHQ010000092.1:0-8135 GCF_040607915.1 Micromonospora sp. NPDC005215 | reverse complement strand
GGGCGCCGGCGCTCCGGCCTGCAGGACCGCGTCGAACTCGACGGACCGGCCGTCACCGGCGAGGTAGCTGCGCCCGGTCCTCGGACCGGGCGAGGATCGCAACTTGCGCCAGTAGAGGGAGAACGGGGAGTCCCACGGGCGCTGCGCCCGGTCCTCGGACCGGGCGAGGATCGCAACTCCGGCATCGTCAACCACTATGCCGCGCTGGTGTCCGGCTGCGCCCGGTCCTCGGACCGGGCGAGGATCGCAACACAGCCAGCACCCAGCTATGTGTACCGATAATGACGGGCTGCGCCCGGTCCTCGGACCGGGCGAGGATCGCAACAAAATCTCCGGCGGCGGCAAAGATTTCACACCCTGGTGCTGCGCCCGGTCCTCGGACCGGGCGAGGATCGCAACCGCACCCAACAGGTCGGCACGGACGTCCAGTTTCAGGGCTGCGCCCGGTCCTCGGACCGGGCGAGGATCGCAACTCGGGCGACCCGGCGTACGACAACGACTCGTCTCCGTGCTGCGCCCGGTCCTCGGACCGGGCGAGGATCGCAACCACGCTTCGGCGGTGAGGTCGACGCCGAGCACGGTCTGGCTGCGCCCGGTCCTCGGACCGGGCGAGGATCGCAACAGGTACTCCACCGGGGTCGGCGCCGGGGCTGGGTCCGGGCTGCGCCCAGTCCTCGGACCGGGCGAGGATCGCAACCGCTCGAAGCGCCGGGCCTGATGCTCTCCGACGCCCCGCTGCGCCCGGTCCTCGGACCGGGCGAGGATCGCAACCCCGTGTTCACCGGGCTGATCACCGACGTGACCCGTAGCTGCGCCCGGTCCTCGGACCGGGCGAGGATCGCAACGTGGCGATGACGGCCAGGTGCCGCAGCTCGATCACGGGCTGCGCCCGGTCCTCGGACCGGGCGAGGACCGCAACCTCCTGGGTGGGGTAGTCCACGGTGGCGCTGCGGGTGAGCTGCGCCCGGTCCTCGGACCGGGCGAGGATCGCAACCTCGGGCAGGCCAGCGGGGCGGCCAACGGGGTGATGGCTGCGCCCGGTCCTCGGACCGGGCGAGGATCGCAACACCCTGCCTCAACAGGTCCGGCTCGACAGCACCGGCGCGCTGCGCCCGGTCCTCGGACCGGGCGAGGATCGCAACCTCGTCGACCAGCGGCCGGCGGGCGGTGAGGTCGGCGGCTGCGCCCGGTCCTCGGACCGGGCGAGGATCGCAACTTGGTACGTCGCAAACTTTGCTGCCACCGCAGGTCAGGCGCTGCGCCCGGTCCTCGGACCGGGCGAGGATCGCAACAGCATTGGGGCGGTCGTCACGTCGGGCCGGCAGACGAGCTGCGCCCGGTCCTCGGACCGGGCGAGGATCGCAACGCTGAGGTGCACTACGAGTGGGCGCGGCTGGCCAGCGCTGCGCCCGGTCCTCGGACCGGGCGAGGATCGCAACAACTACATGGCGTGGGTGGAGGCGTACGAGGCGGAGCTGCGCCCGGTCCTCGGACCGGGCGAGGATCGCAACTCCACCTGGGCGTGCCAGGCGTCCGCGTTGATGGTCGCTGCGCCCGGTCCTCGGACCGGGCGAGGATCGCAACAGGTGCTGTGTCGCTCGTGCAACAGCGCGAAGGGCGGCTGCGCCCGGTCCTCGGACCGGGCGAGGATCGCAACCCTGATGATCTGCGACTGTTCAGGCGTGATCTCCAGGCTGCGCCCGGTCCTCGGACCGGGCGAGGATCGCAACATTGTTGTCGTTGGGGCAAGCAACTCCGATGGCGTTGCTGCGCCCGGTCCTCGGACCGGGCGAGGATCGCAACTTGTAGTGCGCCGCAATCCCGGAGATGGTGCTATTGCTGCGCCCGGTCCTCGGACCGGGCGAGGATCGCAACCCCTCCAACAGGGTGCCCAACGGCACCGCGTACGCGGTGCTGCGCCCGGTCCTCGGACCGGGCGAGGATCGCAACGTGGATGCGAGATGGGTCAGCGCACCCGGCGCGCGGAGCTGCGCCCGGTCCTGGGACCGGGCGAGGATCGCAACCAGCCAGATCGAGTCCTCGGCATCGCCAGCCCACGGCTGCGCCCGGTCTTCGGACCGGGCGAGGATCGCAACCTTGGTCTCGATTACTCTCCGTTGCGGAACCGGACGCTGCGCCCGGTCTTCGGACCGGGCGAGGATCGCAATTCGGCCAGCGACAGCCGGGCGGCCGGAGCCCAGAGGGGCTGCGCCCGGTCTTCGGACCGGGCGAGGATCGCAACAGCACCGGCCGAGCCCTTGGCCCCACCTCCGCTAGGAGCTGCGCCCGGTCTTCGGACCGAGCGAGGATCGCAACATCGTGCGGACCCTGTTCTGGGTGGTCATCGTGACGGGCTGCGCCCGGTCCCCGGACCGGGCGAGGATCGCAACACGCCGATGCGGACGTCAACCAGAGTGGGAACGCTGCTGCGCCCGGTCCTCGGACCGGGCGAGGATCGCAACGCCGCCGTGGAGGCTGCCGCGTACTTCAGCCGGAAGCTGCGCCCGGTCCTCGGACCGGGCGAGGATCGCAACGATTCTTGGACTGGTCCACCTCCTCCTCCCGGGCGCTGCGCCCGGTCCTCGGACCGGGCGAGGATCGCAACGTCGACTTCGTTCGCGCGAGCGGCACGTGGACCAGCTGCTGCGCCCGGTCCTCGGACCGGGCGAGGATCGCAACGGTGGCCACCGCAACGAAGTCGGCTCCGGCGCGGACGTGCTGCGCCCGGTCCTCGGACCGGGCGAGGATCGCAACACCTGCCCGTTGGCGCGGCCCTCCTCGGCGCGCTCCAAGCTGCGCCCGGTCCTCGGACTGGGCGAGGATCGCAACACCGGCCAGCCGACCGAGTACCCGGCCGAGAGCGTCGCTGCGCCCGGTCCTCGGACCGGGCGAGGATCGCAACTACGCCCGCCGTAGCGCGCTCACGAACGCGCCGCTGGCTGCGCCCGGTCCTCGGACCGGGCGAGGATCGCAACTGGCTCGGGCAGGGGCAGACCCTCACCGACGTGCTCACCGCGCTGCGCCCGGTCCCCGAACCGGGCGAGGATCGCAACGACCTGTGCCGACCCCTGGAGGGCGACGTGCAGGCGCTGCGCCCGGTTCTCGGACCGGGCGAGGATCGCAACCTTCTCGGCGGCGAGGACCGTGTGGGTGGTCATCTGCGCTGCGCCTGGTTCTCGGACCGGGCGAGGATCACAACTCCTGCGCGGCCTCCAGTTTGGCGCGCATCGTCGCCCTGCACCCGGTCCCCGGACCTGGCGAGGATCGCAACCTTGAAGTCGCACGCCTAGCCGCTGCGCCCGGTCCCTCGATCGGACGAGGATCACAGAGGTACTGGTCCAGCAGGGTCTCTGCGGCGCCCGTAGCTGCGCCCGGCCTCTGGACTGGGCGAGGATCGCAATGAAACCGTGTGCGTCGAGGTTGATTAGTAGTCCGACGCTGCGAGGTTGCTATACCCGGTGGCGCGGAAGGGTCGCTCAAACGCCGTCGGGCTTTCGCAGCACCGTCATACTGTCGTCATCATCATTGATGATGGTAACTGCCTGAACTTTGGCGCTGTTTGGAGGCCTGCATGCCGCGACTGACAACTGATGCCCCACTCGCACGCCGCCGTTTGCGTTCCGCCGCGATGGCGATCGCCGTCCTCGCTGGCGCGGTGTTCTCGGTCGCGGGTGCTACGCCCGTCTCGGCGACACCGCCGGCAATCCCGTCGAGGGCGACCGCCCAGTCGCAGCTCAACGCCCTGACCGTTGCCACCGAAGGCTCGACCAGCGGGTATTCGCGCGACCTGTTCCCGCATTGGATTGCTATCAGCGGCAGCTGCAACACCCGTGAACAGGTCCTCAAGCGTGACGGCACCTCCGTCGTCGTCGACAGTTCCTGCGCGGCTACCTCTGGTCGTTGGTACAGCCCGTACGACGGCGCGACCTGGCCAGCGGCTTCTGACGTCGACATCGACCACGTTGTGCCGCTCGCCGAGGCGTGGCGCTCCGGAGCCAATTCCTGGACGACCAGCCGCCGGCAGAGCTTCGCCAACGATCTGAGCCGCCCGCAGTTGATCGCGGTGACGGACAACGTTAACCAGTCCAAGGGCGACCAGGACCCGTCCACATGGCAGCCGTCCCTGTCGTCGTATCGATGCACGTACAGCAAGATGTGGATCACGGTCAAGTACAACTGGGGCCTGCGGCTGCAGTCGTCGGAGAAGTCCGCGCTGCAGACCATGCTCAACACCTGCAGTTCCTGACCGAACCCCTGGCCGGCGCCGACGCCAGCCGGGGGTTCGTCTGGCGCCGGGGCGTGTTGCTCGATGTAAGTGAGAGATTCGGTTGCGTCGTCGAGTCGCGCGACCTGCGGGTTGCGGTCATTGTGCCTCCGGCGGGGGCGCTCCGGCTCCAGGATGGCCGGCAGCCGTCCGCGGCCGCCGGCTCCCAGGGTGGTGGCGGTGGGTCATCCTGTCTGCCATCGACCCGGGCAAGCCGAGCAGACCGTCACCCAGCCCGCCAGCGTCCGTACGAGCCGTCGAGGTCCGCAGGTTGTGGCGGGCCGGGCGGCGGCCCGCTCCCGGCCCGGCGGGTCGATGGCAGACAGGATGGCGGATGGCAACAGGAGTGGAGCATCTTCGTGCTGCCCGTGCTGGATTGCGTGGCCGACGGCGTGGATCTTCCCGTTCATGGGGCTGCAGTCGGCCCAGGTCCGCAGGCTGGTCCACCTGATCGCCGAGCGTGGCGGTGGCGCCATTGCTGACGGTCGACCGGGAAGGCAGTGGGTCCCAGACCTGCCGAATCGGTCTTGCGTGGGCGGGAAATGCTTTGTGTAACTGGCATTGATTAGTCCTGTCTGCCGTCGACCCGGGCAAGCCGAGCAGACCGCAGCCCGGCCGCCAGCGTAGGAGCGAGGCGCCTTGGGTCCGCAGGGGCAGCAGGCCGGGTGACGGCCCGTTCCTACGCTGACTGGCCGACGGCAGACAGGACGGTTCAGGTCGGTTGGAGAATGCTGTACGTGTGGATCCCCGACCTGTTCGAGCGCTTGGGGACGGTCTTTCCGGGCTGGGTCCGTCAAGCGTGGGAGAGGCGTGGCACATGGTCTCCAGTACCTCTCCCACGCTGCACCGCCCCGCAGTGATATCTCACGGGCATCTCACGGACGGTCCGGGAAGGCCCGACAGGGCCTGACGTGCCTCGGACGCCGCTTCGCCGTTGACCTGCACCTCCGGCACGAGCCAACATCGTTCGGCACCCCCCGGTAGCTCTGCTAGTTCACTGGGGGTCAAGGGGTCGTCGGTTCGAATCCGGCCGTCCCGACTGGTATTCACCAGCGGATATAGAAGATCATGTGTGATCTTGCGGTAACGCTGGCGGTAACGGAGATCGCTTAACGTGGGTTGCATCCCTCGATCCCGTTACTGCGGAGGTGCAGCCTCATGGCTGTCTACAGCTACCGCCTCGCCACCGGCCAGACCCGCTGGTTCTTCATCATCGACCTCCCGCCGGATGTGAACGGCAGGCGCCGCCAGCACAAGCGGCAGGGGTTCCCGAATCAGGCCGCTGCTCTGAAGGCTGAGCAGGACGCGCGCGCCGCCTACGGTGGAGCGGACCTCGGCGCGGACGGTACCGTCGCTGCCGAGCTGGAGAGCTGGCTCAACGAGCGCGAACTGGATGTCCAGGAGACGACGCTCAGCAACTACCGGGACATCATGCGTTGCTACGTGGTCCCGCACATCGGCGCGCGGCAGCTTTACGCCCTCGACAAGCGAGTGATCCACGAGCTGTACAAGAAGCTGTTGAAGGGTGGCGGCAAGAACGGTGGACCGTTGTCGTCGACCACCGTTCGGATCGTGCACAGGGTCCTGATGAAGGCGTTGAGCGACCTCGGGGTCAACGTCGACGGTGTGCGGCAACCTCGGCAGGTCGAGCGGGAGACGATGGGACGCAAGGGCGTCTGGACGCCCGCGCAGTCGGCGAAGTTCCTCAAGTACCACGCCGACCAGGCTGCGTGCCGCCTGGGTGCTGGCAATCGTCGTCGGCACCCGGCGAGGGGAGCTGGCCGGTCTCAAGTGGCCGCGCGTGGATCTCGATCGCGGTGTCTTGCTGCTGCACTGGCAGCGCACCACGACCAGCAACGGCGTGGTCGAGAAGTCACCCAAGGGCAAGAGCAAGCGGGCGGTAGCGCTCGGGCCAGCCCTGGTAACGGAGCTGGATGCTCACCGGACGCGCCAGGCGGTTGAGAAGGTCGATGCCGGAGTCCTGTACCACGACGGCGGCTACCTGTTCTGCCGCGAGGACGGGGAGCCGTACTACCCGAAGTACTTCACCGACCAGTGGGCGAAGGCGTGCGCTGACGCCGATGTCCCGGTCATCTCGCTCCACGATGCGCGGCACACCTCCGCTACCACCGGCGCTGACGCCGGTGTTCCCGAGCACGTGATGCAGCGGCGGCTTGGTCACGCCGACAGCCGCACGACGCGTGAGGTCTACACCCATGTGTTGCCGGAAAGCGAACGGAAGGCTGCGGAGCTGATGGAGGCGGTGCTCGGAGACGCCGCAAGCTGGTCACCCAGGGCGTAGCTGGGCCGGAAACATCCGCTCGCGCTTGGCCCACCTGCCCTCGCCCGAGTTTTTCCTGGCTGTCGGCAAGGCTCTAGCCGCAGGTGACTGATGCCGTTACCTGTCCCGGATGCTTGCACTTGGCAGCGTCTCAGGCAACCGGTCGATTGCATCGTGAGGGCTGACGTCGATACCGGCGTCGTTACGACCTCAGGGGAGGGCACCAACGATGTCAACCACCACAAGCGACGATTATACCCCGGGCCGGACACAGGGGCAGGTGTGGACGATCGATGCGGTACGGGACCTCGGTATCACCACCAATGTGGAGACGGCTGCGGCGATCTTGGGCATTGGACGGACCAAGGCCTACGAGCTGGCCAAAACCAACGAGTTCCCGGTGCGCCTTTTGCGTATCGGCCGGCGGTACCTGGTGCCTGTACCGGCGATCCTCAAGCTGCTTGCCGTTGAGTAGCCATTTTGTGGGTAAGTCCGATTGAGACCTGCAGCCGGTCCTGCCCCGCGTCGGCCGCTCGGCAATCTAGCGTGCGAAACATGGCGAAGCCGTCGCGCGCTTTGGCAGTAGACGGTCCACCGCTGCAGACGGATGAGCATCGGTGGAGCGGGTATCCGCAGCAGTCGAACGATTGACCGCACGCGCGCGGAGACGCGCGAACCTCGACCTCCTCCGCAAACGCGTCCTCGCCACACCGTGAGCTGCCACCAAGATCCATGACAGAATGTGTGCCAGAGTCAAATTTCAGCCGGCGGTGACACGGAAGCAGTCCGGGGCGAACCCGCGTGCGCGGGGAGCACTAACCGTCCGGGCAGAGCAGGGTCAGCGTCGGAGAATCACCCCCGCGTGCACGGGGAGCACTCAAGCCCTCTTCGTTCCGGGCGGGGGACGTGAGGATCACCCCCGCGTGCGCGGGGAGCATGCGTACTGGACCTCGTCGATCGTGACGAGAGCAGGATCACCCCGCGTGCGCGGGGAGCACAGTGCCGGCCTGACGGCGATCTACGCGCCGGTGGGATCACCCCCGCGTGCGCGGGGAGCACACTTCTTGACCTGGGGCGTTAGAGATCGACTTCATGGTTTTCATTCACTAGGTTTACAAGATCGTCCCACTTGGTCTTCGTTCGGGTTGGTGTAGTCGGTGTGCAGGAGGCAAGAGAATTCTGCTAAGGGTAGTTGATGAGGCTCAAGTGAAGCGACCAGAGAACAAGCAGTACCGCAGGCCGTGCGCCGAGGTCTACCAGGCCCTGAGCAGGATGGCGTGCTGCGAGGTCCTGCGCGGCCACGGACGCCGCAGGCCACAATGAGCCGACGCCGCTTCGCGCACTGCCCATGTCCAGAACATTGCCATCGCCGGCTGACGTCAATCTGGTGCGGGGCGTCGCTCTACTGGTGGAAGCATCCTATTGCCCGACGGACACTGGAAGTGTCGCATCCGGCTCAAGATGGCGGACGACTGCGCGCTGGCCTGCGCTCCGCCTAGTGCTGTGACCGGAAACGTTGGCCGGGTTGGGTGACACGCCGGTCGACGTTCCCGGTTGGGCGTTGGACGGGCTTCAGGCTGTCGGGATGGC
>NZ_JBEXHQ010000091.1:0-8936 GCF_040607915.1 Micromonospora sp. NPDC005215 | reverse complement strand
GGCGCCGCGATCGCGGCGCCGGCCCGGCCGGTGGTGCAGGGACTGCTCAGCAGTCGTAGGCAGCTCAGCAGTCGTAGTAGATGGCGAACTAACCGCCCATGGCGGCTGACCTGGGGCAGTGGGGTCGATCATGCCGCTGAGCAGGCCGTACGTCGTATATCAACTTCCATCGTTGTCCAGTGTTTCCAGGCGGCATCTGTACCCCTCGTGTACCTAACGATCATGGGGCGGTGGTGTGTGCGAGTGGTTCCGAGGTGGACCGGTGCGGCATCCCGTCGCGCAGGCTCCGCCCTTCCGGGCCGCGCCGACCTGGTCCAGGTGGAACGCCCTACTGGACGAACGACCTGGACCAGGTCGGCGCGGTCTGGTGGCCTCCGGTGTGCGACGGGTACCCGGTCGCGGCCGGGGCATCCCAGAGTCGCCGAGGGTTCGGGGCGAGTAGCCCCGGCCGCCGGAGGCTATCCCCGGGTCGTAGGGCCGGAGGCCCTACCCGCCGGAGGCATCGTCCCGGCCGGCCTCCTTGAAACGTGGCAGCGGCGGCCAAACGGGGGTGAACGCATCATCTTGCCAGCCCGGTCCCAGTGCTCGGCTGACGTTGATGTACACCGGTCCGTAGGACGTGTCCAATCGCCAGTTGTCCCACTGGTCCAGGTCGTGCTCAGCAAACCGCGCCAACAAGCGGAACATGGCTGCCACTTCGGAGTCGGTGAGCGGGCCTCCTGGATGTTCTCCCATCTCGGCAGAGTGCCATCGGTGGGCTGATAGCACCAAGCCGAAGCCCGCGTCCGCTGTACCTCAGTGGACGCGGGCTTCGTCGTGCCCGCCGGAGTTCGCGTGCCGCCGGGGTCGCCGCGCCGGTAGCGAAGCGGCAAGGCGTGGCGTGCCCCGAGCGGCGCCCAGCGGCCCGCAGGGCCGCCTTGAAGACGTATGGAAAGTTCTCACCGGCAATGCACTCGAACTGCTGGCCTCCGTCGACTGATGCGCGACAGTCGTCCGCCCAACTGGGTTGCGTCCACAGAAGTGGTGTACGACTTGCCCGTGTTGGGCGTGTTGCGTAGATGAGAGACGGCCATCGCGTCGATCCTTCAAGACGACCAAGTCAGAGAAGGAAGTGAGACCGCGATGGCCGCATCTGAGAGTGTGAACCCTGTTGACCTGCTGCGCGAGCAGATCGAGGGCGCGTCGCCGGACGTGTTGCAGGCGATGGTGAAAGCCTTCGCGCAGGCGTTGATGTCCGCTGAGGCGGACGCTGTTTGTGGTGCTGGCTACGGGCAGCGCAGTGACGAGCGGGTCAATTCCCGCAACGGCTACCGGGTGAGGGAGTGGGACACCCGCGCTGGCACGATCGACCTGGCGATCCCGAAGCTCCGATCGGGTTCGTACTTTCCGGACTGGCTGTTGACGCATCGCCGGCGGGCCGAGCAGGCCTTGGTGTCGGTGAGGCGACCTCTTATCTGCTGGGGGTGTCGACCCGGCGGGTGGAGAAGCTCGTCGAGCAGCTCGGTGTGCGGCAGCTGTCGAAGTCGCAGGTGTCGGAGATGGCCGCGCATCTGGACGTTCAGGTGGAGGCGTTTCGCAACCGGCCGTTGGACGCCGCCCACTACCCGTTCGTGTGGATGGACGCGCTGACGATGAAGGTCCGCGAGCACGGTCGGACAGTCAACGTCCACGCGCTGGTCGCGGTTGGGGTCAACGCCGACGGTCAGCGTGAGGTTCTGGGTCTGGAGGTCGCCTCTGATGAGGACGGCGCCGGTTGGCTGGCGTTCCTGCGGTCGCTGACCGCCCGCGGCCTGTCCGGCGTGAGCCTGGTCATCTCCGATGCCCACCGCGGTCTCGTTGGCGCGATCGGCGCGGCCCTGCCCGGGGCGGCTTGGCAACGCTGTCGCACCCACTACCTGCGCAACCTGCTCACGAAGGTGCCCAAGTCGGCGCAGCCGTGGATCGCCACTTTTGTCCGGACGATCTTCGATCAGCCCGACGCCGACGCCGTGCGGGCCCAGTTCGACCGGGTCGTGGCCACCATCGAGGCGAAGTTCCCCGCCGCTGCGGAACACCTCGCCGACGCCCGAGAGGACCTCCTGGCCTTCACCGGTTTCCCGCGTAAGATCTGGCGCCAGATCTGGTCGAACAATCCGCAGGAACGGCTGAACAAAGAGATCCGCCGCCGCACCGACGTCGTCGGGATCTTCCCGAACCGGCCCGCGATCATCCGCCTCGTCGGCGCGGTCCTCGCCGAGCAGACCGACGAATGGACCGAGGGCCGCCGCTACATGGGCCTGGAAATCCTCACCAAAGCCCGCCTCGTCACCGTTCAGCCGGACCGACACGACACCGACCAGGCCAACCCCAGCCCGATCGCCGCCTAACATCAAACCGGATCCTGCGATGGCCGTCTCCTACACCACCAGCGCGGACGTGACCGCCAACTGATTTGCGGCCTCCGCGCGGATCGCCGCATGTCAGTGAACCCGATCATGCGGTTGGTGTTTCGAACGCCCAGTGACGAATGGTGAGATGTCTGTGTGATGGATAGCGAATCTAGAGCGCCTTGCGACACCTGGATCTGCTGGAGTCCCGCTATGTCGTTGACGTTAGCACCAGTGCTCAGGTTGCGTGGGGAAGGTAGGATTAATCACGTCTTCAACAAGAATGGGTATCCGCACATGAAAAGCATGCTTGTGATCGGGGGAACGGTGGCCAGCGGCCTAGTCGTCGCGGCGGCATCCTGGCTGCTGCGCGACATCGACCCTTGGTGGAGCAACTTGCTTGCCAATATTGCGGTGGTGGCTTTCCTGCTTGCTCCGGGCGAGTATGTGCTCGCGCGGTTGCGTGCTGGGTTCGAGCGAATCGAGAAAGTCGCGGATCAAGCCAAGGTGACGGCAGACTCGGCCAAGAAGGCATCCGAGGAGACTGCGCGATCTCTCGAGGGCGTTCGCCAGACCCTGATTGAAAATCAGCGACAAGAACATGAATCAGAACTGGATATCTATCGCTCAATGACACAGGACCCGTCACGCGAAGCGCTACTTCATGGCCTACGGCACGCCACCGAGGCCGGGATCATCACCCCTCTCGGCGTGCGATCTCCCATCTGGGAGACGAATTTTCATTATCGATATGTGATTGGTGAATCTCATACCCTAGAAGTTCGCCTGGAGACGGATCGCGGCGATATAATATCGTCGCATCGCTGGGAGGACGGGGTACCCGCAGAGGACTTTTATCAAGTTCTTGTGCAGGCGGTCAGAAAATCGGGCCACGACCTTGGGGTGGGCCTAAACGACCCCACGGAGTCGGTCCAGAGCCTCTCCGAGATGCTCATCGAAGTTACCCAGCTTCGAGCACAGGAACTTCTTGGTCACCGGTCAACGCTTTGCCGGATCATTGAGCGGGTTGATGGCTGGTATTTCACCGAGGATAACGTCATCCCTGCAGACGACCTGCACTACTGCGTTGCCATCGATAGACTGGATGAAATTGACTGGGAGGAACATCTCCGCCAGAAGGGATGGTGGCGAGCTGTTACCGCAATTCCTTTTGCTCGACGGCTATATAGGGTCAACCAACCCTCAGACGCGAATCTACCACGCCAAGTCTAGCGGCACCCGATCGCGAGTCTCGACACGCTGAAGTTGGCGAACATGTGTGGCGGACTAGGTGCTGTTCTCGGAATCTCGGTCGCGCGAGACAGCAAGCCAAGCGCAATCATCTCGGCAGATCCGTTCGGTGCCGACGCCTGCTGCGCCGCGATGGCGATGAAAAGTTGTCGTGGGCGCTAGACGAGACCGTCTAGGTCGTCTACGACGTGGATCCAGCCAGCTATGTCAGCATATGCGCTTGAGTCGGGAAACACGTCCGGAACCAGTTCATTGAACGCTCGCAGTAGGGGATAACCAAAGTCTGGCTCGACTGCGGCAATGTAACACGCCCAGCCCAATAGGCGATTCCGGTGCATCGCCTCGTCCTCGCCGCCGAACTCTGCCATATAGGTGTCGTAACCGAACTTTGAAATTGTGTACAGGATCCATCGCATGCGGCGCTTTGTCTTTCGCGGGATCCGTGGTCCGCCCACTTCCCCGACGTACAATCCGGTGACGTATTGTCGCCCACCCCGGCGCATAAAGGCCGTCTTGCGTGTATTCACCGACCAGCCAGCGTCGTCGAGAATGCGCTCGATGTCCACTAAATGTCGATCATTGACCTCGCCAGAAAAGGTGAGATCGTCGACATATCGAGTGAACGAAAGGCCCTCGGACTCCGCATACTCCGCAAGGGAGCGGTCTGTGTCCCAGAAGACTAGGTTGGACAGGAAGGGTGACGTGCTTATTCCGACCGGGAGCTTGCTGGCGATAGTAACGATGCTTACGACAGTGTCCGCAGCCTTATCGCCATAGCCCTGCGCTTCCAATGAAGCTCTCACCATTGCAGCTCTAATTGAAGGAAAAAAGTCCTCTAGGTCTACGCGCAATACACAGCTCTTTCCGAGGTGTTGGCGAGCATTGCTGATCGTAGACCGCCCACGGACAAATCCATGGACGTGGCTGGGGGCCTGGTACGGCAACAAGTCCGTGAAGCTTCGGTGCAGGTTCTTCGTGATCGCATCGAATGGAGGGGCCGGCTTGAATACTTCGCGTATACCGCCGTGCTTCTTGCGCGATGTCCAGGAAAAATAGAGTCGCCCCTCGCCCAGCGGAAGCGCTAAAGATAGCCTTTCCAGAACCTCCGCCGATACGCCTGCATGTTGCGTGAGATCATCAACCGAGAATGGCATTAATCACCCCGGGCGTTTGGACTTTGGGCGGTAGGGCCGCACTCGCTGTGCTAGGGCTATCAGGCAACGCGCGCGAACTCGCGCACAAGGTTGACTGCGACCCCACCGCAGGTCGGAGTGTAGCACACTTCAATGAAGCGGCTCTCTCCGGCTGGAAATGCGGCCGTGTTCAAAAGAGTAGAGTAGAGAAATAGACGGCTCTATCTCGCGAAACGCTCTGTAGGGCCAGTTCTTAGGGCTTCTAGGGCGGTTCGCTTGAAGCCATCTGCTCACGGCTGACATGATGTAATCGATTATGGCTACTGACATGTAGTCTGTCTTGGCGACTATGACCATTTTTGGCTTCGGCAAAGGTGCTACCTTGCCGAGCGTTTCATGCGCCCGCCTAGTGGCGCTGCCGGAGAGTCGGCGAATAATGGCTCCCATGCCCTCACTCTGCTCTACCATGCAGAGCAACTCCGGTTTATCGCGATGCCGGATCAGGAGATCACTTAATAGCTTTGTGTACATGAACTCAATGCGCTCGACCTCGGTATTGCCGGGAACGGTCGTCCGATCGGTGACAACCATATACGCTCTAAAGAAGAGAACGCGCATCAGTTCCAGGAACGGCCCGACGACCTCCGGTGGGTCGCTTGCACTGTGAAATCCGTTCTTTCGGAATTCATCGAAACCGGGATATCCGACAAAACTACTCTTCGCGCATAGGCGCTTATACAGATCTCTGATCTGTTGCTCCACATCATCTGCGTCGTCGCCTAGCTCAACCGCACCGACGATCAATGGCTGGGAAGCATTTCCGTTCCCCGACTCATCCATGACTAGCCTCACCGCATCGAGCCCTTCATTAGGTCGGTCCGTTCTGCCGTCATGACCGTATGAATCGTCTCGCGGCAGCGAAAGTTGCGAGAGTTCACCTTCATTCAAATACGTTAGCTCTAGTTCTCGCATCAGTCACGTCCCGCTGCCCGCCAGCAGGCTCCGCCTCGACAAGTCCCAAGTCGCATCCGGCTTCCGCCGGTCGGCCGGGGGAGCCGGGTCCTTCCCACGGCGGAGCAGGTGCACGACCTGGCGCGTCTGCTGCCGGCCCGATTGGCCGCGACGGTCTATCTCGCGGCCGGTTGCGGGCTGCGCCTGGGTGAAATCCTCGGCTTGGAGGTGGGCGACATCGACTTCGATGTGCGGGAGGTGCACGTCCGACGCCAACTCAAGATGCTCAAGGGCCGTCAGCCGTTCCTCGGACCGGTCAAGACCAGCACCAGCGCCCGCACCGTCGAGCTGCCTGATGTCGTGGCGGTGGCGCTGCGTCAGCACCTGGCCGACGGGTGCGACGCGGTCGAAGTCGACGACGACACGGACCGTCGCCGGCCGGTCCGCCGGGCCGCACGCCTGCTGTTCAAGGGTGTCGGCGGCGAGCCCGTCAACGCGGCGACCTTCTCGCGGACATGGGCGAGTGCCCGGGAAGCGGTCGGCCTGCCGGCGCGGTGGGGGATTCACGGACTACGGCACTACTACGCGACGGTCCTGATCCACGCGGGCGCGTCGGTGAAGACGGTGCAGCTCGCGTTGGGGCACAGCACACCGACCATCACGCTCAACACCTACGTGCACGAGTGGCCGGACGTGCTCGACCGGACCCGACTGCTCATTGACGGGGCGCTCGGTCAACACGAAACGGCGGCCACGCCGGCTGGGAGCCGGGCATGACCGCCGTCCGTGAGGTTGTACCCAACCTGTACCCAAGATCAGTAGCAATCCTGTTGGTGCAGGTCAGCGCCTTGATCAGGCTCAGCAGTCGTAGTACATGGCGAACTCGTGCGGGGTCGGGCGCAGGCGCACCGGGTCGACCTCGTTGGCGCGCTTCCAGTCGACCCAGGTGGAGATCAGGTCCGGGGTGAAGACGCCACCGTCGAGCAGGTAGTCGTGGTCGGCCTCCAGCGAGTCGAGCACGGCCGGCAGCGAGCCCGGCACCTGCTTGACGTCGCCCCACTCCTCCGGCGGGAGGTCGTAGAGGTCCTTGTCGATCGGCGTCGGCGGCTCCATCTTGCTCTTGATGCCGTCCAGGCCGGCCATCATCATGGCCGAGAAGGCCAGGTAGACGTTGGCCGACGGGTCCGGGACGCGGAACTCGACGCGCTTGGCCTTCGGGTTGGCGCCGGTCACCGGGATGCGGGTGCAGGCGGACCGGTTGCGCTGCGAGTAGACCAGGTTGACCGGCGCCTCGTAGCCCGGCACCAGACGACGGTACGAGTTGATCGTCGGGTTGGTGAAGGCCAGCAGCGACGGCGCGTGGTGCAGCAGACCGCCGATGTACCAGCGAGCCATGTCGGACAGGCCCGCGTAGCCGGTCTCGTCGTAGAACAGCGGCTCACCGTTGAGCCAGAGGCTCTGGTGGGTGTGCATGCCGGAGCCGTTGTCACCGAAGAGCGGCTTGGGCATGAAGGTCGCGGTCTTGCCGTTGGCCCAGGCCTCGTTCTTCACGATGTACTTGAAGAGCTGGAGCTGGTCACCGGCGTGCAGCAGGGTGGAGAACCGGTAGTTGATCTCGGACTGGCCGGCGGTGCCCACCTCGTGGTGCGAGCGCTCCACGTTGAAGCCGGTGTCGACGAGCCGGCGAACGATCGAGTCACGCAGGTCTGCGTAGTGGTCGACCGGCGGCACCGGGAAGTAACCGCCCTTGTACGCGGTCTTGTAACCACGGTTGCCGCCCGGCTCCTCGCGGCCGGTGTTCCAGGCGCCCTCGATCGAGTCGATGTAGTAGAACGACTGGTGCGCCGAGGTTTCGTGGCGGATCGAGTCGAAGATGTAGAACTCCGCCTCGGCGCCGAAGTAGGCGGTGTCGGCGATGCCGCTGGCCGCCAGGTACGCCTCGGCCTTCTTCGCGACGTTGCGCGGGTCGCGGCTGTAGGCCTCGCGGGTGAACGGGTCGTGGATGAAGAAGTTCAGCGCGAGAGTCTTCTGCGCGCGGAACGGGTCGATGAACGCGGTGGCGACATCCGGGAGCAGGAGCATGTCCGACTCGTGGATCGCCTGGAAACCGCGGATCGACGAACCGTCGAACGCGAGGCCGTCGGTGAAGAGGTCGTCGTTGACGGACTCGACCGGCAGATTGAAGTGCTGCATCACGCCGGGCAGGTCACAGAAACGAACGTCGACGAACTTCACGTCCTCGTTCTTGAGGTATCGCAGCAGTTCCTCGGGATTGGCGAACACACATCCTCCTGGCACGTCCACGGGGTGGCTAGGCTTCTGGCGACGCTAGGGCCAAGCGGTTGCCCGGCCGTGTCTCCGTTGTTTCTGCCGTGTTACGTCCCTCGCGGAGCGTCAGCGGCACTCCGGTCCACGCTTCCGGCCGCCACGAACGCCGTCCGACTGTGCCAGTGTAATGACATCTGATGCCTTTGGCCCGAATCGGCACACCGTGGCGACGACACCCGGCAAGCCCTCATCCCCGCGCGGATACCCTTGATCGCTGTGAACAGTCCGCACGCCCCGGCAGCGCCGGCCACCGACCCCGCCTTCAGCCCGCCGAGCCTCGGTAAGCGGTTCGGGGCGCTGATCATCGACTGGGTGCTCTGCCTGCTGGTGTCCAACTTCTTCGCCGACCCGGTACGCGACGGCTGGGCGCCGGTGCTGGTGCTGGTGCTCGTGTACGGCATCTTCCTCGGCCTGTTCGCCCAGACGCCCGGCATGTACATCACGAAGATCCGCTGCGTGAACTGGCACGACGGTGGCCGGATCGGGGTGCTCCGAGGGCTGATCCGGGGCCTGCTGCTGGCCCTCATCGTCCCCGCGCTGATCATGGACGAGCACCGCCGCGGCCTGCACGACCGCCTCGCCGACTCGGTCATCGTCGACGCGCCGCGCGGCTGAATCCTGGCGCCGCGACCCCAAGGTCATGCTCGATCAATGAAGTAGTGGCCTCGGCGCGTCGGTGCGGCAACTACTTCCTGGTGACTTCCTGGTTCGAGCATGACCTCGGAGTCCGCAGGCACCCTGAACCCCGCCCAGGTCCGCCGGACACGGGTGCTTGTCGTCAAGATCCGCGCAACATCAGGGATGTTGCTGTCTCTCGCGCGTCGGAGGCAGCAACATCCCCGATGTTGCTCGGATCTTGGCGCGGGGCGCGGGGCGCGGGGCGCGGGGCGCGGGGCGCGGGGCGCGG
>NZ_JBEXHQ010000090.1:0-8963 GCF_040607915.1 Micromonospora sp. NPDC005215 | reverse complement strand
CGTCCGGGTCGAGCACCCCACTGGAAAGCACCGCCGAGGCGTAATCGGGGGTTTGCAACAAGCCGGGAATGACCGCCACCTGAAAGGCGCGTAGGCCGAGGTGCACCGCCGCGGCCTGGGCGGCATGGTCACCATGCCGGGCTTCCTCGGCGGGACCGACCTGCCGGCGTTGATGGCCGCGTCCGACTGCTTCGCCGTGCCGAGCATCTACGAACCGTTCGGCATGGTGGCCCTGGAGGGCGCCGCGGCCGGCGCACCCCTCGCCGTCGCCGCCACCGGTGGCCTCGCCGAGATCGTCGAGCCGGGCGTGACCGGGATGACCTTCCGCCCACACGACCCCGACGGGCTCGCCGACGCGGTGGACGCGCTGCTGTCCGACCCGGACCGGACCCGTGTCATGGCCCGCCGCGCCCGCCGGATGGTCCACGACCAGTACGGCTGGTCGGCGATCGCCCAGCGCACCGCCGCCAGCTACGCCGCCGCCATCGCCACCGACGCCGCGTTCACCGCGCAACGCGCCGAGCAGCGCATGTCCCAGGGTCGCGCCCTCCCCGCGCTGCCCGAGGGCAACCTGCTCGCCGCCGCCGGCCTGCGGTGAGGTGGCACGCCACGCGCGTGTCCCGGGACGCCGCCGGTGCCCGACGTCGCCCTGCCCTGACCGCCACACGCGCCGTTCGTGCGACGACCCCGGGCCGGGATGCTGCCGATGATGACCGGCGGCCGCGTCGCCTCGCTGCCCGGCGCCGACCCGATGGTCCTGCCAGAATGTGCGGATGTCTCGCCCTGTCGACGCCCTGGATTCCGCTTTCCCCCTCGCCGCCTCGATCGCGCTGGATCTGATCCGGCGTCCCGAGGTGTCCGAGCGGTGGACGAATCCCAGCGCGCTGCCGCACCTGTCCGTGGGGGGCCTCGCCTGCCACCTGGGCCGTCAGGCGGTACGGGCGGCGGAGCTGCTGCCGATGTCGACCGACCTGCCCACCCTGGAGTCGGCCGACAACCACTACGAGCGGGCCGCCTGGGTCACCGAGGGTGCTCCGGACGAGGCGTCGGTCGCCTCGGGCCCGGACGAGGCCGAAGCGGCCCGGGGGCCGGCGGAGCTGCACGCCCGCTCCGCTGACGCGTTGGCGGAGGTCAGCGACCTGCTCTCGCGTGGTGCCGCCCGGGACGTCGTGCCGATCCCGTGGCAGGGCTGGGCCCTGCGGCGCAGCGAGTTCCTGCTCACCCGCCAACTGGAGATCGTGGTGCACTCCGACGACCTCGCGGTGAGCGTCGGCATACCCACTCCGGAGTTCCCTGCGGAGGTCTTCGACCCCGTGCGTGACCTGCTGGTGCGGCTCGCCGTACGCCGCCACGGTCAGTCCGCGCTGATCGGCGCCCTGAGCCGCAGCGAGCGAGCACAAGACATCTCCGCCTTCTGAACCCGGGTTCGTCGGCCAGGAAGCGTCCGCGCTACCCACCCGATAGGGCCTGTGTCAAAGCCCCTGGCCGGCCTGCGGCGGGCCCAGCTCGACCGAGGACTTTGACACAGGCCCTAACGCCCCAGCCGCTGTCGAGCTGCCCCAAATATGGGGCGCGGGCGACGACGACGCGTGCGGGAATGACCGAGTAAGAACGGCCCGGCCAGGAGCGAGGGCAGGTTTCGAGCGGCTTGACCAACTCGGTCTCATCGAAGGCGCGGTACCACCGCACCACCCCGACTTCAGTGAAACGGAGTAGATCAACCCGGGTTTTCGGCCCTACCGAGTCGCAAGGCCGACGAGACACGAAGCCGACGAGCACCGGCAAGCATGCCCCATATCTGGGGCAGCTCTACAGGGAGCCGAGGAGAGGTGGGCATCGAAGCGCCGCCCGCCCAGGAAACGCCCGGAGCGCCACGCCACTCACCCAGCCAGAACGCGCCACGCCACGCGGCGCGGCCGAGAAACGCCCGGAGCGCTCAGAAGGCGGCAGGCCGCCGACCCGGATGGGGCGACGGCCTGTCGGTGGTGCCTGGCGTGCGCCCCGTCTCGCCGTCGGCGAGCTGGACGCGTGGAGGTCAGGAGGTCAGCGCTCCTTGGAAGGGACGTAGTCCCGCTCGGGTGCGCCGACGTAGACCTGCCGAGGGCGGCCGATCTTGGTCTCCGGGTCGCTGATCATCTCGCGCCACTGGGCGATCCAGCCGGGGAGCCGGCCGAGCGCGAAGAGCACCGTGAACATCTTGGTCGGGAAGCCCATGGCCTTGTAGATCAGGCCGGTGTAGAAGTCCACGTTCGGGTAGAGCCGACGGGAGACGAAGAAGTCGTCGGCGAGGGCGATCTCCTCCAACTCCATGGCGATGTCCAGCAGCGGGTCCGGCTTGGCCATCCGGCCCAGCACGTCCTGCGCGGCCTTCTTGACGATCGCCGCGCGCGGGTCGTAGTTCTTGTAGACCCGGTGGCCGAAGCCCATCAGCTTGACGCCGTCCTCCTTGTTCTTGACCTTGCGGACAAAGGAGCGGACGTCGTCGTCGCCGGCGTGGATCTGCTGGAGCATCTCCAACACCGCCTGGTTGGCGCCGCCGTGCAGCGGGCCGAACAGCGCGTTGACCCCAGCGGAGACCGAGGCGAACAGGTTGGCGTTGCTGGAGCCGACCAGACGGACGGTCGACGTGGAGCAGTTCTGCTCGTGGTCGGCGTGCAGGACGAACAGCATGTCCAGCACCTTCGACATCACCGGGTCGACCTCGTACGGCTCCGCCGGCACGCCGAAGGTCATCCGCAGCAGGTTGTCCACGTACCCCAGCGAGTTGTCCGGGTAGAGCAGCGGCTGCCCGATGGACTTCTTGTAGGCGTACGAGGCGATGGTGGGCACCTTCGCCATCAGCCGGACCGTGGAAATCTCCACGTGCTCGGAGTCGAACGGGTCCAGGCTGTCCTGGTAGAAGGTGGACAGGGCGCTCACCGCGGACGACAGCACCGCCATCGGGTGGGCGTCCCGGGGGAAGCC
This sequence comes from Micromonospora sp. NPDC005215, assembly GCF_040607915.1. Classification (NCBI taxonomy): domain Bacteria; kingdom Bacillati; phylum Actinomycetota; class Actinomycetes; order Micromonosporales; family Micromonosporaceae; genus Micromonospora; species Micromonospora sp. NPDC005215. The sequence goes on along the minus strand of NZ_JBEXHQ010000090.1, from coordinate 5,999 downwards.
GTCGAAGAAGCGGCGCATCTCCTCGTGCAGCAGCGAGTGCCGCCGAATCCACTCGGTGAACTCGGTCAGCTGCTGCTCGGTCGGCAGCTCACCGTAGATGAGCAGGTAGGAGACCTCCAGGAAGGAGGACTTCTCGGCCAACTGCTCGATCGGGTATCCCCGGTAACGCAGGATCCCCGCGTCGCCGTCGATGTAGGTGATCGCCGATGAGGCAGCCGCGGTGTTGACGAAACCGGGGTCGTACGTCGTCATCCCGGTTTCCTTCAGCAGCTTGCTCACCCCGATACCGGCGGGGCCCTCGACCGCTGGGTGTACCGGCATCGACAGCTGCCCACCGGGGTGATCGAGCTTGACTTCCGTCATGTGGTTCCTCGCTTCGCCGGCAGATCTACGTTGAATTGCCTTCGCTTCTACCGTAATTGCGGCTCGGGGGACAACGCCCGCCGTGGTTCGACGGTGAGGTATGCGTCACCCGATTCCCGACCCGGCCGCCGGGAAACCCGGCTTCCCGGTAGACGGGACGAGCCCGGGGACCAGGTCAGGACAGCGCGAGGCGTCGCAGCGTACCGTCCGTCGCGACCTGGAAGACGTCGAGCTGGTTGCTACCGGCGTGGAACAGCTTGTCGTCGGTGAGCAGCGCGGCGAACCGACGTCCGCCGGGGTCGGGTGGCACCACCGGGACGACGGCCCCGATCCGGCCGTTGACGGCCACCGCCAGCAACGTGCCGTCCGGGATCCGGTCCGGGACATCCCCCCAGACGAGCGCCGGGAGGGTGCCGGTGTCCGGGTCCATGGCCGTGAACGCGGCCAGGTCGGCCACCCGGGCGTTGCCGCCGGCCGGTCCGGCGCGTACCTCCGTGCCGACCAGGGGGTGCGGTGTCGGCAGCGGCGGCGGGGCGGGCACCCCGCCGGGGAAGGTGACCGGTTCGCCGGGGCGGTCGTAGAAGTGTTTCGTGCCGTCGGTGCGGGGGGCCTGCCGGGCGGAGCGGCCGTCGACCCGCCAGGGCAGCCGGATGTTGGCCTCGTCGGCCACCGTCGGCAGCAGGTCGACGTGTTCCCAGTTGCGGTCGTCCACCCGCCCGGTCTGCTGCCGAGGTTCCTTGACGAACATCGGCACCCAGGCGACCTCACCGGCGGCGGCCTTGATGGCGTCCATGCCCCGGCCCTGCGCGCCGGGGCGGAAGCTGACCCCGTGGTCGGCGGTGACCACGACGAGGGCCTGGTCGTAGAGGCCGCTGGCGCGCAACGTCCGCAGGGTTTCGCCGATCAGCCGGTCGGTGTAGCCGAGTTGGGCGAGGTGCCGCTGCCGGGCCAGGTCGATCCAGCCGGCGCCGTCGTTGGGCAGGTCCTCGGGGGCGTCGTAGCGCGCCCCGGAGGGCAGGTACGCCCACGGCGAGTGCGGCATCAGCAGGTGCAGGAAGTGCAGGGTGGGCCGGGACATCGGCGTCAACCCGGCCAGGAAGCTGGTGAACCGGGCCGGTTGGTTGTCATCCAGGCTGTCCCAGCGGAACGTCGGATCGGCCGGCACCGGCTCGGCCGCGTCCAGCCCGGCCTCGGCGCGGGTCTGCTCCCGGTAGGAGTCCTCCGGGTCGACGGCGCTCTCCGTCGGCCCGGCGACCTGGCTCAGCAGCTTGCCGGTCTCCCGGACCAGCACACCGAGCCCCTGTTCGGGGGCGACCGGTTGTTCGCAGCGGCTGGGCGGGCACAGACGGGTGATGCTCTCTTCGGCGCGGATGTCGTACAGGCCGCCGAAGGCGGTGAAGATGTTGTCCGGATACTGCGAGTAGTGCGGGGCGACCGGCTTCGCCGGGTACCGGCCGGTGAGCATCGCGGGCAGCGCGTTGGGTGTCCAGCCGCTGACCCCGGTGGCGTTGCGGTACCAGGTCGAGCCACCGGCCAGCTCGGCGAAGTGCGGGTACCTCGTGGCGTCGATCCGCCCGTCCGCGCCGAGCAGGCTGACCAGCGGCAACTCGTCGAGGATCAGCATGACCACCGGCGGGTGCACGCCGGTGCCCTGCGCGGTGCCGGCCGCACCGCCGTCGCCGCGCGGCAGCACCACCGCCGAGGTGGGTGAGACGAGCAGGAAGAGCGCCACGAACGCCACCGGCCCGGCGGCGGCCAGTCGCAGCACCAGGCCCGGCGCCCGCCACCGCCGGTGTGCAACCGCGCCGCCGGCACCGGCCAGCACGGCCACCAGCAGCAGGGGTACGCCCCGAAGCGGCGTCACGTGCCGGCCCACCTGCACGGCGAGGGCGGCCAGCAGCAGCCCGACCAGCCCGGTGTGGGTGAGGGCGCGGGCGGTCCGGCCGGCCAGTCGACTGAGCGCGCCGAGCACTGCCACCGCGATCGTGGGCAGCACCGCCACCAGGGCGGTCAGCAACAGGATCTGGGCCGGGTCGGCGCGGTGGAAAAGGAAGAAGTCGGGGCTGCGGCCGAGCACGTCCAGCAGTGGCTGGGTGACGACCAGCCCGACCAGCGCGATCACCTCCAGCAGCCGGCCCAGCTCGCCCCGCCAGCCCTGGCCCCACCGCCCGGAGGCCGAGCGCGGCGGGTCGACCGGGGCCGGTTCAGCCACCCATCACCGTCCGGTAGAGCGTGCGGGTGCCCGAGGGCAGCTCCAGCCGGTCGGTGATCCGGCCCCGGGCGGCGAGCAACGCCTCGAAGGTGTCGCGCCGGTAGTCCGGGAAGAGGCCGGCGGGTTTGTTGGCGAGCAGTCGGGTCGCCATCGGGTCCTCCGGTGCGACGAACTCCACCACCACCGCGCCGCCGGGCGTGGTCAGCCCGGTCAGCCAGTCGACGACCTCCGGCAGCGGCACGTTGCGCCCGATCGCCAGGTGGTGCACCACGGCCAGGGCGAGCACCACGTCGGCGGAGGCCCGTTCGGCGAAGCCGGCCCGCTCGACGCCCCGCCAGCCTCCGCCCGGTGACGGGTCGGCGAGGTCCAGCACCAGCGGCAGGATGCGGCGCTGTCCCTCGGCGCGCAGTTTGCGGTACAGCTCGTCGACCACCGCCGGGTCCTGCTCGACGGCGACCACGTAGTCGGCGTGCCCGACGGCCAGTCGGGAGTACCGGCCGTCGTTGGCGCCGAGGTCGAGCACCAGGCGGGGGCGGGCGCCGGCGGCCACCGCGGCGGCGACGAACTGCTCCTTCGCCACCCGGTCGCGGGCCGAGTAGCCGCAGGTGTGCTGGTAGTCCGACCAGTGGCTCTCCGCCGGGCGGTGGTCCAGCCTGCGGACCAGTTTGCGCATGCCACGCACGGTGGCCAGCAGCAGCTCCCGGGAGAAGCCCGCGGCCCGTAGCTGGTCGCGGACGTCGGTGGTGCTGGCGGCGGCGTTGCGGCGCTGCATGGCGCCGTGCAGGTGCAGGTGGGTCAGCACGCCGGGGCGCAGCCGGCGGGTGCCGCCGAACAGGGGCCGGAGTTCGTCGGCCTCGATGCCGTCGACCCGGGCGCGCAGCCAGGGTTGGAAGTCGACGCCCAGGTGGGCGGTGAGCATCAGCGGATAGAGCATGGTCTGGCAGAACTGCCGGTAACCGGCCCACGGCTCGCCGTCGCGGACCGGCTCGAAGGAGCCGATGTCGATGAAGACCGGCTCCGCGCCGCGCCACTGGAGGTTGTACGCCGAGCCGTCCTTGGTGGTGAAGCCGTCGGTGAGCGCGGCGCGCAGGATCTCCAGGTGCAGCAGGGCGGCGTCGCGCAGCATGCCGAACGACCACTCGTACGGGTGGGAGACGAACGGGATGCGCTCGTGGCGCAGCACGGCAGCCCACGGTGTGCCGGTCGCGGCGGGCACCAGTGTCGACGGGGCGTCCTCGGTGGCGCAGACCTTGCGCGCGGCGACCAGGGCCGGGAAGAACGTGCTGCCGGCCAGGGCACGCCAGTGCTCGGCGGCCTGCGGGTCCAGCCCGCGCAGCACCTCGTCGCCGACGTGGAAGACGCGGTTGGCGGGGTCGCGGAACGAGGCCGGCTCGGGTCGCGCCTCGGTGGGTGAGATCGCCATCGTCGGGACCGGCCCGCTCACCGCTGGTCGGTCGGTTGCCGGCGGAACCGGTCGACGAGGCGTCGCCAGTAGAGCTTGGCGGCGACCGCGGCGCCGGCCACCCCGCCGACGACCGCCTGCACGATCAGGCTGCCGGATCCCGCGTCCAGGTAGGCCAGATGTATCACCGATCGCTCCTTGCCCTCGCCCGTCCTGACCCCGGTCCCAGGCGTACACCGTGAGGGTTTTGACCTAGAAAGCCGGACTTGTCCCTCACCGTACGCTGATCGCCATCCGCGTCGCGGGCACATTCGCGGACTCCCAGCCTCACCACAGAATGGGACCGGGACACCACCCCCGCCGGTACGCTGCGGACGTGCGCTGGGTGGTGGTGGACGCGCCCCTGGACTCCTCCGGAGCCGGGCGCGGTGAGGAACGGGCGCCCGACGCGCTACGCCGGGCCGGCCTGTGCGACGCCCTGTCCGCCGACGACGGTGGGCAGATCGACGAGGCGCGGTTGCGCGACCCGATCCGTGACCCGGCCAGCGGGGTGATCGGCGCCGCGGGCCTGGTCCGGGCCGGTGCCGCGATCGCCGCGCGGGTCGGCGCGCTCATGGCGGACGGCCATCGACCGCTGGTGCTCGGCGGGGACTGCGCGATCCTGCCCGGCATCTGCCGGGCCCTGCCCCCGGCGACCGTGCTGTGGTTCGTGGACGCCCACCCGGACTTCCTCGATGGCGTCACCTCGCCCACCGGCGAGGCCGCCGACATGGACCTCTCCGTGGTCACCGGACACGGCCCGGCCGCCATCGGGCCGGACGGCGCACTGCTCGACCCGGGCCGCGTACACCTGCTCGGGCACCGCCCGGCCACCGACGAGAGCAGCCGGGTCGAGGCGGCCCGGATCGATCCGGCGATCCACCAGGTGCCCGCCGCCGAGCTGCTGCGCCGGGGCGCCGGGGCGGTCGGGGCCGCGCTGGCCGCCGACGGCGACGCGCCCGCCTGGCTGCACCTCGACCTGGACGTGGTGGACCCGCGCGACCTGCCGGCGGTGACCTACCCCGAGCCGGACGGGCCGCGCTGGGCGGACCTCATCGCGCTTGTCACCCCACTGGCCCGCGCCGACCGGCTGCTCGGGATGAGCGTGACCGACCTGAACGTTGACGAGGACCCCGACGGGCGTCACACCCGGCGCGTCGTCGAGGTCCTCGCCGAGGTGCTGCGCGGCTGACCCCCCGGTGTATCCGCGCGCCGACTAGGCGTCCGCTGTGGGATTGGGCAGCCGGACGGTGAACACGGTCCGCCCGGGGCGGCTGTCCACCGCGACGGTGCCGTGGTGGGCCTCCACCACCGCCGCGACGATCGCCAGGCCGAGGCCCGTGCTGCCGTGCTCCCGGGACCGGGAGCTGTCGCCGCGGGCGAACCGTTCGAACATCTCCGGTCGCAGCTCCGCCGGCACCCCGGGCCCGTCGTCGGCGACGGTGAGCACGGCGCTGTCGGCGTCGACGGCCAGCGTGGTGACGACAGTGCTGCCGGGCGGGGTGTGCACCCGGGCATTGCCGAGCAGATTCGCCACCACCTGGTGCAGCCGCGCGGCGTCGCCGGGCACCCGGATCGCCACCTCGGGCAGACCGAGCTGCCAGCGGTGGTCGGGGCCGGCGACGTGCGCGTCGCTGACCGCGTCCACGAGCAGGGCGGTCAGGTCGACCGGGTCCGCCGCGAGCGGCCGACCGGAGTCGAGGCGAGCCAGCAGCAGCAGGTCGTCGACGAGGCTGGTCATCCGGGTGCTCTCCGACTCCACCCGGCGCAGCGCGTGCGCCACGTCGGCGGGAACCTCGTCGCGACCGCGCCGGGCCAGCTCCGCGTAGCCTCGGATCGCCGCGAGGGGCGTCCGCAGTTCGTGGCTGGCGTCGGCGACGAACTGGCGCCGGGGGTACGGGAAGCCGACGCGGTGCAGCGCCTCGTCCACCCGGGGCCAGATCTCGTCGGCCGGTACGCCGCGGTTCTCCAGCCCGAACGCGA
>NZ_JBEXHQ010000089.1:0-11118 GCF_040607915.1 Micromonospora sp. NPDC005215 | reverse complement strand
GTGTTGTGTGTTGCTGGTCTCGCGTTCGCCGGTGGTGTGTTCGCCGGTCCGATCGCCGCTCACGCCGCTACCCCGGTCGAGGGCAAGCCCGCCACGGTCGCGGTGCAGAGCACCGCGCCGAAGCCGCAGGGCGAGCAGTCCCACATCACAGTGAACGACGAGCAGACCGCCAACGCCAAGGCGATCATCGCCGCGACGAAGAAGGCGGGCCTGCCCGAGCGCGCCGCGGTCATCTCGATCGCGACGAGTCTGCAGGAGTCGAAGCTGGAGAACCTGGGTCACCTGGGTGACATGAACGACCACGACTCGCTGGGCCTGTTCCAGCAGCGCCCGAGCTCGGGTTGGGGTTCGCCGGAGCAGATCACCGACCCGGCCTACTCGACCACCGCGTTCCTCAAGGGCCTCAAGCAGGTCGACGGCTGGCAGGACATGCCGCTGACCGAGGCCGCGCAGACGGTTTGAGCGAGAAGGCAGTCAGGCGTACGCTGCCCGTATGACCGCCAACGCCCGCCGCGCCGCCGCGTACCTCCGCCGTTCCGCCGCCCGTAAGGCCGCAGACCGTAACGCCACGATCATCGAGCAGCGCGAGGAAATCCACGGCTACGCCGACGACAACGCATTGACGATCCTCAAGGAGTTCAACGAGGGGGAGGGGCGCGGCGCGTCCCGGCAGAGTCGCAAGGCCCGGCCGGCATTTGAGGCCGCCATGTCCGCGCTGCGCTCCGGCGAGGTAGACGTCATCCTCGTCTACGAGCTGTCCCGCGCGGACCGCCGGGGCATCGCTGGCGCAATCGAGTTTGTCGATGTGCTGGCCGCGCAGGGTCGGGGGTTGATCGAGGTAGACAGCGACCTTGACACGCGCAAGCCGGCCGACCGTGGCCGCGTCATCGCCAAGTTTGAAGCCGCCCGCGATGAGACCGAGCGTCTGTCAAAGCGCGTCGCCCGGACCAAGCGCCGCAGGAAGGCCGCCGGGGCATGGCTCGGTGGCACCCTGCCGCTCGGGATGGCCGCAGAGCACGACGCGGACGGAGCGCCGACCGGCCGCGTGGTCCGTTCTGCCGACTGGCCGCGTGCGCGCGAGGTTGCCGACGCGATGCTGTCCGGCCGCTCTGCGCGTTCCGTGGCCGCCGCCTACGGCCTGACAGCGAACACGGTCACGAACATGTGCCGCTCGGCCACGTGGGCGGGTTTGCAGACGGCCGACCGGCGTATGTCCGAGGCCGAGGCCGCCACCGTCGCCGGTCGCCCGTGGCGGAAGGCCGCCGAGGTGCTGATGGTGGACGGCTCGCCGGTCGCGTTGCTCGGTGGCGAGGATGCCCGCGTGGTGACCCCGGCCGAGCGTGAGCGCCTTATCGCCATGATCGACGCGCGTACCGGCCGCGCCGCGACCGCGACCGGCACGCGCAAGTCTGGCCGCAGCGTCAACGGCACGTTGGTCGGTGGCCGCGACGGCGTGGCCCGCTGTGGTCTCTGTGGCCGCCCGATGGTCGCCGCCGGCACCGATGGCACCCGCACCGACGCAGCCGGCCGCGTGCGCGTCACCCGTGCCGCCTACCGGTGCCATGGTGTCGCCGCCAAGCTATGCCCCGGCACCACGATCAGCCGCGCGGATCTCGACGCGTACGTCTGGCAAGCGCTGACCCTCGCCGTTGACATTGCTCGGGATGATTCCCCGTTGTGGCAGACCGTGGCCGCCCGGCTGGCCGCCGCGACCGCCGACCCGGCCGCCGACGCCCGCCGGGCCGCCTCCGAGGCCGAGCACTCGACCGCCACCGCCGCACTCTCCCGCGTGCTGGACATGGCCGCCGATGGTCTGCTGACGCGCGAAGAGGCCCGCCCCCGCATCGACGCCGCCCGCACCCGCGTTGAGGCCGCTACCCGCGCCGTTAAGGCCGCCACCGCCACCGCGCCGGCCGTGCCCGGTCGCCGCGCCGTCCGCGATGGTCTGGACGCCCTGGACCTCGACGGTAAGCGCGTCATCCTGCGTGCCGGGTTCGATGTGGTGACCGTCCTCAAGACTGGCCGGCACCACCCAGCCAATCGCCCCCCGATGTCCTCCCGCGTGACCCTCGACGGCCCGGCCGCCGACATCCTCGCCGAGGCCGCCGCCGAGGTACCCGACGCCGACTGATCCCCGCACGTAACCGGGCCGCTCAGAACCCCTGGGCGGCCCGCTTTGCGTCTACCCCTACCCGCCTACCTGCAAAGTCCCCACGCCAGGCTGCGGCCCGCACAGCCCGCCGCCGATCTCATCCTGCGCCGGCTCGCTGGCCGAGGGGGCAAGCCTGTGACCTGGCCGTTTTACCTCTGTGGGACGAACTAGGTAGGAAACCCGCCCGGCCGAAGTACGGCCCCCGGCCGAGCTTGCCCGCCGCCCGCCTTTACCCGTGTGGGACGTACATAGTGAGAGAAGTACGGCCCCGCCGCCACCGCCACCAAGCGCGAGGCGGTTTTTTGATGCGCGAAACACCGTCACGTCACATAGGAGGTCCGATGTCCGTTATAGCGACTTGCGACCACTGTGGACGCCCGCACGAGCGCAAGAACCAGACGCAGCGCGCTATGTGCTCGCAGGCATGCCGGCAGGCCGCGTACCGCGACCGCCGCCGCGCCGAGCTGGCCGAGCTGCGCGCCGAGGTAGCCCGCCTGCGCGCCGCCTGATCTCCGTCCGGTAATGGTTGGCCGGGCGGATACCGCGCCGCTCCCCGCCTCACAGCGGGTTGAGCGCGCGGATGGGGGAGGGGACGCCCTTGCTGGTGGCTGAACAGGAACAGCCGCCAACAAGGGCACCACCCCCGCCTTACTGACTCCCGCTCTGGCGACGGCCGAGCGGTCTGCACCACCCACGCCCACCCGAGCGCCGGCAGGCCCGGCGTCACGAGGGCACCCCCGCACGACCCCCGCTGACCGATCCCAGGTGGACGGCCGGCACCCCGCAAGTTGCGGATGGCTCGTATCCGGTCAAGCCGACCGGCCTGACCGCTTCATTCCATCCAAAGGAAAACCACCACCATGGCACACACGTTTCTCAGCCCGGCCGAAGTTGCCAGCCTCGCAAACGAACTGGTCCGCGCCGATGGCCTGATCCCGTTCGTCGGCCGCAGCGCCGCGCAGCACTTCGCGCCCGGCGTCGGCGCGTCCGTCGACATCCGCAAGCCGGCCGTGCTCAAGGCGCGCACCCGCACCGTGGGCAGCGTCGAAGACATCACCACCGACACCCTGACCGAGTCCTACCAGTCGGTCACGATCACCGAGCAGGCGTACAGCGCGGTCGACCTGACCGACGCTGACCTCACGCTCAACCTGGCCGACTTCGGCCGGCAGGTGCTCGCCCCGCAGGCGCTCGCCGTGGCCGAGTACGCCAACGACACGATCGTGGCGAAGCTCCAGGGCGTCACCGCCGACGCCGCGCTGTCCACCGCGTACGACGCGGCCAACCCGGTGAAGACCTTCACCGCCGCCCGCCGGCAGCTTCGCGCTCTCCAGCTTCCGTCCGCCGAAATGCTCTCGCTGGTCGGCACGAACGTCTACGCCGATTTGCTCGACAGTGGCGCGTTCGACCAGGACGGTTCGCGCGACGCGAACATCCGCAGCATCCGGGGCTTCACCGTCGTGGAGTCCAACCGGATCAACCCGGACGATGTCTTTGTCTACATGCGCGAAGCCGTTCAGTTGGTCTCGGTGGCCCCGGCCGCGCCGCGTGGTGCCGGCATGGCGCAGACGGTCAGTCAGGACGGTCTGTCGCTGTCCTGGTTGATGGACTATGACGCGCGGAAGCTCCAGGACCGCTCCGTGCTGTCCGTGTTCCTGGGTGCCGCGATCGTCACCGTCCGGAAGGCTCTGCCGACCGGTACCGGCCCGTTCACCCCGGTGGACGTTACGCCGGTCATCCGCGTGACGACTGCCTGATCGACCCCCTGAGTCGCACCCCCGCATGGCTTGACGGCTGTGCGGGGGTGCTGCCTCGCGCCCTTCTCCCCGCACCACAACGGCGAGCCGCCTTCTCGGCTCCGGTGAGGTCCAGTCACCGCGTACGACAAAGACTCGACCCCCGTGTCGATGCCGGCTGGACCCCGGCGTCGGCACGGGGGTTTTTCTACATCCAAGGAGCGTCCGCGATGGACACGCCCCGCATCCGCTGCGCGCACTGCAAGGCCGCGCTTCCCCCTACCGCCGAGAACTTCATCCCGTCCGCGCTGCGCTTCGGCGTGCGTCGGTCCTGGGCCATCTGCCGGCCCTGCACCCGCCTCATGAACACCGCCGAGCAGCGCAAGCGCCGCGCGCAGCTCCGCAACGACCCTGCCTACCGCGCCGAGCAGGATGCCCGGTACGCCGCTCGCGTCGCACGCCGTGCCGCAGAGCAGGCCGAGCCCGAGAACGCCGTTCGCGCCTAACTGTCCAAACCACACCTCCGCGCCGTCCAAACCAAACCAAAACCGGGGGACCTAAAGGTCTCCCCCGGTTTGATTTGGTTTGGATCGGACACGGCGGTACGAAGCCCCCCGGAATCAAATCCTAAAAGATCCAAACGAGCCAAACCGTGGTTTGCCGGTTTGCCGTTTTGGATCTGCGCACCCTCCCTTAACGCCCGGTCGGCACTCCCGCCTGCCCGGTTCGATGCGCCGCGCCCTGTTGCGGCCCGTCCCGATTGGACCCACCCCGTGAACCTCAGCATCCCCCGCGCCCGAGAGCTTGACGCGCTCGTAGCCCTGCTCGCCGACCAGACCGAACCCTCCCCCGTCTGGAACGGGTGGGGGTCGACCGCCGGCCGCCAGCCCGACGCATACGTCCAGGACCTCACGGACCCGGCCCTCATCGAAGCGCTCACCACCGTTGCGCGCGCCGCCGGTATCGCCTACAGCACTGCCCGGCAGGCCGTGCTGGCGTACCCCGCGTCCGCCGGTCAGTTTGAGGCCGCCGTGGTTGCGGAAACCGCCCGCCGCGAACGCGTCGCCACCATCATCGCCGCCGCCAAGGCCCGCGCTGCCGGGGGTGCCGCGTGATCCCGCTGCCCAACATGGACCGCTACGGCATCGCTGACGTGATCGCCGAAGGTGGCAAGTTTGACGACGACACCATTGTCGACCTTGTACGCGAGTGGCTGGCCGTTGCGGAGGGGACGCCGCTTGCGCCGTTCTTCTCCGGCCTGCTCAACCCCCGCGAGATCACCGCGTTGGCCGACCTCGCGTACCGCCGCCGGTCCGCGCCGGTTGGGCTGCGCGTCGACCTGGTAGCCCTTGACGACGAAGAGTTGATACCGACCCTGCTGCGGCGGGAAGACGGCGTGCATCTGTTCTACCCGTCGCAGGTCCACACCGTCTACGGCCAGAAGTCGTCCGCGAAGTCGCTTGTCGTCATGGCTGAGGCGGTGCGTCTGCTCCAGGCCGGACAGTCGGTCATCTACATCAACTACGAGGGTCAGCCCGCGCAGGTCAAGGCGCGTCTGCGCCGCCTCGGCGCGTCCACGGAGGATCTGGCCCACTTCCACTACGTGCGTGGCTTCGGCGCTCACCTGACGCCGGCACAGCGCCGTGAGTGGGATGCGTACCTGTCGATGGACTTCGCACTTGCGATCATCGACACGACCAACGCCGGTATGGCCGCGTTCGACCTCGACCCGATCAAGACGGGCGACGTGCGGAAGTTTTACGGCCTGCTGGCCGAGCCGCTGGCCGCCACGCCCGGTGCACCGGCTGTGGTCATGGTCGACCACGTGACCAAGACCCGCCCGCAGCGCGGGGCCGCGACCGCGTACGGCAGCGAGGCCAAGACGTCCGCGCTCGACGCCGCGTACCTGTTCGAGGTCATCGAGAAGCCCGGCGTTGGCCGGATCGGCATCGTGGACATGATCTGCGTCAAGGACCGGCACGACTACGTGTTTGCCAACACGCCGGACGCACAGGCCGCCGACGACAACTCGTTTCCCGCCGCCCGCATCACGATCGACGGCACCGGCCCGACGACGGAGATCCGCATCGGACTTCCCGAGGTCAAGCCGCCGAAGTCGGTCGCCACGGAGACCGTCAACGACATGGCCCGCATCCGAGACGCCGTGCTGCGCGCTCACCGCGAGCAGCCCGGCATCCGGCAAGAGGATCTTGTGTCGCGCATCAAGGCGTACGACAAGCGGTACACCGCCGATCAGATCAAGCAGGCCCGAAACGAGCTTGTCGACCTGGGCGCGCTGGTGAAGGCCCCCGAGGCTGTCCGCAACGAGAAGCGCTACGTCCTCAACGAACCGGACTCGGTTCCGCCGGGGTCGGTCACTGAAACCGAGCTGATCGGAAGCCGGCTCGACCACCGGTTGCCGAACGCGCACGCCAACGACGCAGGCGTGGTTCCGCTTGAGACGCAGCTACAACTCACCCGAGGGGGTTACTGATGATGCCCGCCCGCCGGGTCGGCCCGCTCGACATCGACTGCCCAACGTGCACCGCCGAGGTTGGCGAACCCTGCAAGGTCCGCAAGGGACGCGGTAACTACCGGTCCGCCCGACATTTTCAGGCGTACGCCGCTACGCGCCCGCTCCACCAGGCACGCCTTGACGAGGCCGAGGCCCGCCGCATGAATGCCCACTGGTTCGCCCCCGGCCGTCTGCCCGCGCCCGCCCGCCGCCGTTGGACCTGGCGCAACGCCGCGCGCCGGCTGACCGGCCGCTAACCACCCCACCCCGCACGCCCGCGACCCGCCTGGCACCTCGCCGGGCGGGCCGCTGGTGTGCGCTCACCCCAAAGGAACCAACGCCATGGACTTCAACATCACGCCAATCGAATTCACCGCCGAGCCAACCGATAACTACTTGTGGCTGTCTCAGCTTGAGGAGATCGACCCGCCGGCCACGGTGGACGACGCAGCCGAGCGGCTGTTTGACCTCGCCGATGATCTGGAATCGGCGGGACTCAATTTGTGGGCCTACGTCGCCCGCCGGCTGGCCGACGATGTGGCCGCCCTGGACGGTGCCGCGTGAACGAGGAGAGCTACGACATCACCGACGACGAGTACCGCCTGTACGCCGCCCTCGGTGTCGCCTACGAGCGCGCCCGCCTGGGCGACGTGAACTACAAACTGGTGCGCTGGCTGCTCAGTTCGCGCATCACCGGCGACTCCGCGCCGACCAAAGTCTACGGTCGGCCGCTGCGCCTTTATCGGGAACTGTGCGACTACTTTGGGATTGAGTGCGACCTGTGACTATCTCTATCTGTGCAATCCTGTTTGCCGCGCTGGCATTCACCTCGCAACTGATCATCCTTCGCCGCACCTTTGAAGTCGTGGTCGACTTGCGCGCCTCGATTGGTGCCCGCCGCACCGAGAAGAGTGAAGAGACCCCGGCGGGTGCCACAGAGGACACCCCTCCCGCGCCGCGTCTGGTGCAGGGGACCCTGCGCCGCTCTGGGGGTCAGAATGGCTGACCGTCCGCGCGTTGCAACCCCGCGCCCCCCGCGCTGGACCCCCCTGGCCCCGTGTGCGGACTGCGGTGCGGTGTCTTCGTACGCCGCCCTGGACGACAACGACCACCCGGCACAATTCTGCGGGCGGTGCGCCTCGCCGGATCGGGCGTGTCTCGGCGTGGCTGGTTAACGGCATGTCGTGGGACAACAGCAATCGTAAGAGCAGACTTCCCGCAGATTGGCAAACACTCCGGCTACGGGTGCTGCGTCGTGACAGCTATCAGTGTCAGCAGCGCGATGCCAACGGCCGCAAATGCGGTGCTCACGCTTCTGATGTAGACCACATCCAACGTGGAGACAATCACGCGGAGTGGAACCTACAGGCTTTATGCAAGACACATCATGCAATTAAGTCAGCACATGAAGGCGTAGAAGCGCGACGAATCAAGTACAAACGCGAACGCGATCCGATGCCACATCCAGGCTTGATTAGGTAGCGCTGTCCGTTTCTTACTGACGTAAAGCGACGAGGACGGGTGCCGGGTGCCTCCCCCGCCCCGGCCTCGCAGCTTCCCTGACGGCATGGCGCGTTTCAACCCATTCAAGTTCAAACGCGATTTCACAAAATTCCACAACGACAAAGGAAACCAATCATGACCACTGAGGACGACGGCCGCAACACGCAATGGCCGCCCGGAAGCCTCGCCGTCGACCTCTGGGAAACGGTGCTCGCTGAGACCGACCTGTCCGGCACGCAAGTTGGAATGCTGCGCGTTGCGATGGACGACCTGAACGACGCCGAGCACCTGCTGACCCTGGCCCGCTCCGGTGAGCTGTCGGACCGCGACACGCTCGCCGCTTTCGCTGGTGCCCGTTCGGCCCGAAAGGCAGCCCTTGCCGTGGTGGCCGTGCTGACCAACCCCGGCACCCCGCCCGCGAACGGCTGGGGTGGCCGCCGCCCCGGCGCTGGTGCGAAAGCGAAGCCCGTTGCCCACCGTGGCGCTTCGCAGCACCGCGACGGCTTGCCGAGCTACGGCGACGACTACGACGACGAGGACGCCTGAAATGCCTATCCGCCCGAACCGCACCCGCCCCGCCGAGCCCGAGCGTCCCGAGTGGCTGCCGGCCGGCATCGACAACACCGGCTCTCTGCCGCTGGAGCAGAACGACGCCGGCCGGCTGCGCGTGAACCCCGACGCCCTGGCCGCCACGATGGCCGCGTGGGACGCGATGCGCTGCCCGCATGGCTGGTTCACCGACGAGTGCGCCGTCTGCGATCCGCCCACCCCCGCCGACGACGCCGCCCGCTTCCCCTTCTAGACCGCCCACCCCGCCCACAAAGGAGCCCGACCCCATGTACATGAACACCGTACCCCCCGGCACCCCGTCCGGTGCCAGCCTGTCCGACGCCCTAACCGCTGCATTCGTGCGCGAGCAGGCAGCCGCCAAGGCCGCCGCCGAGAAGGCCGCCGCCGACAAGGCCGCCCGCGAACAGGCCGACGCCCGCGCCGCCGAGCAGGCCGAGACGCGCGCCATCAGAGAGCGCGTCCGTGCCGCCGAGGAGCGTTCCGCCGCCACCCTGGCCGAGCTGCGCCAACTTCTCAGCGCACCCGCCGACGACACCCCGCCCGCACCCGCCCAGCAGACCGCCCAGCCGCCCACCGAGGCGACGCCCACCCCGCCGGCCGAGCCTGCCGACGTGGCCGCCATTGCCCGCGACATCCTCGCCCGCCGGTAACCGCCCACCCGCACACAGAGACCCCCCGCGCCCATGTGGCTCGGGGGGTCTCGTCGTTCGGGGGGTCAGAGGAAAATGCGGCAGTCGTGCGCGTGTCCGCTCAGAACGTCGGCAATCTCGGTAAGCGCGGTAAGCGGCGGGAGCGGCAGTACGCAACTGCACTCGCCGCATTCGATCCGGTCGATACGTATGGGCCACCTCATCGCCCCGGCCTCGACTGGCACGCGCGGAGGTGCGCCGTCCTCGACCACTACCGCCGCCCTCCGGCGTCGGGCGACCGCCCGGCCCGCCCCGCCCGGTCGATGCCGTCCCACCGCCCACCGTTCGCCCGCCATTCGGCCGCCAGCGTGAGCCACCCCGCCCGCCCGGCCTCCGGCGAGCAGGTGCCGCCCGCCCGCCTCGGCACGCGCGCCACGCCCACCACCCGCGCCGGTCTCGGCTCGGCCAGCGGTGGCACCCGCCCGGCGTCCGGGCACCGCCACGGGAGCCCGCAGACGCACCGCCGGCCCCACGCCCGCCAGTCACGCCGATGCACCGGGCCGGTACGGATCTCCGGTGGTCTGTGCCGCGCCATGGGTGCACCGCCTCTGTCGGTATGGGGGGCCGCCCCGCACGGGGGAACGGGACGGCCCCGCCTCGGGGAGCAGGACCCACCCCCGCCGCCTCGGCCACGAGTGAGTCCGCCTCTCTCCCAACACGTTGCCCTCAGCTACGGGATCAGTACACGACGTTCATCTATGCTCGGGGACGTTCGGGACGTCCACCGTGGAGGCAGGATGAACGAGGCACTTCTAGCGGCCATGGCCGAGGCTGGCGAGACATCGGAAAGTCTCGCAGCACAGACAGGGGTCGACCCCAAGACCGCCGCGCGCTGGATCTCACCGGGACGTGTCCCGCAGCCTCGCCGACGTAAGGCCCTCGCCGCCATCCTCGGCCGGGACGTTAAGGACCTATGGCCCGATGTCCTCAAACGGCGCGAGCCGCAATGGCTGCGCGAATGGGTCGACTGGGAACGTGAGGCGGTTGCCCTGCGGTGGTTCGAGCACTCATGGGTGCCCGGACTGCTCCAGACCGAGGCGTACGCGCGGGCGACGCTGGCTCACAACCTGCTGACTGCTGACGAGATCGATGAGCGCGTTGCGTCGAGGCTCGACCGCAGCGCCATCCTCACCAGTGACAAGCCCGTTCAACTTGTCGCCGTCATCGACGTGATGGCGCTGCGCCGGCCGATGAAGACCCACCCGACCGTGATGGCGGAACAGCTCGCCCACCTGGCCGAGATGGCCGAGTTGGCGCACGTGCAAATACTCGTGGTGGGCGAAGACGCAGGGCTCTACCCTGGATTACAGGGCGGCTTCATCATTGGAACCCTGGGCGACGGTTCACTAGTCGCGCACCTTGATCATCAGGTGCGGGCGCAGATACTAAACCAGTCGGAAGACCTTGTTACCCTCCAGCGGACGTGGGAGGCGATCAGGGGTGAAGCGTTCTCCCGCAGGCAGTCACTCGAATTGATCAAGGAAGCAGCGAAGACATGGACATGACCAACGCCAAGTGGCGCAAGTCGACTCGCTCCGGCTCTAACGGTGGCTCGTGCGTGGAGGTGGCAGACAACCTGCCCGGCGTCGTCCTCGTCCGCGACACCAAGGACCGCGACGGCGGAACCCTCCAGTTCGCCCCCCGCGACTGGATGGGATTCGTCAACCTGGCCAAGCAGATCGGGCCGGTTGCCTGATCTCCGGCACTGCACACGACCCCCGGCCCGCCAATGCGGCCGGGGGTTCGTCGGTTTCAGGACGCCGTGACGACCCCGCCTAGCTGACTGCCGTTCCGCGCAGACCGCGCAGACCGTGCAGGTCTCCGCCTACCCCGATGCCTACGCGCAGTGGGAGCAGCAGGCCACCGACCTGGTCGGCCAGCACTGGAACAGCTGACACCGGCACCACCGCACGACACCGAGCCGCTGGCCGGCACCCCACCCGGGGTGCCGGC
>NZ_JBEXHQ010000088.1:0-15662 GCF_040607915.1 Micromonospora sp. NPDC005215 | reverse complement strand
GATCGTCGGCAGCGCGTCGATCATGTCCTGCGGACCGATCTTGGTGGGGATGGTGGTGACGTCCAGGTGCCGCGCCGACTCCTGCGCGACGTCGATCTCCGAATAACCCGGGACGTCGTAGCCGACGGTGAAGGTGAGGATGTTCGGGTTGAACTCCCGGGCCAGCGCGACCACCGCTGTCGAGTCGATGCCGCTGGACAGGAACGAGCCGACCGGCACGTCGGAGCGCATGTGCATGCGCACGCTCTCCCGCAGCGTCTCCCGGATCTCGTGGTACAGCTTCTGCTCGTCGTCGACCGGCGCCGGCCGGAACACCGGCCGATACCACCGGCGTACGTCGATGCGCCCACCCGGGGTCCAGTTCAGGTACTCCCCCGAACCGATCCGGCTGATGCCCTTGTGCAGGGTGCCGGGCTCCGGGACGTACTGCAGCGTCAGGTAGTGGCTCAGGTTGGCCGTGTCGACACCCGCGTCACCCTGGTAGTTGCTGTGCGCGAACGGCAGCAGCGCCTTCTTCTCCGACGCCAGGTAGAGGCCGTCGGCGGTCTCCAGGTAGTGCATCGGCTTGATGCCGAAGTAGTCGCGGGCACCGAACGCGCGCCGCTCCTGCCGGTCCCAGATGACGAAGGCGAACATGCCCCGCAGCCGGGTGAGCACCTGCTCGCCCCAGAAGTGGTAGCCCGCCACGATCACCTCGCCGTCACCGGCGGTGGCGAACTGCGCGCCGAAGTTCCTGATCAACTCCTCGCGCAGCTCGATGTAGTTGTAGATCTCACCGTTGAAGGTGAGCAGGTAACGACCGTTCGCGTAGGGCAGCGGCTCGTGGCTCGACGCGACGTCGATGATGGCCAGCCGCTTGTGGGCGAACACGCCGTCCGCGTACCGGCCGGAAGCGTCGCCGACCACCTCGACCCCGGTCTCGTCGGGGCCGCGGTGGTGCAGGCATTCCAACGCTCCGGCGATGTGGTCGCGGTGCGCGGCGGCATTGCCGTTCGCGCTGAAGAAGGCCAGAAGTCCGCACATGGTGGTCATCTTTCCACGCGTGCTGTCGGCCCGTCGCAGCCGTCCGTCGATCCGGCCGACTCCCGGGGGCGTCAGCGCGAACCGGGCGCGCGGTACCGTCGGGATCAGCAACGAGGCGGAGGGAGCGGCGCAATGACCGAGGGACAAACCGACGGTACGCCGACGGACGGCACGGAATCGCACGATCCGGACTTCCCGGAGGCGTTCCTGTCCTTCATGCGGCAGGGCTGGCGCGACACCGCGCTCCCCGTGGCGCCCCGACCGGAGACGCCCAACTACGCCAAGCGACGGGCCGCGCTCTCCGCGGCCTTCCCCGGCGAGACACTCGTCATCCCCACCGGCACCGAGAAGGTCCGGGCCAACGACACCGACTACCCGTTCCGGCCGGGCAGTGACTTCGCCTACCTGACCGGCGACCACGACGCCGACAGCGTGCTGGTGCTGCGCCCCAACGGCTCGGGGCACGACGCGACGCTGTACATGCGGCCCCGCTCATCCCGCGAGACCGACGAGTTCTTCCGCAGCCGCAACGGCGAGCTGTGGGTGGGCCGCCGACACACGCTCAGCGAGAAGTCGACAGAGCTGGGCCTGCCCACCGCCGACCTGACCGGCCTGGAGGCGACACTCGCCGACCTGGCGCCGGGGCGTACCCGGGTGCTGCGCGGGTTCGACGCCCAGGTGGACGCGGCCGTCCGCGCCTACGACGGACCGCGCGCCGAGGGCCAACCGGCCCGCGACCGGGAGCTGGCCATCGCCATCTCGGAGCTGAAGCTGGTCAAGGACGAGTGGGAGATCAGCCAACTCCAGGACGCGATCGACGCCACCGTACGTGGCTTCGAGGACGTGGCCCGGATCCTGCCGGCCGACCGCGCCGTCTCCGAGCGGCTGCTGGAGGGTGTCTTCGCGCTGCGGGCCCGCCACGACGGCAACGACGTCGGCTACAGCTCGATCGTCGGCGCCGGCGAGCACGCCACGATCCTGCACTGGGTGCACAACCACGGCGCCACTCGGCCGGGTGACCTGCTGCTGATGGACATGGGCGTCGAGGGCCGCAACCTCTACACCGCCGACGTGACCCGGGTGCTGCCGGTCAACGGGCGGTTCACCGCCCTGCAACGCCAGGTCTACGACATCGTGTACGCCTCGCAGCAGGCCGGCATCGACGCCATCCGCCCCGGGGTCAAGTTCAAGGACGTCCACCTGACCTGCATGCGGGTGCTCGCCGAGGGCCTGTCCGAGCTGGGCCTGCTGCCGGTCAGCGTGGACGAGGCGATGGACGAGAAGTCGACCGTCTACCGGCGGTGGACCCTGCACGGTTTCGGCCACATGCTCGGCATCGACGTGCACGACTGCTCGAACGCCCGCAAGGAGACCTACCGCGACGGCGCGCTGGGCGAGGGCTACGTGCTCACGGTCGAGCCGGGTCTGTACTTCCAGCCGGAGGACGAGCTGGTCCCCGCCGAGCTGCGCGGCGTCGGCATCCGGATCGAGGACGACGTACTGGTCACCGCGACCGGCGCGGAGAACCTGTCGGCCGGGCTGCCGCGCACCTCCGACGAGGTGGAAACCTGGCTGGCCGAGCAGCGCGAGGCAGGCCCCCGCCTGCCCGGCTGACCGCCGCACCAGCCCCAACGCCGACCACCGCACCGGCGCCGCCGCCAGCCGACCTCCGGCCCGACGGCGCCGGTGCGCCGTTGTCGACAAGACCTCCGGCCCGACGGCGCCGGTGCGCCGACCAAGCCCCTCCCCGTGATCCACCCGGCTGCACGGAAATCGCGCTGTCCAGACCGGGCGGATACCGCCTTGTCCGTGAACCCGAGTGGATCACACCCTCGGCGCCTGAAACGCGGGCGGCACGCAGGCCGGATGGACGATGTCCGTTCCCGTGATGGCTGTGACATTCACCCGCCCGAGTCGACGTTTGTGCTGCTCACGCCCTTTCCACCGCCCCGGACCGCTTGCCCGGCCTCATCCGGCCTGCGCCGAATGTGGGGTTATCTCGGATACGTCCGCATCGCGAAGATGGTTCTCATACGGTGGGGATCAGAGGCTGCAACCCATTTGTAGCTGGTCGTGGCGCCTCGGGCGGTGCGATCCCGTCTGGTAGCAGGAAAGGGCGGAAGGCTCTGATGTCCAACGACGTAACGAGTACCGACGGCGGGGCCTCGACAGCTCCGCCGACACGACGACGGCGGGCGCTCTGGGTCGCCGGCGTCGCCGGGCTGACCGGCGTGGTGGGCCTGGCGGCCCTCGGCGGTGTGGCCGCCCGGGACGACAAGCCCAAATCCGATCGGGCGTCCGACGCGCAGCCGTCGACCAACCGGCAGACCGTCAGCGACGACGGCGGCGCGGACAAGGACGGCGCCAAGGAGGACGGCGGTCAGGACGACGAGTGGAGCGGCGGCGACTGGAGCGGCTTCGAGGACCAGTCCGGAAAGAACGGCAAGGACGACCAGTCCGGTAGGGACGGCAAGAACGACGAGAAGGACCGCACCAGGCAGGTCCCGTGCGACACCGACAAGCTGATCCAGGCGATCACGTTCGCCAACAACGACGACGGCGGTGTGCTGGAACTGGCCAAGGGCTGCACCTACACGCTGACCCGCAACCAGGACGGCAACGGCCTCCCGGTGATCACCGAGAACATCACCCTCAAGGGTGAGCACACCACCATCGGCCGTGAGGCTACCGCCGACTACTTCCGCATCCTCAACGTCGGCCCCGGCGGGCACCTCACCCTGAAGGGCCTGAGCATCAAGGGAGGCCAGACCCTTCAGGCATCGGTGACCGCCGACCCGGCGACGGTCTGGGCCCCCTACTCGGCCCTGGTCCGGTCCGTCGCGGCCGGCGCGGCACCCAAGCCGGCGGTCACGGCCGCACCCGCCGGCACGCCGGCCGTGGCAGCAGCCAAGCCCGCGGCGACAACGGCTGCGGCGACAACGGCTGCGGCGACAACGCCCGCGGCAACAACGGCAGCCAAGCCCACCGCGGCCAAGCCCACGACGGCAGCCAAGGCTTCCACGGCAGCAGCAAAGGCCGCAGCGGTCAAGGCCACGGCAGCCAAGGCCACAGCCGTCAAGGCCGCAGCAACCAAGGCCACGGCAGCCAAGGCCACGGCAGCCAAGGCCACAGCGGTCAACGCCACGGCAGCCAAGCCGGTGGCCGCGGTGGCGAAGCCGGCGCCGGTCGGGCCGGCGGTGGTGCCGCTGGTGGAGGAGCCGGGGTTCCCCGACGGCGCCGGTGTGTTGGTGCAGCCCGGTGGACAGGCGGAGATCCTGGACAGCGAACTGCTCTACAACCAGTCAGGTGGCAACGGCGGCGGGTTGGCCAACTTCGGCAGCACCAGGCTCAGTAAGTCGACGGTGGCGCACAACACCGCCTTCTTCTTCGGTGGCGGCATCTTCAATGCCGGCGTGCTCCAGGTCGACGAGTCGAAGGTCAAGGACAACACCGGGATCATCGGCGGTGGCGGCATCTCCAACGGGGCGGCCGCGATCTTCACCGACGACGTGGACGGTGGCTCGGTCTGGGTCTACAAGAGCGAGATCACCGACAACGAGACGCTCGGCTTCGGCGGCGGCGTCCTGGACGTCGAGGGCACGACGACCCTGCATGACACGACGGTCAGCGGCAACACCGCGGTTCTCGCCGGCGGTGGTGTGGCGGTTGCCGACAGCCAGCTCACGCTCAAGCACGCCACGGTGGTCAGGAACAGCACCGCCGGTGTGGGCGGCGGCGTGGCGGTTGCCTTCGACAGCACCGCGACGATCGAGGACACGGCCATCAAGGACAACACCGCCGGGTTCTTCGGCGCTGGCCTCTACAACGACGACAGTGTCACCACCCTGCGCGACAGCGAGGTGTCGGGCAACCGGGCCGTCGGTCCGGCCGGCAGCGGCGGCGGCATCTACAACACCGACGGCGGCGAGATCAGCCTGCGCCGGACGAAGGTGACGCACAACTTCGCCACCCTGCCGCCCGGCGGGATCTCCAACGGCCTCTTCAGCGTCGTGCGGCTGGACGACGAGTCCGTGGTCTCCGCCAACCGCCCCACCAACTGCCTGAACGTTCCCGGCTGCTTCTGACCGGAACGGATGGCTGATCCACATAGAGGGTGCGCCCCTCCGAGCCGGTCCCGGCGCGGAGGGGCGTACCCATTTCGGCAGCTCAGTGGCCCTCCGGGGGACGCGTGCCCCGCCGGGGTGTCCCAGCCCGTCCAGGCCCAACATGAACCGAATGTGGGCTTCTTTCGGATAAGCCCGCGAGGCGAGGAACCTTCTCATACGGTGGTTTTGGGAGCTACAACCGATTTGTAGCAGGGGACGCCCGTCTGACGGCGGCGACCCTGTCTGGTACGAGGAGAGGGCAGAGAGCTCCGATGTCCAACTACCTAACGAACAACGAAGCCTCCGGGCGGGCGACGGCCAAGCGCCGCCGCAAGCTCTGGCTCGCCAGCGGCGTGGCCGGTTTGACGGGCGTGATCAGTCTCGCGGCGGTGGGCGTCGCGGGCAGCGCCGGCGCGGTTGGCCTGAACTGGAACACCGCGCAGGTCAGCAAGGACGGCGACCAGCGGGGTGACGAGGCGCGCGACTGGGACAAGGACAAGGACAAGGACCGGGACAAGGACAAGGACAAGAACAACGACAAGAACAACGACAAGGACCGGGACAAGGACCACGAGCGCGGGAAGGAGGTGCCCTGCGACACCGACAAGCTGATCCAGGCGATCGTGTTCGCCAACAACAAGCACGGCGGTGTGCTGGAGCTGGCCAAGGGCTGCACCTACAACCTGACCCGCAACGACTACCAGGGCAACGGCCTCCCGGTGATCACCGAGAACATCACCCTCAAGGGTGAGCACACCACGATCTCCCGGGAAGCCACGGCGGACTACTTCCGCATCCTCAACGTCGGCCCCGGCGGTCACCTCACGATCAAGGGCCTGACCATCAAGGGTGGCCAGACCCTCGAACTGTTCGACGCCGTCGAGCCGGCGGCGGTCTGGGCGTCCTACTCGGACTCCGAGACGATCGCCGCGCAGGTGAAGGCCGGCACCCCGTTGGCCCAGGCGCTCAGCACCCGACAGGCCGACCCGAAGGCGGGTCTGAAGGCCGCGCCGAAGGTCACCCCGAAGGCCACGCCGGGTGTCGTCACGCCGCTCGTCGAGCAGCCTGACGACAACGACGGTGCCGGAATCCTGGTCCAGCCGGGCGGCAACGCCGAGATCCTGGAGTCCGAGGTCGTCCTCAACCAGTCCGGCGGCAACGGCGGCGGTGTGGCCAACTTCGGCACCACGAAGATCTGGCACAGCACCGTCACCCGCAACACGGCCTTCTTCTTCGGTGGTGGTGTCTTCAACGCCGGCCTGCTCAAGGTCGAGGAGTCGAAGATCACCGACAACACGGCCATCATCGGTGGTGGCGGTATCTCCAACGGTGCCGCGCCGATCTTCACCGACGATGTCGACGGCGGGACCGTCGAACTCAAGAAGGCCGAGATCACCGACAACGAGACGCTGGGCTTCGGCGGTGGCTACCTCGACATCGAGGGCAACACCACGGCGTACGAGACGAAGTTCGCCTCGAACACCGCGGTCCTCGCCGGTGGCGGCCTCGCGGCGGCGGACAGCCAGCTGAACCTGCACCACGTCACGATCGAGAAGAACAGCACCGCCGGTGTCGGTGGCGGTGTGGCCATCGCCTTCGACAGCGCTGTCACCTTCGAGCAGAGCAGCATCAAGGACAACACCGCCGGGTTCTTCGGCGGCGGGCTCTTCAACGCTGACAGCATCACCACGCTGCGCGACAGCGAGGTCGTCGGCAACCGGGCCATCGGCCCGATCGGGGTCGGCGGCGGCATCTTCAACATCTTCGGCGAGGTCAACCTGTCGAAGACGAAGGTCGCCCAGAACTTCTCCACCTTCGCGCCGGGCGGTGTCTTCAGCTTCTTCGGTGAGGTGAACGTGGACGACAAGTCCGCCATCACCGCCAACCGTCCGACGAACTGCCTGGCCATCCCGGGCGGCACCATCGAGAACTGCTTCGCCTGATCACCAACGGGTGACGCCAACACAACGGACCGGCCCCCTTCCGCGCGACGCGGAAGGGGGCCGGTTCGCGTCACTTCTGAACGAACACCGCCACGCTGCGCGCCGGGACGCCGAACGTGCCGGCCGCCCGGTCGAACGAGGCGGTACGCAGCACCGGATCGGCCGAGTCGACAAGCACCGGATGCACTGCCACGTCCGCACCGCGCAGCCCGGTCACCGTCTGCTTCGCCGCCTCCGGGGTGCCGTTGAAGACGACTGTCACCGACTTCCACGCCCCGCCCAGCCCTCGGGCGTCCAACGTCATGGTCAGCACGCCCGGCGTCTCCTGCTCTCCCGACAGCGGGAACGCCACCCGCCGTTGCACCTGCTCGGCGGTGGCCAACCCGAACACGGGCGACGACGCCCGGATGCGCAGCAGCTCGGCGTACCGGGCGTTCGTGGTGTTGATCGCCGCGCAGTCCGGCACCAGCGCCGGGTCCGCCAGCAGCGGCTTCGCGTACGGCCACTTGTCCTCGTTGTCCTGCGCGGGCGGCAGGCCGACGCCGAACCCGTTGCCCTGTGCGCACCCCCAGCGGATCTGGTTGAACCAGTCACCGGAGTCGTACGAGTTGCGGTCCAGCGACTTCGACCGCAGCCGCTCGGTGCCGGCGGTGACGAACCCGGTGCCCTGTCCCAGCACCACGGTGCCCAGTGCCAGCACCTGCATCCGGGAGCGGTCCGCCGCCGAGGTGGCCTGCGGCAGCTTGTACGCCAGCGCGTCGTACAGGATCTCGTTGTCGTGCGCGTCGACGTAGGTGACGGCCTCCCCCGGCGCGGCGGTGTAGCCGGCCGGGGAGCCGTTGTAGTCGACCTGCGCCCCGGTGACCTGCCGCCCGGTGGTGTCGGTGAATCGGTAGCCGCGCAGGTTGCCGGTCAGACCCACCTTGATCAGGTCGTGGGCGCGCAGCAGGCGGGCCTTCTGCTCGGCGGGTGACCCGTTGACGTCGTCGCCGTTCGGGTCGGTGTAGAGCCCGGACGCGAAGCCCTGCGCCCGCGGGTTGGTGTCGAACGGCCCACCGCCGCGCACCGCGTCCCGGAGCCGGTCGTTGAAGGTGCCGATGCCGGTGCCGGCCATGTTGGCCTGGGTGGCCTGGACGAACCGGGCGTCGTTGGCGACCTCGCCGAAGTTCCACCCCTCGCCGTAGAGCATGATCGCCTTGCCGTCGACGCCGTCGCGGGCGACGGTCAGCCGGTCCAGCGCGCCGCGTACGGCCAGGATGTTCGCCTTCGGGTGGTGACCCATCAGGTCGAACCGGAAACCGTCCACCTTGTACTGCCGCGCCCAGGTGACAAGCGAGTCGACGACCAGCTTGCCCATCATGGCGTGCTCCGGGGCGGTGTTGGCGCAGCAGGTGGAGTTGGCAGGAGTGCCGTCCTCCAGCAGCCGGTGGTAGTAGCCGGGCACCACCTGGTCGAGCACCGACGTCGCGTCGGTGCCGGCCGCCGACGTGTGGTTGTAGACCACGTCCATGACCACCCGCAGCCCGGCGTCGTTCACCCCGGCGACCATCCGCCGGAACTCGGTGGTCCGCGCCGCGCCGGCCGGGTCGACGGCGTAGCCGCCCTCCGGCACCGTGTAGTGCAACGGGTCGTACCCCCAGTTGTAGCCGTCGGTGGCGGCGACCGCCGCCACGCACTGCTGCTGCTCCGCGGAGTCCGGCGGGAGCGCGGCCAGGTCGCAGGCCGGTCGACGCTGGTCGGCCCGCCGCTCCGGGATCGTCGCGAAGTCGAACGCCGGCAGCAGGTGCAGGTGGGTGACACCGGCGTCGCCGAGGGCCTTCAGGTGGGTCATGCCGGCGGTTGCCGGGTCGGTGAAGGCGAGGAACGTCCCCCGCCGCTCGGCCGGCACTGTCTCGTCGGCGATGGAGAAGTCCCGCACCGACAGCTCGGTGACCTGCGCCCTCGCCGGGGGCACCGGAGCGGGTTTGCGCAGCGTCCGCCAGCCCGCCGGGGCCAGCGCCGGGTCGTTCAGGTCGGTCAGCTGGCTGTGGGTGGAGTCCGCCGCCAGGGCCACCGAGTACGGGTCGGTCACCGCCGCGGTGATCATCTTCTGCGCGGCGGGCTGCCACGCCTGCACCTCGTAGCGGTAGTACCTGCCGACCCAGGCGGCGGTGCCGCGCGCCGACCAGACGCCGGTGCGGTCGTCACGGTGCATCGGCACGATCCTGGGCGACGCGGTGGGCGAGTCGAACAACTGCAGCCGCACGCTCCGGGCGGTCGGCGCCCACAGCGCCACGCTGGGCGTCCGCCCGACGAACGTCGGCCCGAGCGTGGCGTCGGTGGCCCGGGAGTACACGTCGTCGAGCACCCCGGGGATCTGCACACCGGTCGCCGCGAGCAGGGCACCGGCGGCGTCGCGCTCGGTGACCAGGAGCTGCCCCCGCAGCGCCGCCGGGACCTTCGCGAGGTCGCGTCGATCAAGGGCGAAGCTACGGTACGACCACAGGTGCGGGAACGTCGTGCGCTGAGCCTCGGTGAGCCCGTTGCGCTGCGCCCGCAGCGGCAACGTGGTGTACGCCCCGGTCAGCTGCCCGTCGACCACGCTGACCCCGCCGGTGGGCGCGGCGATCAGCGCGTACGTCTTGCCGTCGGTCGGAGACGTCTGCCACGCCACTGTGGACCGGTCGATCCAGTGTGCCTTCTGCTTGCTGATGTCGGTGTCCCCGCTGGCGGTGGTCGCCGTCGTCGGCAGCAACCGGCCCGGCGTGGCGGCGAGCAGCCACACCTCCCGGCCCGCGCTGGCCAGGTCGAGGCGCTGATCGTCGGGCAGATCCTTGGTGTCGCCGTTGTGCATGATGTAGTTCAGCCCGGTCGCGCCGGCCGCCAGCGGCACCCGGAACACCGCCCCGAACGCGTCGACGGACGTCGGCCGCAACGGCGTCGACCACTCGGTCGGGTTGGCCGCGCCGTCCCACACGTGCAGGCCCCAGCCGTCGTAGGTGTTGTCGGCCCGCCGGTAGTGGATGACGGCGGTGCCCTCCTCGACCGGCGGGTCCGGCTCGCCGGTGGCCGCCTGCCGGCTCGGGTAGATCGCCGGGTCGCCCTGTTTCAGCCAGATCTCCCCGGTGGACGTGACGTCGATGCTGCGGTCCTGCGCCACGTCCTTGGTGCCGCTCCTGTCGACCACCACGAACCCGACGGACCGCGCGCCCGGCTTGAGTTTCACCCACGCGAACCGGCCGTACGCGTCCTCCCCGGCGAACGGCTGCCCCGTGGGCCACTCGGTGACGTACGCCGGGTCGATGTCACCCCAGGCGTACAGCCCCCAGTCGTCGTACCCACCCGCGGGGCGCTGGTAGTGCACCACCGCCCACTCCCGGGAACCGCCCTGCGGGGGCGTACCCACGGTGGCGGTGGACCGGGCGGTGGCGGTACGGCCCCGGCCGTCGCGAACCACCGCCTTGTACTCGATCCGGGTGCCGCCGGCCAGGCCGGTCAGGTCGTGCTGCACTGTGTACGGCGCGTGGTCGGCGCTGCCCAGCAACGTCCACCGCCCGCCCGCGATCCGGACGGCGACGGTGACGGTGGCGAGGGGGTCACCGGTCACCTGGGCGGTGACCGCGGCCCGGGTGGCGACCGGCGCGTCCGGGGCGGGGGCGGTGATGGTGATGCGCGGCGCGGCGGCCGGGCGGGCGACCGGGGTGCCGGCCCGGTGCACCACCGCCGACAGCGGCGGCACGGTCAGGGTCAGCCTGCCGTCGGCGCCGGCCTGCGCGGTCGGACGGGCCGGGGTCGCTCCGGCACAGCATGCGCCGTCGTAGATGCCGGTGAAGGTGGCGCCGGGCGACCAGGTGTCCACTGTGACGGTCTGCGCGGTGTCGGCGTTGTTCACCGCCACCACGTACTCGGTGCGGTCGGCGGGGGCGATCCGGGAGGCGGCGAACACCCCCGGCCCGTCGGCGGCGTACCGGGTGACCTGCACGCCGTCGCGCAGGGCCGGATGTGCCTGGCGCAGCCGGCCCAGCTCGGCGATGGTCCGGTACAACGGGTGGTCGGTGTCGAACTGGTCGCTGGCGTGGGTGCGGTCGGTGCCGAGCAGGTCGTCGTCGAGGTAGTCGGGCACCTTCGACGCGAACATGTCCTGCCGGGCGTCCTTGTCCCCGCCGGGCCCGGTGAAGCCCTGCTCGTCGCCGGAGTAGATCACCGGTTGGCCACGGGTCAGGAACATCAGCTGGTGCGCGAGCTGGTCGCGGCGCAGGTGGCTGGCCGGGTCGGTGCCACCGCCGGCGACGAACGAGCCGATCCGGCCCATGTCGTGGTTGCCGAGGAAGGTGGTCAGCCGACCGGCGTCGGTGTCCCGGGCGGCGTAGAGGTCGTCGTGGGCGTATACGTCGGCGAGCGCCTTCGCCGAGCCGGCGCCGGTGGTGTAACCGCGCGCGGCCTCCTGGAAGGCGAAGTCGAGGGTGGCCGGCAGCCCACCCTGACGGACGTAGCGGGAACTGATCTCCGGGTCGGCGCTGTACACCTCACCGAACATGAAGAAGTCCTTCTTGCCGGCCTTCTCGGCGGCCCGCTCGATGCCCTGGCTGAACTGCGGCCAGAACTCCATGTTGACGTGCTTCACGGTGTCCAACCGGAACCCGTCGACGCCGATCGCCCCGATCCAGTCCCCGTACGCCTTGGTCAGCCCCCGGACCACCTCGGGGCGCTCGGTCCACAGGTCGTCGAGGCCGAAGAAGTCGCCGTACTCGCTGTTCTCGCCCGCGAAGGTCGAGTCACCCCGGTTGTGGTACATGGTCGCGTCGTTCAGCCACGCCGGAACCTTGACGTTCGCGTCACCCGGCTCGGGAAAAACCGGGGTGTACGGCCCGGACGCCTGATTCACCCGCGGGAACGCGCGGCTGCCGTCGGCGTAGTTGCGGTCCTCGAACGCCCGCCCCTGCGCGTCGGTGTACGGCGAGGTCGCCTTGTCCACGTACGCGTAGGAGCCCTCGGCGTACTTGATGACGTCGGCGGTGTGGTTGACGATCACATCGAGGTAGATCTTGATGCCGCGCCGGTGGGCGAGCGTGACCAGCCGCTTCATCTCCTCGTTGGTGCCGAAGTGCGGGTCCACCTGGGTGAAGTCGGTGATCCAGTAGCCGTGGTAACCGGCCGAGATGTCGTTGCCGGCACCCTGCACCGGCCGGTTCTTGAAGACCGGGGCGAGCCAGATGGCCGTGGTGCCCATCCCCTGGATGTAGTCCAGCTTGTCGATGACACCCTTGAGGTCACCGCCGTGGTAGAAGCCCTTGTCGGTCGGGTCGAGCCCGGTCCGCAACCGGTCACCGGTCAGGCCGCCCCGGTCGTTGCGGGGGTCACCGTTGGCGAACCGGTCCGGCAGCACGAAGTAGAACTGCTCGGCCCGCGCCGCGTTGCCGCCCGCCTTCAGCAGCGCCTCGGCGGTGGGTTCGGCACGCCACTGCGCCGCGCCGCCCAATGCGAGCGGGGCACTGTCGGACGACCGGGGAGCGGCGGCGACCGGATGCGCGGCGACCGGATTGCCGACGAGGGTGAGGGTGAGCAGGGGGACGAGGGCCAGCAGGGCCGTGCGCGGTATCGGCGGGGGTTTCATCGACGCCTTCCTCTGGTCGCTGAATGGCCGCACGCTAACCCTTGCCGAAACATTCTGCAATGCCTTGCAAACACGGTCGTAACACAGCAGCATCCTTGCGGAAGGGCCGTGCTCGCCGAGGTCAGAACCCGCCGCAGCGCACCCCGTCGACAGTGCACACCCGTGGAGTGCTGGAGGTCCGCTCCAGGTGGAACCGCAACGACACCGAACCACCGGGCCGCACGTCCACCCCACTGACATACGTGAAACCGTCGCCAGACTGACGAAGCGTCCCCTGTGGCACGCCCTCCACCCAGGCGGTCACCAACCGCCCACCGGAGAACTCCAACCTGACCGTCCAACCACGACTCTCAGCAGACCGGTTGACCATCGACACCTCGCCGATGAAACCCCCGTCGAAGCTCTGCACCACCCGGTACCGCCCACTCATCGCCGGCTGCCCCTGCGGAGCCCGACTCGGCGACCGCGTCACCACCGGCCCACCCCCCGACGCGCCGACCGACGGTGACCGCGACCCGGCCGTGGCGCTCGGCGGCAACCCGCTCGCCCGCCCGGACAACCCCGGACGTACCGGCGGAGGCGACGACGCCGGGCCGGGAACGCTCGGCGCACCCACCCCCGTGGGCAGCGTCAACACCGGCGGCACCGGAGCGCCGTCCGGCGCAGGACTACGCCCCCGGTACGCGCCCAGGGCCATGACGAGCAGCACCACCATCACGAGGACACCAGCGCCCACCACGATCCAGGGCGACGACACGATCGCAGCCGGACCGTGCGACAGTCGCGGGGCACGACGCATTCCGGACATGTACCTCCCTCAGCGCACCGTCCGGGCAGCCTAGCGATCGACGGCCGGAGCCGGAAGCGCCGACGACACGCCCCCGCCGCGCCACCGGACCGACCCGGCTCAGCCGAGCCGGCAGTCGACCCCGTTGATCGTGCACCGGAGCGGCCGCTGTGCCGACTCACCCCAGCCGACGCGCAGCCGCAGCGTCCGAGAGTCACCCGCCTCCAGGGAACGCGTGCCGCGCAACACGAACTCGCCGTCCCCCCGACCCCGCACCGAGACGCCCGAGTCGTCACTGAGCCGTAGAGCCCACACGTCGTCGTCGAACGCCAACTCCACCGACCAGTCCACCGACCGACTCGACTCGTTCGCGATCGACAGCACCGCGGCGTCACCGTCCCAGCCGTTCGCGCCGACCTGGTACCGGGCACCCACCGTGCCGTCCGCCGGCACGACCGGCACCGCCGGAGCGCTCGTCCGCGCCGGAGTCGGCGAACTGGTCACTGTCGCCCGCGGCGACGGCGCCCGACTACTGCGCGACGGCCGCGGCGACACCGAGCGCCGCTCCACCCCCGCCGGAGTCGGCCCACCGGTGGCCGACGCGGCAGCCGGCACCGTCGGCAGGAACACCGAAGGCGCAGCCTGCGGCGTAGCGTCCCGCTCCCTGGTTCGGAACGACAGCAGCGCGATCACCAGGAGCACCACCAGCGCACACACACCGAGCAGCACCACAACCCACGGCATCGATGCCAACACCCGCGCCGCTCGCGACCCTGCCGCACCGTCCGGCCGCACCGCCATCAGGTCTCCCCTCGTCCCCACCGACGCGACAGCGTAGCCAGCACCGCGCCCACCGGAAACCCGGCGGGTACGGATCGGGCCAACCGGCCGGCAGGCGGCTCCACCCAGCCGACGATCCCACTCGGTCAGGCACACCTCAGCGCGGCGGCACCCGCACCTCGATCTCGGCACCCAGTCGGGCATCCGCGGCCAGC
This sequence comes from Micromonospora sp. NPDC005215, assembly GCF_040607915.1. Taxonomy (NCBI): domain Bacteria; kingdom Bacillati; phylum Actinomycetota; class Actinomycetes; order Micromonosporales; family Micromonosporaceae; genus Micromonospora; species Micromonospora sp. NPDC005215. Next base: position 1,215 of record NZ_JBEXHQ010000088.1, on the reverse strand, counting down.
CCCAGGTCGTCCCCGCTCCAGAACCGCCCCGGGTCGTACCAGTTCGGACGCCGACCCGCCGGCAGCAACCCCATCGCCTCGTAGGTCACCGCCACCACCTCGGCGCAGTACGCCGTCTCCAGCGCCCGGTCCCGCTCCGCTGGGGAGGTGGCTGGGCTGGCCGCGTTGGCTGGGTTGGCCAGGGCTGATCGACGCGCGGGCCGGCCGGGGCGCGGCAGCGCCGGCAGCCGACCGGGTCGCGGCAGGGCCGGCACCCGACCACGCACCCACCGCCACGCCAGCTGCGCCGTCGACGGAAACGGCGTGCCGTCCAACCGCGCGATCGTCCGCAGCACCGCCCGCTCCATCTCCCCGTCGGCCGGCGGGTCGAGCTGCCGCAGCCAGGCCCGTTGGCCGTACCGGTTGGCCCAGACGCAGACCGCGTCCCGCAGGTCATGCAGTTGGACGCCGCGCTGGTGGCTGCCCGACCACAGATCCGGCAACGACCTGCCCAGCTCCGCGTGCCACATCAACGGTGGCATGTCGTCCAGCACCACCGCCATCCCGACGTGGTTGACCGGGCTGTTGGTGGTGAACTGGATCGCCCGGTCCGGCACGCTGCGCCCCCGGAACACCCACACGTCGCCAGTGCGGGTCAGCTCGACGGCCTCATCCAGGCTGATGCTCATGAGGGACTAGCCTAGGCCGATGCGGCAAGGATTGCGGTGGTGGAAGGTCCTCGGGCTGGCCGGCCTCGCTGGCGTGGCGGCCTCCGGCGTGGTCATCGCGCGCGCCGAACGGCGTCGGCGCGCGTACACCCCGGACGAGATCCGGCAGCGGCTGCTGGAGCGGCACGCCCAGGCCGGCGACGCCGCGAAGCCCCGCGACCCCGCCTGACCCCGACCCTCCCCGGTGGACGTTCGCCGCGCGAGGCGCAATCGGGGCGCGGTCAGTCGCGGCGCGCACGATCGTGCTCGGGTCCTGGTTGTGGTGGTCTCGTCCGTACGGTGAGGGGCCCGTTTCCTGGATCGAGCGCGATCCTGAGGGTTGTGTCATCCGGGGCGGGCCGCCAGCGGCGTCCGGTATCGCCGCTCGGGTCCCAGTCCACGCAACATCAGGGATAGTGCTGCCTCGCGGCGGGCTGAGGCAGCACTATCCCTGATGTTGCTCAGATCTTGGATTGGGTGTGGATGGGGTTGCCGGGCGTGGTGTCGAGTTCACGCCTGCGGGTGTGGG
>NZ_JBEXHQ010000087.1:0-15874 GCF_040607915.1 Micromonospora sp. NPDC005215 | reverse complement strand
TGTTCGAGGACAGCGGTCAGAACCGGCCGCAATTCCACAGGTGTCGAGTCGACAACCCTTCACGTAAAGTGCGGCCAGAAGGACACCCTTCGTCTTTGCCCCCAGCCTCGGGGCCGTTAGGACTTACTCGTCTAGGCTCGTTGCGGAGGTGCCGACATGAAGCTCGGGCTGCACTACTGGAACTACTCGACCCCGGCCGATCCGACCGCGATCGCGCCCACGTTGGCGCAGGCGGCGACCACCGCCGAGCAGGCCGGCGTCGCGTCGTTCACGGTGATGGACCACTTCTTCCAGATGGACGCGGTGTTCGCGGCCGAGGAGCCGATGCTGGAGGCGTACACCACGCTGGCCTACGTCGCGGCGAAGACCCAGCGGATGACGCTGGGCGTGCTGGTCACCGGTGTGATGTACCGGTACCCGGGGTTGCTGGCCAAGACCGTGACGACCCTCGACGTGCTCTCCGGCGGCCGGGCCCGCCTCGGCATCGGCGCCTCCTGGTACGAGCGGGAGCAGCTCGGGCTGGGCGTGCCGGTGGTCCCGGTGGCCGAGCGGTTCGAGCGGCTGGAGGAGACGCTGCGCATCTGCCTGCAGATGTGGAGTGACGATGACGGCCCGTTCGACGGACGGCACTACCGGCTCGCCGAGACCATCAACTCCCCCCAGCCGTTGAGCCGCCCGCACCCGCCCATCATGATCGGTGGCGGGGGCGAGAAGAAGACGCTGCTGCTGGTGGCGCGCTATGCCGACGCCTGCAACCTGTTCGGCCGCGGCGGTGCCGACGACGTGGCGCGCAAGCTGGATGTGCTGCGCGGGCACTGCGCCACCGAGGGCCGCGACTACGACACCATCGAGAAGACGGTGGTGGCCCACCGTTCGCCGCTGGACGACACCGACGCGTTCCTCGCCGAGGTGTCCGACTACGCCGCGCTCGGTGTGAGCGAGGTGCAGGTGACACCGGATCGGCACCCTGTCGAGTTCGCCCAGCGGCTCGGCGACGAGGTGCTGCCACGGTTGACAGACATCGGCTGACTCCGCGACGACGCGGCGGGTGGCCACTGTGAACACATGGCCAATTCCTGATGAGGCAGATCACATAAGCGTCGGCTCCGACTGCCCAAAATTGTTCGCACGGCGCGCCAGGTAGCCTCTCCGGGTGCCGCAGATGTTACCGCTACTTGTTACCGATCGGCATGACGTCGTTGGGCTTCTCGGCCAGGGCGGAATGGGTCGAGTGTGGAAAGCCCGCGACCGAATGCTGCAACGGGACAGGAATTGCGGATCCGGTCACTTCGGGAGGCTCGGGCGATCGCGCAGCTCGACCACGTCAACGTCGTCCGGGTCTTCGACGTGCTGCTGAGCGGCGACGGTGATCCGCAGATCGTGATGGAGTACGTGCCGTCCCGTTCGCTGCACGACGCCATCACCACCGGCGGCCCGATCCCACCGGTGCGGGCGGCTGCCATCGGGCTGGCCGTGCTCGGCGCGCTCCGCGCCGCCCACCGCGCCGGCATCATGCATCGCGACGTCAAACCCGCGAACATCCTCGTCGGCGCGGACGGCCGGATCGTGCTCACCGACTTCGGCCTGGCCGTCGACCAGAGCACCGCGGTCGGCGCGCCGATCGAACAGCGCGGCTGCGGCGCCGCTACGAACGACCTGCGCTGGACCCGGAGTTGACGGCGAGAGCCGGACCGAGGCTGCTGTTCCGCGGGTCGGGACGCACCACGAACGCGCAGGCCCCGGGATTGCCCGAGGGGCTGCCCTCCCGGTGCGGGGGAGGGCAGCCCTCGGCATGCGGGTCAGGCGACAGTGGCGGGGAACCTCTCCCACACCCGGTGCGCGGCCATCAACTGCTGCACGGCGGCCAGCGCCTCGGCACCCGAATCCGCGGTCACGACGCCGGGCGTGCCGGCCACCCCGGCCTGCTCCAGCACTGTGACGCCAGCGCCCCAGGCGCCAACCGCCTTGGCGTGCCGCCAGCACTCCTCGACGAGGAGCAGCACGCGGGGATCGACGGCGGCCGGCCCCGGCCTACCCGCCTTGGCGTCGCGGGCGGGGAGAGCATCCGGGGCGGGCGCCGGCGCTCCGGCCAGCAGGACCGCGTCGAACTCGACGGACCGGCCGGTGGCGAAGGTGCGCTGCACCGGCAGGTCGCCCACCATGCCGCCATGCGGGGCGATCAGCAGCGGCACCATGCCGGCGTCAAACACGGCCCGCCGGACCTCGTCGACGCCGTCCAGGTCACCGTCGGGGTCGACGACGATGCCGATCATCCGACCGTCACTCGGCCACTCCCGGCCGACCTGCGACAGCGCCGGGCTGGGCGTGACGTCGGCGAGCGGTACGGTCGGCTGCGGGGCGGGCAGACCCAGCCCGGTGGCGACCTCCGCGCAGAGCACCGGGTCGATGTTGGCGAGGCACTGGAGCTGGCGCTCCTTGATCGCCTGGTGGTAGCACTTGCCCAGCTCGAAGGTGTACGCCCGGATGATGTGCTCCTTCTCGACCGGCGTCATGCTCGACCAGAACAGGCGTACCTGGCTGTAGTGGTCGTCGAACGAGGCCGGGTTGGCGCGTACCTTCGGCGCCTGCGCGACAGTGACCGGCACGTCGACGAACGCGTGCTCGGCGTCCCCGGCGGGGAACGGGTTGCCGCCGTCGAGTGAGTTCGGCCGGTACGGGGCGACGCCGGCGTGCACGGCGTGCTGGTGGAAGCCGTCGCGCAGCATGTCGTTCACGGCGGCGTGCGGGCGGTTGATCGGGATCTGCGTGAAGTTGGGCCCGCCCAGGCGGGTGAGCTGCGTGTCGACGTAGGAGAAGAGTCGGCCCTGCAACAGCGGGTCGTTCGTCACGTCGATGCCCGGCGGCAGGTGGCCCAGGTGGAAGGCGACCTGCTCGGTCTCGGCGAAGAAGTTCGTCGGCGTCCGGTTGAGCACCAGCTTCCCGATCGGCTGCACCTCGGCCAGCTCCTCCGGGACGATCTTCGTCGGGTCCAGCAGGTCGATGCCGTCGAAGGTCTCCTCCGGGGTGTCCGGGAAGACCTGGATGCCGAGCTCCCACTCGGGGTACGCCCCGGCCTCGATCGCGTCGTAGAGGTCGCGCCGGTGGAAGTCCGGGTCGATGCCCCCGAGCAGCTGGGCCTCCTCCCAGGTCAGCGAGTGCACGCCCAGCTTGGGCTTCCAGTGGAACTTGGCCAGCACCGTCTCCCCGGCCTCGTTGACGAGGCGGAAGGTGTGCACACCGAAGCCCTCCATCGTCCGGTACGAGCGCGGGATGCCCCGGTCGGACATGTTCCAGATGGTGTGGTGCTGCGCCTCGGTGTGCAGCGACACGAAGTCCCAGAAGGTGTCGTGGGCGCTCTGTGCCTGGGGGATCTCCCGGTCCGGGTGCGGCTTGCCGGCGTGGATGATGTCCGGGAACTTGATCGCGTCCTGGATGAAGAAGACCGGAATGTTGTTGCCGACCAGGTCGAAGGTGCCCTCGTCGGTGTAGAACTTCGTCGCGAAGCCGCGGGTGTCGCGGACCGTGTCGGCCGAACCCCGCGAGCCGAGCACTGTGGAGAAGCGCACGAAGACGTCGGTCTCGTGCCCCTTCTTGAGGAAGCCGGCCCTGGTGACCGCCTCGGCGGTGCCGTACGCGGTGAACACACCGTGCGCACCGGCGCCCCGGGCGTGCACCACACGCTCCGGGATGCGCTCGTGGTCGAAGTGCGTGATCTTCTCGCGTAGGTGGTGGTCCTGGAGCAGCACCGGGCCGCGCGGGCCGGCCTTGAGCGAGTGGTCGGTGTCGCGCAGCCGCGCCCCGTTCGCGGTCGTCAGGTAGGCGCCCTGCTGACCCTTCGCGGTCGGCGGCGCTCCGGTCTCCGCGCCGGTCGGCGTCCGCGTCTGCGGTGCCCCCTGCTCCGGCTTCGGTGGCAGCGGGTCGTGCGGCGTCGTCGGCTCCGCGAGGGGCGGTGGCGCGCTCCCCGGCGCACCGGGGACATCCGGGGTGAGGGCGTCGGCGATCTTTCCTGAGGCGGTCTTCACGGCGTTCTTGACCGCCTCGGCGGGCTTGCTGGAATCCACTGAATGAACCTCTCCATGGCGCGTGTGCGGGCCGGCGCTTGCCCTGCTACCCCTGGTCAGAGGGTCGAAACACGACCGATCCCGGCAACCTGCGCCGGAACTGGTGATTTCGCCGATGCGCGGACCGGTGGACCGGCCAAAACTGACGTACGTCGATATCCCTCGACCCTAGGGAGTGCCCGACGTGTCCTCACCAACCACCACCCGTCCCCGTTCCGTCGCAGCCCGGCTCGCGGTGGCCGCCGTCCTGGTCGCCGGTGGCGTACTCGCCGGCCCGACCGGTGCCGCCCAGGCCGCGGGCCCGTACGAGCGGGGCCCCGCCCCGACCACCGCGATCCTGGAGGCCAGCCGCGGCCCGTTCGCCACCGCCTCGCAGAGCGTGTCGTCGCTGAGCGTCACCGGCTTCGGCGGCGGCGTCATCTACTACCCGACAAGCACCAGCGAGGGCACCTTCGGCGCCATCGCCATCTCGCCCGGCTACACCGCGGCCTGGTCCAGCATCAGCTGGCTGGGGCCGCGGCTCGCCTCGCACGGGTTCGTGGTGATCGGCATCGAGACGAACAGCCGGCTGGACCAGCCGGACAGCCGGGGCCGGCAGTTGCTCGCCGCGTTGGACTACCTCACCCAGCGCAGCTCGGTGCGTACCCGGATCGACAGCAGTCGACTCGCGGTGGCCGGCCACTCGATGGGCGGCGGGGGCACCCTGGAGGCGGCCTCGTCGCGGCCGTCGTTGCAGGCCGCGGTGCCGCTCGCACCGTGGAACACCGACAAGAGCTGGTCCGAGCTGCGGGTGCCCACGCTGATCATCGGTGGCGAGAGCGACACCGTCGCGCCGGTCTCGTCGCACTCGGTGCCGTTCTACAACAGCATCCCGGCGTCCGCCGAGAAGGCGTACCTGGAGCTGAACGGCGCGAGCCACTTCTTCCCGCAGACGACGAACACGCCGACCGCCCGGCAGATGGTGGCCTGGTTGAAGCGGTTCGTCGACGACGACACCCGCTACGAGCAGTTCCTGTGCCCCGGCCCGAGTGGTTCGCAGATCGAGGAGTATCGCAACACCTGTCCCAGCGTCTGAGCGTGGTCGCGGGGCGGTCGCCGGTGGCGACCGCCCCGTCGGCGGGTACGGCGAGGTATCGAAGGTCTTGACGCGATACCCGAGAAACGTACACTGCGAGTGTAAATAAACACCCGCCACGACAGAGGGATGGGTGATGGAGCGCGGCCTCGAACTGCACCACATCGGCGTCCGTTTCGGCGGCCTCACCGCCCTCGACGACGTGTCCCTGCGGGTGCCACCCCACCGGGTGGTGGGCGTGATCGGGCCCAACGGCGCCGGCAAGACCACGCTGTTCAACGTGATCTGTGGGTTCGTCGCTCCGGAGACGGGCTCGCTCACCCTCGACGGCCGACCGCTGCGACCACTGCCGCACCGGCTGACCCGGCTCGGCATCGCCCGGACCCTCCAGGGGACCGGGCTCTTCGCCGGTCTGACCGTGCTGGAGAACGTGATGACCGGCGCCTCGCACACCGCCCGGGCGGGCTTCGTCCCGGCGCTGCTCGGGCTGCCGGCCAGCGACCGCGACGAGCGCCGGCTGCGTCGGCACGCCCTGGACATCCTCGACGACCTGGGGATCGCCGAGCACGCCGAGGCCGCGCCGACCACCCTGCCCTTCGCCGTACGCCAGCGGGTCGCCCTGGCCCGCGCGCTCGCCGCCCGGCCCCGGCTGCTGCTGCTCGACGAGCCCGCCGGTGGCCTCGGCGGCGACGACATCGCCGAGCTGGCCGAGCTGGTCCGGCAACTTCCCCGGCGCGACGACGACCCCTGTGCGGTGCTGCTCGTCGAGCACCACATGGACCTGGTGATGGCGGTCTGCGACGAACTCGTGGTGCTCGACTTCGGCCGGGTCATCGCCGCCGGCACCCCGGACGAGATCCGCGACGACCCGGCGGTCACCGACGCCTACCTCGGTGCCACCGTCGAGGAGGTCGCCCCGTGAGCGCGAGGAGTGAGCCGGGTTTGCGAGCCCCGCAGTCGCGATCGAAAGGCGGTAGGGCGTGAGCGCGACCGACCTGCTCGTCGTGCGCGGGCTGGTGGCCGGTTACGGTGCCGCGCCCGTGCTGCGGGCCATCGACCTCACCGTCGCGGCCGGCACCATCGCCGCGGTCGTCGGCGCCAACGGCGCCGGCAAGACCACCCTGCTACGCGCGCTCTCCGGCATGATCCGCCCGGCCGCCGGCCAGGTGCTCCTCGCCGGAGAGGACCTGCGCGGTACGCCGGTGGAGCAGCTCGTCCGACGCGGCATGGCGCACGTCCCGGAGGGGCGGGGCGTGATCAGTGAGCTGACTGTCGACGAGAACCTGCGGCTCGGCGGGTTGTGGCGGCGCGACCGGGCCGACGCGGGGCGCGCCCTCGACGAGGTCTACGAACTCTTCGAGCCGCTGGCCCGACGCCGCCGGCACCTCGGCCACCAGCTCTCCGGCGGTGAGCGGCAGATGCTCGCGCTCGGCCGGGCCCTCGTCGGCCGACCCCGCCTGCTGCTGCTCGACGAGCCGTCGCTCGGCCTGGCGCCACGGGTCGTCGCCCGGACCATGGCCCTGCTCCGCCAGCTGCGCGACCGCACCGGCCTGACCGTCCTGCTGGTCGAGCAGAACGTGCGCAGCGCGCTCGCCGTCGCCGACCAGGGCGTCGTGATGTCCCTCGGCCGGGTGGTGGTCGCCGCCCCGGCGGCGCAGCTGCGCGACGACGTCGACCTGCGCCACGCGTACCTCGGTTTCTGACCACCACCTCGTCCCCCGGAGGGAGGACTGTTGGACCGCTTCGTCTTCCTCACCATCGACGGCCTGTCCCGGGGCGCGGTGTACGCCGCGTTCGCGCTGGCCCTGGTGCTCATCTGGCGGGCGGCGCGGGTCGTCAACTTCGCCCAGGGCGCGATGGCCGTCGCCGCCGCCTACGTCGCCTACACCGTCAGCACCGCGACCGGCTCCTACTGGCTGGGCTTCGTGGTGGCGATCGTCGCCGGGCTGCTGCTCGGCGCGCTTGTGGACCGCGTCGTGATGCGGCACGTCGACCACGCCGCACCGCTCAACCCCGTGATCGTCGCGCTCGGGCTGGTCCTGTTGATCCAGGCCGTGCTGGGCATCGTGTACGGCAACGAGTTCCGCCCGGCCGAGGCGCCGTTCAGTCGGTCCGCGCTCACCGTCGGCGGGGTGGCCGTGCTGTCGCCGTACGACCTGTTCGTCTTCGCCACGATCGCGGTGGTGGTCAGCGGCCTGGCCTGGATGTTCGCCCGTACCCCGGTCGGGTTGCGGATGCGCGCGGCGGCCTTCGCCCCCGAGGTGTCCCGGCTGCTCGGGGTCAACGTCGGTGGCATGTTGACCCTCGGCTGGGCACTGGCCTCCGGGGTGGGCGCGCTGGCCGCCATGCTGGTCCTCCCGACCGAGCTGGGCCTGCACCCGCACGCGATGGACCTGGTGTTCGTCTCGGCGTTCACCGCGGCGGTGGTCGGTGGGCTGGACAGCCCACCGGGGGCGGTGGTCGGCGGCCTGGTGGTGGGTCTGCTGCTCTCCTATGTGAGCGGTTACGCCGGCAGCGACCTGACGCCGCTCGCGGTGCTGGTCCTGCTGCTGGCGGTGCTGCTGGTCCGGCCCGGTGGGCTGTTCGCCCCGGTCGCGGCGAGGCGGGTGTGAGCGCCACGAGGGCGGCAGTGCCGCCGAAACAGCAGCTCGTCGACGTGGGCCGACCCGTCGACCGGCGACGCGGCTCGACAGTGCTGCGCCACCTCGCGATCGTGCTCGTCGTCGGGCTGCTGCTGGTCGGGGTCAGCTACGCCGTCGAGCCGTTCCGTAACTTCCAGCTCGCCACGGTGGCCGCCTACCTCTGCGCGACCGCCGGCCTGACCGTCCTCACCGGACTCAACGGTCAGCTGTCGCTCGGGCACGGCGCGTTGATGGCCACCGGGGCGTACACAGTGGCGCTGTGCCAGAACGCGTTCGCCGACCGGGGGCTGACCGGCGGCTGGCTGTTGCCGCTCTCGCTGGGCGCGGCGATCGTCAGCACTGTCGCGGTCGGCGCGGTGGTCGGGGTGGCGGCGGCCCGGCTGCGCGGTCCCTACCTGGCCGGGGTGACCCTCGCGGTGGCCGTCGTCGTGCCGGCGCTGGCCGTCACCTTCGACGGCGTGTTCAACGGCGAGCAGGGGCTGTCGGTGCCGGTGGAGCCGCCGCCGATGTCGCTCGGCCCGTACTTCCCCTACGAGCGGTGGCAGCTCTGGCTCACCGGCGCGGCCACCCTGCTCGCGCTGCTGCTGCTGGCCAACCTCATCAGCAGCCGGTACGGACGTACCTTCCGCGCGGTGCGGGACGACGAGGTGGCGGCCCGTCTCGCCGGCATCCACGTGGCCCGTACCCAGGTCCTCGCGTTCGTGGTCAGTGCCGCCACCGCCGGGCTCGGCGGCGCGTTGCTGGCGGTGCTCGCGCAGAGCGTCTCGCCCGGGGCGTTCTCGCTGACCCTGTCGCTGTTCCTGCTGATGGCCGTGGTGATCGGCGGTCTCGGCCGGCTCACCGGCGCGCTCTGGGGGGCCGTCCTGCTTGTCGCCCTGCCCGACCTCACCCACTCCGCGACCGAGCTGCTCACGCTCTCGCCCGCGGTGGCGCAGCGGCTGGAGGGAAACCTGCCGCTGGCGATCTTCGGCCTCACCCTGATCGTCGTCATGATCGCCGCACCCGGTGGCGTACAGGGACTGCTGTCCCGTCTTGGTCGGCGCCTGCGGGCCCGGCGTTCCTGAGCTGCTCCGTGCCCGGCCCCGGTCGGGCGTTCCACCACCCACACCGTTCCCTCAGAACCGGACCGAGAAAGGTCGGTGTTCTCCATGCACCGTTTGGCACAACGTGGTCTCGCGATCGCCAGCACCATCGCCCTGTTGGCCGCCGCCGCTGGTTGCAGCGGGGACGACGGCTCCGGTCCCGGCGGGGCATCGGTGCCGGGCGTCACCGACACCGAGATCGTCGTCGGCACCCACATGCCGCTGACCGGGCCGGCCTCGGCCGGCTACTCGAAGATCGCCCCCGCGACGAAGGCGTACTTCGACTACGTCAACGCCAACGGCGGCGTGCACGGTCGGAAGATCACCTACAAGATCATGGACGACGGCTACAACCCGGCGAACACCCAGCAGGTGGTGCGCCAGCTCGTCCTGCAGGACAAGGTCTTCGCCGTCCTCAACGGTCTCGGCACGCCGACGCACACCGGGGTGCTCGACTTCCTGAAGAGCAACCGGGTGCCGGACCTCTTCGTCGCCTCCGGCAGCCGCAGCTGGGACCAGCCGGACAAGTATCCCGGCACGTTCGGGTTCAACCCGGACTACACGGTCGAGGGCAAGATCCTGGCCACCTACGCGAAGGCGAACCTGGCCGGCCAGAAGGTCTGCTTCCTCGGCCAGGACGACGACTTCGGCCGGGACAGCCTGGCCGGTGTGGAGAAGGTGCTCGGCGCTGGGGCGGTCGCGGTCAAGCAGACCTACGTCACCAGCAACACCAACGTGGCGCCGCAGATCGGCGCGTTCAAGGCGGCCGGGTGCCAGGTCGTCGTGCTCGCCACAGTGCCCGGCTTCACCGCGCTCTCCGTCGGCACCGCCGCGCGGCTGGGCTTCAAGGCGCAGTGGCTGGTCTCCAACGTCGGCGCCGACCACCCGACCCTGGCCAAGCAGCTCGGCGCCGCCGCCCCGCTGCTGGAGGGCATGGTGGGCACCAACTACCTGCCGATGCAGAACGACACAGCGAACCCGTGGATCCAGCTCTTCACCAGGATCAACAAGGAGCACAACGGGGACGCGCCGTTCGACGGCAACACCGTCTACGGCATGTCGGTCGGTTACCTCTTCGTGCAGACGTTGCTCGCCGCCGGTAAGGATGTCACCCGGGAGAAGGTGCTGGAGGCCGTGCAGAAGGGCGGCTTCCAGGGCCCCGGGCTCGTGCCGCTGCGCTTCTCCGCCAAGGACCACTCCGGGTACGGCGGTCAGCGGCTGAGCCGGGTGAGCGGGGGAGTGCAGAGCTACTTCGGGCCGGCGTACGAGACCGACGAGGCGGACGGGCCGGTCAACGAGTACACCGCCGCCCCGGCCGTGCCACCGGCGAACGGGGTGCCGACCGTCTCCTGAGGACCCGTACCTCCGCCGCCCGACCGGGCGTGGTCTCCGCGTGACCACGCCCGGTCGGACGGCTGCGCGCGGTCCGACGACGCGGTGTGCCGGGCGTTGGTCCGAGGCGTTGACCGACACCGATCAGCGCTCCTACTATTTGCACCGTGAATGCATATTCGGGCCGGCTCGTGGATCGGGTCGCCGTCACGTGGAGCACCGGGCGGACCGTCGTCTGTGACGGTGGCGTCGCGCTGACCGGTCGGGCCGGATGAGCACGCCGGCGGTCGGCCCGGGTTCGCTGATCACCGCCTGTCTAGACTCGGCGGTGCGTCGGGAGGCGCCGTGGCGGTGAGAGGGCGGGGACGGATGGACGGGGTCGAGGTCGCGAGCCGGGTCGACGGGCGTACCGCTCGGGCCGAGCGCACCCGGGCGGCCATCGTCGAGGCTCACCTCGCGCTCATCGGCGAGGGGGACCTGCGCCCGACCGGGGAACGTATCGCCGAGCGGGCCGGCATCTCGCTGCGGACGCTCTGGACCAACTTCAAGGACATGGAGACGCTCTTCGAGGCCAGCGGCGCGGAGGTGCTCCGCCAGCAGGACGCCGCCTATCGGCCCATCTCGCCCCGGTTGCCGCTGGCGAAGCGGGTCGACGCGTACTGCCGGCAGCGGGCCCGGCTGCTCCAGCTCATCGCACCGTCGGCGCGGGCCGCCCAGATGCGCGAGCCGGTCTCCGACCAACTGCACCGCAACCGCCTCAAGCACATCGACCGGGTGCGCGAGGAGGTCGAGGAACTATTCGCCGCCGAGCTGGCCCAGGCCGGTCCTGGTCGGGAGCAGCTGCTCAGCGCGCTGGTGGCGGCGAGCATGTGGCCGGCCTGGTCGATGCTGCGCTACGGCCTCGGGCTGGGCGTGGACCAGGCCCGTGCCGTGATGACCCGGACGGTGGGTGCGCTGCTGGCCGAGGTCGCTGTCGACTGATTCCGGCTCGGCCCGATATCGCCCCTCTTTCCATTCGGTTACCGATGAGTGACACTGGCAGGCATGGTTACTGCATCGAGAGTGCAACTAACCGTGCTGCATGGCCGGGACGACGAGTGCCGCGCCGTCCGGTGCCTGCTCGACGGCGTGACAAACGGTGGCGGTGCCCTGCTGCTGCACGGTGAACCGGGCTCAGGCCGCACAGCGCTGGTCGGCCACGCCCACCGCTACGCCGAGGACTGCGCCGTGCTCGCCGCGAGCGGACTGGCCGAGGAGGCCGCGCTGCCGTACGCGGGTCTGCAACGACTGCTCGACCCGGTGCTGCACCACGCCGTGGCCCTGCCAACGCCGCAGCGTGACCTGCTCCGGCGGGCACTGGGCGGGGACGGTTGCCCGGCCAACCGCCGGCTGGCCCTGTCGATGGCCGTGCTCGGGATGCTCGCCGACGCGGCACGGGACCGTCCGCTGCTCGTCACCATTGACGACGTCGACCGGGGCGACCCGCTGACCGGGCAGGTGCTGGCGTTCGTGGCCCGCCGGCTGCGGCGTCTACCGGTTGTCGTCCTGCTCACCGCGGACGTCGGGGTCACTGTCGACGGGGTACCGGCGCACCGCCTCCGGCCGCTCGACCAGCGCAGCAGCGTCGCCCTCCTCACCGACCGGCTACCCGAGCGGCCCGCCGCGTCGGTGGTGACCGCCCTGGCCGCGATCGGCGGCGGCAATCCGCAGGCACTGGTGGACCTCGCCGAGGTGCTCAGCCCGGCACAGTGGCGGGGCGAGGAGCCGCTGCCGGCCTCGCCGCCGGAGGACGGTGCGCTGGGCCGCGCGTACCGGGCCCGACTGGATCGGTTGCCGCCGGACACCCGGCGGATGCTGCTGCTCGCCGCGCTCGACCAGGATGGTGCGCCGGGCACGCTGATCCGGGCCGCCGGAGCTGCCGGCACCGAGGTCGAGGCGCTCGCTCCGGCGGAGGTCGCCGGCCTGGTCCGCGTCGAGCCGCAGGGCGTCACCTTTCCGCAGCCGTTGGTTCGCACGATGATCGCGGCCAGCGCGCCACTCGCCGAGCGCCGCGCCGCACACCGGCTGCTCGCCGGGGTGCTGGTCGCCGACGGGCAGCGGCTGCGCCGGGCGATGCACCTCGCCGCCGCCACGGCAGGCGCCGATCCGGCCCTGGCCGCGGAGCTGGAGGAGGCGGCCTCGGGCGGAACCGGCGGCTGGGCCGTCGCCTCGGCGGCGCTGCGGTGGGCCGCCGACCTCAGCGATCATCCGGCCCAGACGGCTGCCCGGCTGGTGAGCGCCGCCCACTATGCCTGGATCGGCGGGCAACCCGAGGTGGCCCGGCTGCTGCTCGACCGCCTGCGCGCGGTGTCCACGGACCCGGCCGTGCGGGGGCGCGCCGACCTGCTGCGCGGTGAGTTGGAGCTGCGGTGCGGCGCGGCGTCAGATGCGTCGGCCCGGCTGCTGGCCGCGGCCGGAGCGGTGGCCGACACCGACCGGGCGCTGGCGTTGTCCGGGCTGGTACGAGCCGGCGAGGCGGTCTGCTTCGCCGGCGACCAGTACCGGTACGCCGAGGTCGGCCGGCGGGCGCTGGCCCTGCGGCGGCCGACCGACCCGCCGGCGATGGAGCTGATGGGCAGCCTGGTCGCCGGCGTGGCGGCGACCCTGCGGGGCGACCACGAGCGGGCCGGCCCCACGCTGCGCCGCGCCGTCGTGCTGGGTGCCCGGTTGAGCGGGTCGGCGGTGACCCCCACCGCGCTCACCTGTGCGGCGGCGGCCGGCCTGGTGGTCGCCGTGGACGGCGCGGCGCACCGGCTCGCCGAGCGTGCCGTCGCGCTGGCCCGGGATCGGGGCGAGTTGTCCATGCTGTCCCGGGCACTGGAGTTGCAGGCGATCGCCGAGTACTGGCAGGGCCGACACGAGGCGGCGGCCGAGACCTCCCGCGACGGGTTGCGGGTCGCCCGCGCCACGGGCCAGGTCAACTGCGCCAACGTCCACCTGGGCATGCTCGCCGTGCTCGCCGCGATCCGGGCCGACCGCGACACCAGCCTGCGGCAGATCCGTGAGATCGGCGAGCGGCCGACGCCGGGCAGCCGTCCGCACGCGCTCGCCGGGTGGGCGCTGGCGGTGCTCGACCTCATCGAGGGACGGCACGCCGAGGCCGCGGACCGGCTGGCGTCGCTGGCCCGGCTCGGCACCGGCCGAGGTCAGGTTCTGGTGCAGGTGATGGCGACGCCGTATCTGGTGGAGGCGGCGGCGCACCTGGCACACCGACCGGCGGCCGCGGCCGCGCTCACCGTGTTCGACAGATGGGCCAGCAGCACGGCGAGCCCGCTGCGTCGGGCCCTGTCCGCCCGGTGCCACGCGCTGCTCGCCCCCCGGGGCAGTGCCGAGGCGGAACGCCACTTCCAGGCGGCGCTGCGACTGCACCCGACGGAGGCCGGCACGTTCGAGCTGGCCCGGACCGAGCTGCTCTTCGGCCAGGAACTGCGGCGCAGCCGACGCCCGCGCGACGCGCGTACGCACCTGCACCAGGCCCGGGAGATGTTCACCCTGCTCGACGTGGCGTGCTGGGCCGAGCAGGCCACCACGGAGCTGCGGGCCGCCGGGGAGTCGGTCGGTCCGCCGGACCTGCCGGCGGCGCGACTGCTGACCGGCCAGCAACTGCGGATCGCGGAGCTGGTCGCGGAGGGCGCCACCAACCGGGAGATCGCGGCCCGGATGTTCCTCTCGATCCGCACTGTCGACCATCACCTGCGCAACGTGTTCCACCGCCTCGGCATCCGCTCGCGGACCGAGTTGGCCCGCGCGTTCGCGGGCGAGCGGCACGCCGGCCTGGCCTCCGACCGGTGACCGGTGAGCCGTCGATGGTCCGCTCTGGACGGCATAAACTATCACCGCTAGTTTGAAGGCCATGGACCTCACCCTCTCCGCCGAGCAGGCCGCGGTCCGCCAGTTGGCCGCCGAGTTCGCCGACCGCGAGCTGGTGCCGCACGCCGCCGCCTGGGACCGGCGCGAGTCGGTCGACCCGGCCATCGTCGGCATGCTCGGGGACCTGGGCTTCCTGGGGCTGACCATCGCCGAGGGCGACGGTGGTTCCGGCGGCGACCACCTCGCGTACTGCCTGGTCCTGGAGGAGCTTGGCCGGGGCGACTCGGCGGTGCGGGGCATCGTGTCGGTCTCACTCGGGCTGGTCGCGAAGTCGATCGCCGCCCACGGCTCGGCCGAACAGCGGGCCGAGTGGCTGCCCCGACTCTGCGCCGGCACCGCGCTCGGCTGCTTCGCGCTGACCGAGCCGGACAGCGGCTCGGACGCGGCCGCGCTGCGGACCCGCGCGGTCCGCGACGGCACCGACTGGCTGCTCACCGGCACCAAGACGTTCATCACCAACGGCACCACCGCCGACGTCGCGCTGGTCTTCGCCCGCACCGGCGGCCCGGGGCACCGCGGCGTCACCGCGTTTCTGGTGCCCACCGACAGCCCGGGGCTGGTCCGCCGGGAGATCCACGGCAAGCTGGGCCTACGCGGCCAGGCCACCGGCGAGCTGCGCCTCGACGAGGTACGCGTCCCCGACGCGGCCCGCCTCGGCGCCGAGGGCCGCGGGTTCCGGCTGGCCCTGGCCACCCTCGCCAAGGGCCGGATGTCGGTGGCTGCAGGATGCGTCGGCATCGCCCAGGGCTGCCTCGACGCGGCGGTCGGCTACGCCGGGCAGCGCACCCAGTTCGGCAAGCCCATCGCGGGGCACCAGCTCGTCCAACAACTGCTCAGCGCCATCGCCGTGGACACCGCCGCCGCCCGGCTGCTGGTGTGGCAGGTGGCCGACCTGATCGACCGGGACCAGCCGTTCGCCACCGAGGCGTCGATGGCCAAGCTCTTCGCCAGCGAGGCCGCCGTCCGCGCGGCCAACAACGCGGTCCAGGTCTTCGGCGGGTACGGCTACATCGACGAGTACCCGGTCGGCAAGTACCTGCGCGACGCCCGCGTCGCCACCCTCTACGAGGGCACCAGCCAGATCCAGCAACTCCTCATCGGACGCGCGCTCACCGGCGTCAACGCCTTCTAGTCTCCGGGAGACCTGACATGAGAGTCTTCAGCTCGTTCGAGGAACTGGCCACCGCGGTCGGCGAGACCCTCGGCCCCGGTCCGTGGGAGCGGATCGAGCAGAGTCGGGTCGACCTCTTCGCCGACGCCACCGACGACCACCAGTGGATCCACCTCGACCCGGTCCGGGCCGCGGCGGGGCCGTTCGGCGGGACCATCGCCCACGGGTACCTGACGCTGTCGCTGCTGCCGGCGCTGGCCGGTCGGCTCTACCGGGTGGAGGGGGTGGCGATGGGGGTCAACTACGGGCTGAACCGGGTGCGCTTCCCCGCCCCGGTGCGGGTCGGCGCCGCCGTCCGGGCCGCTGCCACCATCGCCGAGGTGTCCCCGGTGACCGGCGGCGTGCAGGTGGTCGCGACGGTCACCGTGGACAGCGACAGCGGCGGCAAGCCCGTCTGTGTGGCCGAGACCGTCAGCCGGCTCTACCGCGCGACGGACTCATGACCGTCTAGCTCGGGGCTCTAGACGAGTAAGTCCTCACTCGGGACGGGGCTGCGGACGCAGCGAAGGGCGCTCGTCATCCGCGTTGGCTGCCCGCCATCTCGATGTGCTGGTGAGCGGTATACCTCAGAGGTATGAATATGACTCTGAGGTATACCGCTC
>NZ_JBEXHQ010000086.1:0-16069 GCF_040607915.1 Micromonospora sp. NPDC005215 | reverse complement strand
GGTCGACCAGGTGGGCGCCGAGGTCGAAGAGCGCCCCGCCGGCCTCCTCGGGACCGGCAAGCTCCCGCCAGCCCAGCTTGATCGTCGGACGCCAACTCGCTCACCAGCACATCGAGATGGCGGGCAGCCACAGCGGATGGCGAGCGGCCCTTCGCTGCGTCCGCAGCCTCGTCTTGAGTGGGGACTTACTCGTCTGGACGAGTAGGTCCTGACTACCCGGTCTCTGGACATAGACGAAGGGTGTTGATGAATCCTGATCTCACGCAGACCCGCCCGGGTCAGCTGATCATCGCGGACAAGAGTCATATCTCCGCCGAACTCGATCGGGCGGCCGCACCATCGAAGGCGTTCGTGCCCGCATCGCTCAGCGCCTACTCGCCATGACCGCCGCGATCTGCCACAACCACACCACCGGACAACCCCTGACCAGGTCCCTGATCACCGACGACCACTGACTCAATGAGGACTTACTCGTCTAGGAGCGGGCGAGCCGGCGCAGCAGCGAGTCGGCGCCCAGCGGGTAGGCGCCGTGCCGGCGTACCCCGTCGGCGACCTCGCGGTCGGACGAGACCACCACCACCGGCCGACCCGCGGGCTCGGCGCGGACCAGCCGCCGGATCAGCTCGTCGGCGGTCTCGCCCTTGCGGGAGAAGAGCACCCGTACGCCGCGCGGCGCCGGCGGCAGCCCGTGCATCCGCTCGGCACCGTCGAAGACCACGGTGACCTCGTCGCCGGTCTGCGCGGCGATCCCGCCCAGCCCGGTGATCAGGCGTTTGCGCTGCTGCTCCAGGGACATCTCGCCGAAGCCGCGCTTGGTGACGTTGTAGCCGTCCACCACCAGGTGCGCCCGGGGCAGAGCGAGCAGTTGGTCGAGTCGAGCCGGGTCGTCGGTGTCGCGGGCCCGCGCGGCGGGGCTGGCCGGAGCGGTGCTTGGCTGCTCGGCGAACGCGTCGGCGACGAAGTCGGCGGGGAGTTTGTCGACCGGGTCGAGCGCCAGCTCGCGGCGCAGCCCGACGGCGGCCTGGCCGATGGTCTCCAACAGCAGCCAGAGCCGTGCGTCGTCGACCGAGCGGGCTTCCTTGGCGCTGGTCCGGGCCACCCCGGCGGCGGCCTCCGCCTCGGCCAGTCGGGCGCGGGCGCGGCGCAGCTCGGCGTCGACGTCGGCGCTGGCGCGCGCGGCCCGGCCACGCTCGGTGGCCAGCAGCTCGGTGGCCTTGCGCTCGCGGGCCTGGGTCTCCCGGAGGGTGCGGGCGACCTGCCGGGACTCCTCACGGAGCTGACCCAGCTCCTCCCGGACGCGGGCCAGCTCGTCGCGCAGCTTCTCCGCCTCGACCCGGGCCACCGCCCGGTCGTGTTCGGCGCGGGTGGCCCGCTGCTCGGCCTCCCGGACCAGCTCGGCGACGACCGCGCTGTCCGCCTCGGCGCGCACGGCGGCACCGCTGGCGTCGATCAGCTCCCGCCAGCCGCGCGGCCGGGCCAGGTAGGCCAGCGCGGCGACCTCGACCGGGTCGGCGGCGGCGGGCGCGGTGCCCTCGACGACGGCGGCCCCGAGGTCGCCGGCGTCGGCCAGGACCCGGGCGGTGATCCGCTGCCGGAACAGCGGATCGGCGGTGAGCTGGGCGGCGATGACCGGCGCGCCGAGCCGGGCCCGCCGGTTCGGGGCGAACTTGGCCACCCGACGCAGCGGCACCGGCACCTCGTCGGCGGGCAGGGTGGGCAGCACCGCGGCGGTCAGCGTCACGATCCGCTGCCGGACCGGCTCGGGCAGCGTCGGCTCCGGCTCGCCAGCCCCGCCGTCGCCCGCCGCCGTCGCGTCGGATGCGCCAGATGTCGCGCTGACTACGTTGTCGTCCGGGTTGCCCGCGGCACCGTCGAGCGCGACCAGATCCTCCTGCGGGAGGTGGTCGTCGGACGGCTCGGTGAGGGGCATGTGGCAAGTCTCCCACCGCGGCCGGGCCCACCGCCCGGTGAGTGAGCCGATCTCTCATCCTAGCCCCATGGTGACTGGTGAGACGGCTGCGACGGGAGTGTCGGACCGGCGCGCTAGCGTGCCGCCGATGGCACAGGCGGAGTACGTCCAGGAGTCACTGGCCGGTCTCGACCCGGCGGTGGGCGGGGTGGACCCGGCGCTGCCGCTCTACGCGACCACCTTCGTGGTGGTCGACCTGGAGACCACCGGCGGTGCGCCGGACGGCGGTGGCATCACCGAGATCGGCGCGATCCGGGTGCGCGGCGGTGAGCAGTTGGGGGTGCTGGCCACCCTGGTCAACCCGGGGCAGCCGATCCCACCGTTCATCACCGTGCTGACCGGCATCACCCAGGCGATGCTGGTGCCGGCGCCGCCGATCGAGCAGGTGCTGCCGAGTTTCCTGGAGTTCATCGCCGACGCGGTGCTGGTGGCCCACAACGCCCCCTACGACGTGGGCTTCCTGAAGGCGGCCTGCGTGAAGCACGGCTACCGCTGGCCCAACCCCCGGGTGCTGGACACGGCGGCGTTGGCCCGCCGGGTGCTGACCCGCGACGAGGTGCCCAACCGCAAGCTGGGCACCCTGGCCGCCTACTTCCGCACCGCCACCCAGCCCACCCACCGGGCCCTGGACGACGCGAAGGCCACCGTCGACGTGCTGCACGGGCTGATCGGTCGGCTCGGCGGGCACCGGGTGGACACGGTCGGCGACGCCATCGAGTTCGCCCGGGCGGTCACCCCGACACAACGTCGCAAACGGCACCTGGCGGAGGGGCTGCCCAAGGTCCCCGGGGTCTACATCTTCCGGGCGGCCGACGACCGTCCGCTCTACGTGGGCACCTCCGTCGACATCGCCACCCGGGTGCGCAGCTACTTCACGGCCGGCGAGAAGCGGGCTCGGATCTCCGAGATGCTCGCGGCGGCCGAACGGGTCGAGGCGGTGGAGTGCGCCCACTCGTTGGAGGCCGAGGTCCGCGAGCTGCGCCTGATCGCCGCGCACGCCCCGCCGTACAACCGGCGGTCGAAATATCCGGAACGGATGGTCTGGCTCAAGCTGACCGACGGTCCCTATCCTCGGCTCTCGATCGTCCGCGACCTCTCCCCCACCGACACCGCGTACCTCGGGCCGTTCACCTCCCGGCGAGCCGCGGAGCTGGCCGCCGCCGGTTTCCACGACGCCGTGCCGCTGCGCCAGTGCACGCACCGGCTCTCGCTGCGCACCGTCACGCCGGCCTGCGCGCTGGCCGAGCTGGGTCGCTGCCCGGCACCCTGCGAGCACAGGATCACCCCCGAGGAGTACAACGACAGCGCGGCCCGGCCCTTCCGCACCGCCACGACCAGCGACCCCCAGCCGGTGGTGGACGCGCTGCTCGCCCGGATCGACGTGCTCTCGGCCGACCAGCGCTACGAGGAGGCCGCTGTGGTGCGGTCCCGGCTGGCCGCGGTGCTGCGGGCCACCGTGCGGATGCAGCGGCTGGCCGCGCTGACCGGGATCGTCGAGTTGGCGGCGGCCCGGCCGGCCGCCCGGGGCGGCTGGGAGCTGGCGCTGGTGCGGCACGGCCGGCTGGCCGGCGCGGGGGTGTCCCCGCCCGGCGTGCACCCGCGACCCACGCTGGCCGCCATCCGGGCCACTGCCGAGACGGTGGCGGGCGGGCACGGCCCGGTGCCGGCGGCGACCGCCGAGGAGTCCGAGCGGATCCTGTCCTGGTTGGAACGACCGGAGACCCGTCTGGTCGAGATGTCCTCCGGTTGGTCCTCCCCGGTGGGAGGCGCGGGGCGGTTCCGTGACCTGCTGGCGAAGGCCGAGAACGGCGCGTCCCACCAACTCTCGACCGAACGCTCATGACCAACTGACCGATCGGACTACGTCGACTCGCTTAGGCTGTTAGAGAAGTGCAGTCCTGCCCGATTCGTGGGCCTGCTCCCGCCGCCGGGTCACGGCGTCGCGGAGCCGGGGTGAGGAGGTGTCCCTCGTGGACGTCGACGCCGGACACGGCGCCGCCCTGGGGGGCGCCCTGCCGACACAGCCGGTTGAGCTGCCGCTCGCCCGCCGACTGCGGTCGTTGCTCAGCTGGCCGACCACCGACTCCGACCCGGTCACCCAACTGGTTCGCACCCACCGGGGCATCCACGCCGGCACCGACCCCGCGGTGCTGCGGCGTGCGTACACGATCGCGGAAAACATGCACCGCGGGCAGTTCCGCAAGAGCGGTGAGCCGTACATCACCCACCCACTCGCAGTGGCGCAGATCTGCGCCGAGCTGGGGATGGACACCACCACTCTGGTCGCGGCGCTGCTGCACGACACCGTGGAGGACACCCGCTACACCCTCCAGGCGCTCTCTGAGGACTTCGGCGGCGAGGTGGCCCACCTGGTCGACGGGGTGACCAAGTTCGACAAGGCGTTCTACGGCAAGGCCGCCGAGGCGGAGACGATCCGCAAGATGATCGTGGCGGCCGCCAAGGACGTCCGAGTGTTGATCATCAAACTGGCCGATCGGCTGCACAACATGCGCACCCTCGGGGTGCGCTCCGCGTCGTCGCGGGAACGCATCGCCCGCAAGACCCAGGAGGTGCTGGTCCCGCTCTGTGACCGGCTGGGCATCCAGACCCTCAAGCGCGAGCTGGACGACGTGGTGCTGCTGCACCTGGAGCCGGACGAGCACGCCCGGCTGGCCCGGCACGTGCACGACCGGCCGGGCTGGGACGCGTACCTCGACGCGGTGGTCGCCCGTGCCCGGGTCGCGCTGAAGCGCAGCCGGGTCGACGCCGAGGTGAGCCCCCGCCCCCGGCACCTCTACTCGATCTGGAAGGACACCATCGCCGGCGGGCACACCGCCCCGTTCGACCTGCCCCGCATCGTGGTGGTGGTCGACGGGCCGGCCACCGACTGCTACGCCGCGCT
Source organism: Micromonospora sp. NPDC005215 (assembly GCF_040607915.1). Taxonomy (NCBI): domain Bacteria; kingdom Bacillati; phylum Actinomycetota; class Actinomycetes; order Micromonosporales; family Micromonosporaceae; genus Micromonospora; species Micromonospora sp. NPDC005215. The sequence goes on along the minus strand of NZ_JBEXHQ010000086.1, from coordinate 11,198 downwards.
GGGCGCGATCCACGGCACCTGGCGACCCATGCCCGGCCGTTTCAAGGACTTCATCGCCTCACCGAAGAACAACCTCTACCGCTCGTTGCACACCAGCGTCTGCGGCCCGCAGGACCGCACGGTGGAGGTGTTGATCCGCACCGAGGAGATGCACCGCTCCGCCGAGTACGGCATCGCCGCCGACTTCCGCTTTCCCCACTCGGGGAGCAGCAGCGCGGCCCGCGCCGAGCAGTTGGACTGGCTGCGCCGGGTGCTCGACTGGGAGCCGGCCGCCGCCGACCCGGCGCAGTTCCTCGAGTCGCTGCGCTGCGACCTCGCCGAGGGCCAGATCCAGGTCTTCGCCGACGGGCGGCAGGTCGTGTTGCCGGGCGGCGCCACCCCGGTCGACCTCGCGTACGAGCTAAGCAACGAGCGGGGCGACCACTGTCTAGCCGCGCGGATCAACGGGCGGCTGGCCCCGCTGAGTTCGGAGCTGGACGAGGGCGACGTGGTGGAGATCTTCACCGAGAACGAGGGCGACAACGGGTTCGAGGCCGGTGTCGCCTCGCGCGGCCCCCGCCGGGAGTGGTTGAGCTTCGTCAAGTCGCCGCACGCGCAGATGCAGATCAACAGGTGGTTCGCCGAGCACACCGAGCCGGGCATCACGATCAGCGACAAGGTCCGTCTCGGTCGGGCCACCATCGGGCTCACCCTGCGGCAGCACAACCGGGGCCTCGCCAGTGACCTGCCGCTGTTGCGCCTCTCCGAGGAGTTGGGTTATCCCGACCTGGAGACCCTGCTGGTCGCGGTCTTCGACCGGGCGATCGAACCGGACACCGTGGTACGCCAGCTCATCGACCTGGTCGACCATCGACAGTAACCGGGCGGGCCCAGCGCGTCCGAGGGACATTCGTGACCACTAGCCTGGGGTCATGATCCCCCGTTCCCGCGCCACCGGTCGGGCCATCTTCTACCAGGCTTTCTACCGGCTGCCGCTGCCGGTGCGGCGGCGCCTGGTCAAGCTGGCGATGCCGAAGTACATCGTCGGTGCGGTCACCCTGGTCCGCGATTCCGAGGCGCCGGGCGCGGGACGGCTGCTGATGCTGCGCCAGCCGCCCGGCAAGGGCTGGTCGCTGCCCGCCGGCCTCCTGGACCGCGGCGAGGCCCCGGTGGTGGGCGCGGCCCGCGAGCTGTTCGAGGAATCCGGCATCCGACTCCCCCCGTCCCGGCTACGTCCGGCCGTGCCGAACGCGATAGTGCACGCCAAGGGCTGGGTGGACATGGTCTTCGAGGCGGAGGTGCCGGCGTCCGGCACCGAACTGGTGGTCGACGGCGCGGAGGTCTTCGAGGCCGCGTGGCACCCACTGGACGACCTGCCCAAGCTGACCTGGCCGACCGCCCGGCTGCTGGCCTACTACGACATCGGGCCGCTGGCCGGGCAGTTCCCGCCCCCGATACCCGACGACCTGCCGTGACCGGCACGGCGTCCGTGCCGGCGGAGCTGTGCGCGGTGGTGCTCGCCGCCGGCGAGGGCACCCGGTTGCGCCCGCTCACCGAACGGGTGCCCAAGGCGCTCTGCCCGGTGGGCAACGTCCCGCTGCTGGATCGGGCGTTGGCCCGGGTCGCGGGGCTCGGCCTGGTCGGCCCCGCCCGGGTCGCGGTGAACGCCTGCTATCTCGGCGACCAGGTGGTCGCGCACGTCGGCGACCGCGCACACCTGTCCGTCGAGCCGGGCGACCCGCTGGGCACCGCGGGTGGGGTGGCCAACCTGCGGGACTGGATCGACGGGCGGCCGGTGCTGGTCGGCAACGCCGACGCGTACCTCGCCGACCCGGCCGCTCCGCCGGGCCCGGACGTGGCCGCCCTGCTCGACGGGTGGGACGGGCGCACGGTACGCCTGCTCGGTCAGCCCGCCGCGGACCCGGCGGCACCGGGCACCTTCGACGGGCACTGCTTCACCGGCTTCTCGCTGCTGCCCTGGCGGCTCGTCCGCGATCTGCCTGTCGTCTTCTCCGACCTGGTCCGCGCCCTCTGGCGACCGGCGGAGGCGGCGGGTGCGCTGGAGGTGGTGCCCTACCCGGGCACCTTCTACGACACTGGCACCCCCGCCGACTACCTGGCGGCCAACCTGCACGCCGCGAATGGCAGCGCCCTCGTCGCCCCAACCGCCACGGTGACCGGTCGCTGTGTGGAGTCGGTGGTCGGCGCGGGCGCGCGGGTGGACGGCGACGTGTGCCGCACGGTGGTGTGGCCGGGCGCGACCGTGCGCGACGGCGAACGGCTGCGGGACGTGATCCGGGCCGGGAACGACCTGACCGTGCCCGCCACCGCAACCTCCGGGCCGGGCCGGAACATCTAGCATGGGCGACGACGCCGACGAACGGAGAAATGTCCCGTGATCACCGCCATCGTGCTGATCGACTGTGCCACCGACGCGATCCCCGAGGTGGCGGAGACCCTTGCCAGCCTCTCCGGCGTCAGCGAGGTCTACTCGGTGGCCGGGCACGTCGACCTCATCGCCATCGTCCGGGTCCGCGAGTTCGACCAGATCGCCCAGGTCATCGCCGGCAGCATCTCCAAGGTGCCGGGCGTGCTCAACACCGAGTCGCACATCGCGTTCCGGGCTTACTCCCAGCACGACCTGGAGGAGGCGTTCGCGATCGGCCTGTCCAGCGCCGACTGACCAGCGCACGCACGGCGGCCGGTCCACCCGTGCGGGGTGGACCGGCCGTCTGCTGTCGCTACGTCAGCTCATGCTGGGAGCCGGCGCTTCGGTGGTGCCGCCACCCGGAGCCGGGGACTCGGTGCCGCCACCCGGAGCCGGCGACTCGGTGCCGGTGCCACCCGGAGCCGGGGACTCGGTGCCAGTGCCGCCCGGGCTGGGCGTACCGCTGGCGCTGGTCTGCGGAACCGGGATGCCGAGCTTGTTGGCGAGCTGCACAAGCTCGTCATAGTGCGCCTGCAGCGTCGGCAGGGCCGTCTGGGCCAACTGGACCACCGACTGCTCGGAGCCCTGCGAGATCTCCGTCTGGGTGGCCTGGATGGCCTGGACGTGGCCGGCCAGCTCACTGGTCACCCAGAGCCTGTCGAACTCCGCGCCGCTGGCGTTGTTCAACTTGTCGAGGACCGCCTGCTGATCGGCGCTGGGCTCGTTCGGCAGTTCCACCCCGAGCTGGGACGCGGTCTGCTGCACCGTCTGGTCCAGCTGGGTGTGGTCGGTCTTCAGCATCGCGCCCAGGTCCTTCACCCCCTGGTCCTGACCCTTCTGCTGGGCCAGGTCACCGGCGGTGATTTCGAACAGGTTGACCTGGTGTACCGCCTGCAGGTACTGGGTGTCCTGCGTCGACGGCTGTGCCGCGGCCTGCGCGGCCGCAGCCGGCGCGACCCCGACCAGTACCAGCGCGGCCAACAGGCCGAGGCGTTTGATACCCAACATGCTTCCCCCCCTTGAGACGTTGGACCGCTCGGATACCCGGCTCACCGGGGTTATTCCTGCGATCGCCCGTCGCGCGGGGTCGACCGGTCCCGCCGTGGCCGTCCGACTCCTGGCCGGATGGGGCGGGGGGTGCGGATACGACGTGGCGCCCGCCGGAATCCGGCGGGCGCCACGTTACGGTGCGTTCGGGCGGGTCAGCGGCGGCTCTCGCCGCTGCCGATCTCCTCGCGCTCGGGCCGGGCCTCGACCGGCGGGTGCCCCGGCGAGACCGGCGCCTCGACCGGCTTCTCGATCGGGTAGAAGAAGCCCCGGATGGCCGGGCCGAGCGCCCCCAGCCGGTTCATCTTCTTCGGCACGACCCAGCCGACGTACTCCAGCTCGCCGTGGCCGTCCGCGTGTCCGTTCGACGCGCTGAGCGGCTGGTGCACCTCGACGAACCGACCGTCCGGCAGTCGCCGGATGATGCCGGTCTCCACGCCGTGCGCCAGCACCTCCCGGTCGTGCTGCTGAAGGCCCAGGCAGAGCCGGTACGTGACGTAGTACGCCAGCGGCGGGACCACCAGCAGACCGATCCGGCCCGCCCAGGTCATCGCGTTCAAACTGATCTGGAACTTGTCGGCGATCACGTCGTTGGCGCCGGAGAGCGTCAGGACGACGTAGAACGCGACGGCCATGGCACCCACAGCGGTCCGAGCCGGGACGTCGCGGGGCCGCTGGAGCAGGTTGTGGCTCTTGCGGTCCTTGAGGTGCCGGGCTTCCAGGAACGGGTACATCGTCGACAGGCCCACCAGGATGCCGGGCAGTACGACCGTCGGCCAGAACAGCGGCGGGATGACGTACTCGTCACCGATCGGGATCGTGATCTCCCAGGCCGGCATGAGTCGGGTCGACCCGTCGAGGAACATGACGTACCAGTCGGGCTGGCTGGCGGCCGAGACCACCCACGCCTCGTACGGGCCGAACAGCCAGATCGGGTTGATCTGGAACAGACCGCCCATCAGCGCGATGACGCCGAAGACGATCATGAAGAAGCCGCCCTGCTTCAGCGCGTACCGCGGGAACATCCGCTCGCCGACCACGTTGTTGTTGGTCCGGCCGGGGCCGGGCCACTGGGTGTGCTTCTGCTTGAAGACCAGGCCCAGGTGGACGCTGATCAACGCGAGCAGCAGACCCGGGATGAGCAGCACGTGGGCGATGAAGAACCGGCTGATGATGATCGTGCCCGGGAACTCGCCACCGAAGATCGACGAGGTGAGCCAGGAGCCGATCACCGGGATGGACAGCATGATCGCCGAGGCGATCCGCAGACCGGTGCCGGACAGGCCGTCGTCCGGCAGCGAGTAGCCGGTGAAGCCGGCCAGGAAGCCGACCCAGAACAGCAGCGAACCGATGATCCAGTTGGTCTCGCGCGGCTTGCGGAAGGCACCGGTGAAGAAGACCCGCAGCATGTGCACGACGATCGCGGCCATGAACAGCAACGCCGCCCAGTGGTGCATCTGGCGCATCACCAGACCGCCCCGGACGTCGAACGAGATGTCCAGGCTGGAGGCGTAGGCGGCGGACATCGGGGTGCCCTGCAACGGCGCGTAGCTGCCGTCGTAGACCACCTCGGTCATCGCCGGCTCGAAGAAGAAGGTGAGGAACACACCGGTCAGCAGCAGCACGACGAACGAGAACAGCGCGATCTCACCGAGCAGGAAGGACCAGTGGTCCGGGAAGACCTTGTTCAGCAGCTTGCGCAGCGGGGTGGCCACCGCGAAGCGGTCGTCCACTCCCACCGCGGCCTTGCCCGGTGTCGCCGCAAGGTCAAACTTTCGACGCTTCATGGCCGCTCCCAGAAGTCAGGCCCAACGGTCTCGGTGTAGTCGGACTTCGCCACGAAGAAACCCTCGGAGTCCACCTCGATCGGCAGCTGTGGCAACCGCCGGCTGGCCGGGCCGAAGACCGGCTCGGCGTTCCTGGTGATCAGGAACTGGGACTGGTGGCACGGGCAGAGCAGCCGGTTGGTCTGCTGCTCGTACAGGCTGGCCGGGCAGCCGGCGTGCGTGCAGACCTTGGAGAAGGCCGCGTAGTTGCCCCACATGTAGTCGCCGTGGCCGATCCTCTCGTTGGCCCGACGCGACTCCTGCGCGTCGGAGTCCCGGAGGTGGATCAGCAGCGTCGGCGAGTCCGCGTGTCGGTTGCTCACGCCGTGGTCGATGCCGGGGAAGACGGTCACCTGGCCACCGGCGCTGATGTCCGCCGGGCGGACCGGCCGGCCGTCCTCGCGCACCAGGCGGATCCGCTCGCCGCCATCGGCCGCGGCGAACCCGGTGGTGAACATCTGGTTGTTCTTGTGCGGCTGGGAGATCAGACCGCCGACCAGCGGCGCGGCGACGACCGCGGCGACCGGCGCGAGACCGGCCAGCAGCGAGATGCCGAGCAGCGGGCGACGCTTCACGCCCAGCTCGTCCGCCATGTAGAGCATGGTCTGACCGGTGATGGTGCGGCCTTCGGAGTCCACCTGCCCCTCGTGCCGGTCCTGGATCGAGACCTCCTTGGGCAACAACTTCTTGCCCCAGGTCAGGATGCCGAAGCCGACGGCCAGCAGGGCGATGCCGAGGGTGGCGCCCAGCAGCGGGGTGTACCACTTGTCGCCGCCACGGCCCGGCTCGTACTGCCACGGCCACCAGATGTAGATGGCCAGGAAGGCGGTCGCGGCCAGACCGGTGATCAGGAAGAAGCCGGCGACCACCCGGGTCAGCCGACGCTCCGCCTTGGTGCCGGGAAGCACCTGCGGCTCGTAGTGGACGATTTCGATGTCGTCCCGACGCGCGCCCTCACGAACGATGTCGAACCGGGTCAGCTTGGGGTCGTTCACGTCGAGCGGCTCCCGGCCCTGTGGGGCCTGGTGCTCGGTGTGGGTGCTCATGCCGTCACCTCGCTACGGGTGGCGCCAAGCGGCACCACAGCGCTGATTAGGAGTATCCGCTCGGTCACGACTTGCCCGCAATCCACAGGCTGGCGAAGACGAGCGCCACGATGCCGATCAGGAAGATCGCCAGGCCCTCGGTGGAGGGGCCGTACCGCCCGAGGTTGAACCCGCCCGGGTCCTGGTCGTGCTTCAGCGTCTCCTGGATGTAGGCGATGATGTCGGCCTTCTGCTCTGGCCGAAGCTGGTTGTCGCCGAACACCGGCATGTTCTGTGGGCCGCTCAACATCGCCGCGTAGATCTGGCGGTCGGTAGCGGGGTGCAGGCTGGGGGCGAACTTGCCCGAGGAGAGCGCGCCGCCGCCACCACCGAACGCGTGACACTGCGAGCAGTTGATCCGGAACAGCTCACCACCGGACGCGACGTTGCCGTCCTCGCGGAGGTCGTCGCCGGCGGGCACGACCGGGCCGCCGCCCAACTCCTGGATGTACTGGGCGAGCTGACGGGTCTGCTCGTCGGTGAAGAGCGGGGGCTTGCGGTGCGCCTGGGCCTCCTGGCGGGCCAGCGGCATCCGCCCGGAGCTGACCTGGAACTCGACCGAGGCCGCGCCGACGCCGATCAGGCTCGGCCCGCGACCCTCGACACCCTGGGCGTTGCGGCCGTGACAGGTCACACAGCTCACGTCGAACAGCGCCTTGCCCTCGGCGGCGGCGCCGGTCAGCTGCGGGTTGTCCTGCGCCTGGGCACCGGGGGCGAAGACGGTGTAGGCGCCGCCGGCGAGCATCAGCGCGGCGATCAGCCGGACCGCGGCGCCCAGCCGGCGGCGGCCCCTGCTGCGCGCGGCGGGCCGCTCGCGCAACCGCGCGAGCAGACCGCGTCGGCGGTCGTTGTCAGAAGTCATGAGCGGTGTCCTTAACCGGTTGGACCTGTCTCAGGGGACGGAGCAGCAGCGCGGAATGTGACGCGCAAGATCACTGAAGCCAGTAGATCATGGCGTACAGCCCGATCCACACGACGTCGACGAAGTGCCAGTAGTACGACACGACGATCGCCGAGGTCGCCTGCGCCGGAGTGAACCGGCCCATGGTCGTGCGGACCATGAAGATGATGAAGGCGATCAGACCGCCGGTCACGTGCAGGCCGTGGAAGCCGGTGGTCAGGTAGAACACCGACCCGTACCCGTCTCCGTTGATCTTGATGCCGTCCTCGACCAGGTGCCGGTACTCGTTCAGCTGGCCGAGCACGAAGATCAGGCCCATCACGAAGGTGACGGTGAACCAGCGCCGCAGCGCGTGCACGTCGCCCTTCTCCGCCGCGAAGACGCCGAGCTGGCAGGTCACGGAGGACAGCACCAGGACCACCGTGAAGGTGGTCGCGTAAGGGATGTTCAGCGCCTCGGTGTGCTTCTCCCACTGCTCCGGCGCAGCCGCGCGGATCGAGAAGTACATCGCGAACAGCGCCGCGAAGAACATGAGTTCGCTGGAGAGCCACACGATCGTCCCGACGCTGACCATGTTCGGTCGGGTCAGAGAGTGGATCCGGCTCTTGTCAATGGCTGGGGCCGCAGTCACGCCGTCATTATTGCCCCTGACCGGGGCCGGCGATCAGCGGGGTGGCAAACCTGCGCCTTCCGTGGCCCGAGCGTCAGGGTCCGGTTCGCCTGGCCTAGCCTGAAAAGCGTGCTGCACGTCGATCCGATCTTCGCCGCCACCTCGGCCCCGCCGCCGTTCACCGTCGGCGCGGTGCTGACCGAGACCCGGCTGGACAGCTGGCTGGCCCTCGGCCTGGTGCTCGCCGCCGGCCTGTACCTCTACGGGGTGCACCGGCTGCGCGTGCGTGGCGACCGCTGGCCGGTCCTCCGTACGGTGTTCTTCCTCGGCCCCGGGCTGGGCGGTATCGCGCTGGTCACGGTCAGCGGGCTGCACGCGTACGACACCGCGCTGCTGTCCGTGCACATGATCCAGCACATGGTGCTGTCCATGGTGGCGCCGATCTTCCTGGCGCTGGGCGCGCCGATGACCCTGGCCCTGCGGACTTTGCCGGTCGGGCCACGCAAGCGCCTGCTGGCGATCGTGCACAGCCGCGTCGCCCGGGTCTACACCTTCCCGCTGGTGGCGTTCGCCATCTTCGTGGTCAACCCGTTCGCGTTGTACTTCAGCGACCTGTACCGCTTCACCCTCGAACACGCCTGGGCGCACGAGCTGGTGCACGCGCACTTCATCATGACCGGCTGCGTGTTCTTCTGGCCGTTGCTGGGCCTCGACCCGCTGCCCGGCCGCTGGCCGTACCCGGCGCGTGCGCTCCTGATGCTGCTCTCGGTGCCGTTCCACACAGTGCTCGGCCTCACCATCATGCAGAGCACCACACTCTTCGGCGGCGACTGGTACCCGTCGCTCAACCTGAGCTGGTCCGACCCCTGGGCGGACCAGGTGGTCGCCGGCGGCATCCTCTGGGCCGGTGGCGAGTTCGTCAGTGTGACAATGCTCGCGGTGCTGGTGGTGCAGTGGGTCAAACAGTCCGAGCGGGAGGCCCGCCGGGTCGACCGCGAGCTGGACCGCCAGGAGGCCCGTGAGCGCGCCGCCGACGCCGCGCCCGCCTGAGCTGCCCGGACGGTACGCCCCGACCCGTGACGCCGGGCGGGATGTCGGCTACGTCACGCCGACCGGTACGATCGGCGGGCAGCTACGAGGTGGGAGTCAGTCCAGCCATGAGCGATCGCCTTTGCACCGTCTTGCTCTACAGCGACGACCCGCAGGTCCGTGATCGGATGCGGATGGCCGTCGGCACCCGGCCCGCGCCCGGTCTGCAGATCGAGTTCGTCGACGCGTCGACCTACGCGGAGACCATCCGGCTTGTCGACGACTACGAGATCGACCTGCTGCTGCTCGATGGTGAGGCGAGCCCGGGTGGCGGCATCGGCATCGCCCGGCAGATCAAGGACGACCGGGACGACGCTCCCCCGACCTGCCTGGTGATCGCCCGCGCCGCCGACCGATGGCTCGCCGCGTACGCCGAGGTCGACGCCACACTGGTGCACCCGCTCGACCCGGTGACCACCGGCGGCACGGTGGCCGAGCTGCTGCGGACGCACGCACCCGCCTGACGTCCCCCAGCTTTCCGGCACCGTCACGGCGCCGGATTCGCCGGCGCCCGTTCCAGCCCACCCGCACTTCGCACGCTCGGGAGGCCCGCCATGGGCGATCGGACCTGGCCGCACCTGCTCAACTCGCTGCTGCACGGCGAGGAGCTGTCCACCGCCGACACCGCCTGGGCGATGGACGAGATCATGACCGGTTCGGCGAGCGCGGCGCGGATCGCGGCCTTCGCCATCGCGTTGCGCGCCAAGGGCGAGACCCCGGCTGAGCTGGCCGGTCTCGTCGAGGCGATGCTGGGTCGTTCGGTTCCGGTGGTGCTTCCCGAGGAGCTGCGCCGCACCGCGCTCGACGTGGTCGGCACCGGTGGTGACCTCGCCCACACGGTCAACATCTCCACGATGACCGCGCTGGTGGTCGCGGGCACTGGCGTACGCGTGGTGAAGCACGGCAACCGGGCCGCCTCCTCCCTGTGCGGCACGGCCGACCTGCTGGAGTTCCTCGGCATCCCGCTGGACCTCGGCCCCGAACAGGTGGCCCGTTGCGTCGAGGAGGCGGGCATCGGGTTCTGCTTCGCGGCCCGGTTCCACCCCGGAATGCGGCACGCCGGCCCGATCCGCCGCGAGGTGGGGGTGCCCACCTTCTTCAACTTCCTCGGCCCGCTGACCAACCCGGCCCGCCCCCGTTCCGGCGCGGTCGGCTGCTTCGACGCCCGGATGGCCCCGGTGATGGCGAGCGTGTTCGCCGCCCGCGGCGACTCGGCGATCGTGATGCGCGGCGAGGACGGCCTGGACGAGTTCACCACGGCCGCGCCGACCCGCGTCTGGGCGGCCCAGGACGGCACCGTACGCGAGGCCGTGCTGGACGCGACGGACCTGGGGGTGCCCCGGGCCACCCTCCAGGATCTGCGGGGCGGTGACGCCGCGTACAACGCCGCTGTGGCCCGTCGTCTGCTGGCCGGTGAGACGGGTCCGGTCCGGGACGCGGTGCTTGTCAACGCCGCTGCGGCGCTGGCCACGCAGGGTCCGCTCGACGGCGACCTGACCGAGGCGCTCCGCGCCGGCATGGACCGCGCGGCGGAGTCGATCGACTCGGGCGCGGCCGCCGCGACCCTGGACCGCTGGATCAAGACCGCCGCCGCCCTCGGACCGGCGCCGGTCTAGACGGTCGCCCTCCGACGGCCACGGTCCGATCCGTGATCGACTCGACTTCCCTGGATCCATGTTGTCACCGGCCCTGGATGGTGCGACTCCAGTGCTGTCGAGTGGACCATCACACGTGGCCCCTTCGGCGGGGACGGCGACGAGCCTGCGCCGGGCCTCCGGCCAGCGGTGAGCGGAGATTTGTCGGACCCGCGTGGAAAACTACAGGCGAGTGGTTCTCCGCTTCCGTTGTGCGTCGTTGTCGCATCCGGGGCGGTTCACCTGGAGTGAGAAGGAGACACCCGTGTCGCACCGCGAGCTCTACTGCGAGGTCTGCGAGGGCGTGGCACCGTTCGAGGCGCCGCCCTGCGTCGACGGCCACGACACCGACTGTCCCGAGCTGATCTGCACCGGCTGCGGCGCCGCCGTGCTGATCGCCACGTTCACCCTTCCGGTCACCCGGCTGGCCGGGCGCCGACGCCACCAGCCCATCCACCGCCACGCCGCCTGAAACTCAGCGCACCGCCCAGGGCGCCCACCGCCCGGCCGGCCACCGCACCGCCCGGCCAGCCCCGCACCGCCCGGCCACCGCACCGCCCGGCCAGCCCCGCACCGCCCGGCCACCGCACCGCCCGGCC
>NZ_JBEXHQ010000085.1:0-16616 GCF_040607915.1 Micromonospora sp. NPDC005215 | reverse complement strand
CAGTGCCCGAGCCGGCAGCGGAGGCACTGCCCGAGGGGCTCGCGCCCGGCTCGTCGGTGGAACAGGCGGCAAGGGACAGCAAGGTGACAGCGGCCAGTGCCGCCATGGAACGTCGCACTATGGTTCCCCTTTATCTCGACGAAGAACGCGTTGCCGAGACCGCCACGGCGAGCAGGATGATCCCGCCCTGGACGGTCGACCTGAGGGCGCCGGAGACGCCGTAGAAATTCATGAGGGCGAACAGCAGTTCGAGGGTCAGCGCGCCGAGCATCGCGCCGACGACCGAACCGCGACCGCCGCCCAGCGCGACGCCACCGAGGACGACCGCGGTGATCGCACCGAACTCCAGGCCGGCGCCGGCCTGGAACGACACGCCGCTGTAGCCGCCCAGCAGGATCGCCGCGGCCGCGGCCGCGAGCCCGCTGAGGATGAAGGCGATGGTGCGGGTCCGCCAGACACGCACGCCGCTCAACTCGGCGGTGCGCGGATTGTCGCCGACGGCAACCAGCGTCCGGCCGAAGTCGGACCGCATCAGCAGCACGGCCACCACCGCCAGGGCCACCAGGACCAGCAGCGCGTACGGCACGCGACCGAGCACCGGCACGTCCTCGAAAGCCCGCCGACCGAACCGCCGGAACTCCTCGGAGAGCCCGCCCTTCGGGGCACCGTCGGACCACAGGTAGACCGCGCCGACCAGGATCAGGAACATGCCGAGGGTGGTGATGAACGACGGCACCCGAAGCCGGGTCGTGATCAGGCCGTTGACCAACCCGACGAGTGCGCCGAAGGCGAGCAGGAGCAGCACCACGGGCCAGGTACGTGCCGGGTCGCCGTCGATGAGCCGGGCGGCCACGACCACCTGCGCGGTGACCAGGGAGCCGACCGAGAGGTCGAACTCGCCGGAGACGATCACGAAGTACTGGCCGGCGGCGAGCAGGATGATCGGCGCCGAACGTCCGAGGAACGACATCAACGACGGAGGGGCGAGGAAGTCGGGCTGTCGAATGCCGACGAGCACCACCAGCACCGCGAGAATCGCGAGGATCGGCAGGAGGCCGCCGGGGCGGACCCGCGGGAGACGCAGCGGCAGCGTACGGCGCTGAACGGTCTGCATGGCTAGGCAGCCGCCTTTCGCATGGCCCGGCGGGCGTAGACGGCCACCGCGGCGATGATGATCGCGCCCCGGATCACCTGCTTGAAGAAGGCGTCGACCTCCAACTGGTTGAAGATCGCGTCGATGCTGGCGAGCAGCAGCACTCCCCCGACCGTGCCGATGACGCCGCCGCGCCCACCGGCGAGGGCGGTTCCGCCGATCACCACCGCGGCTATCGACTCCAGGTCGTAGAGGCCCTCGGTGCCCACCCGCGGCGCGCCCGAACCGAGCCGACTGGCGAGGTACACGCCGGCGAGCCCGGCACACATCGAGCACAGCACGTGGGCGGTGACGAGGATCCGGTCGTTGCGGACGCCGGAGAGCCGGGCCACCTCCGGGTCCCCGCCGACGGCGACCAGGTGGTGGCCGAAGCGGGTCTTGGAGAGCGCGAACCAGGCCGCCGCGGTCACCGCGACCAGCAGCAGGAACGACACCGGCACCGGGCCGATGCGCTGGTAGCCGAGTGCCTGCACGAGCGCGGGCGCGGTGGTGCCGGCCGGCCCGTCGTAGCCGTTGTCGAGGTACCCCTTGAGCAGCAGCCCGACGCCGAGGGTCGCGATGAACGCGTTGACCCGCAGTTTGGTGACGAGGAGCCCGTTGAGCAGCCCGACGCCGGCGCTGACGGCGAGAGCCAGGCCGATCGCCGGCAGCAACGCGCCGTCGCTGCCGTTCATCGTCTCGGCCGCGACGAGGGTGCTGAGGCTGATCACGTACGCCACCGACAGGTCGAGCGAGCCGCCGAGGATGACCAGGGTCTGGCCGACGGCGACGAGCCCGAGGCCGGCCGCGACGTGCAGCAGGCTCACCGTCGTGGACTGGTTGAAGAGCTGCCCGCCGTCGACGAGGACGACCAGCCAGCCGATCGCCAGGGTGAGGGTCAGGGCCACGAAGACGCCCGGTACGGGGCGGCGGGCCGGCAGCAGCGACAGGGCGCTCACTGGGTCATCTCCGATCGCGACTGCGGGGCTCGCAAACCCGGCTCACTCCTCGCGCTCACGCGGCAGCCTTCCGCGCGGTCCCGACCGCCAGGGCCATGACGTCCTCTTCGCTCGCGCCGGCGGGCAGTTCGCCCGCGACCCGGCCGTCCCGCATGACCACGATCCGATCGCTCATCCCCAACAGCTCGGGCAGGTCGGACGAGATCATCAACACGGCGGCGCCGTCCCGGGCGAGCCGGCGGACGAGGTCATGGATGGCTGACTTCGCGCCCACGTCAATGCCCCGGGTCGGCTCGTCGAAGAGCAGGATCCGCGGGTCGAGCGCCAGCCACCGGGCCAGCACGACCTTCTGCTGGTTTCCACCGGACAGGAAGCGGATCTCCTGGTCGTCGCCGGCGGCGCGGACCTCCACTGCGGCGAGCAGCTCGCGCGCCCGGACGGTACGGGCGGCATGCCCGGAGCGAGTCGCGAACACGGCCCGGCTGGCGAGCAGCGCGTTGTCGAGCACCGACTGCCGGGGGACGATCCCCTCGCCCTTGCGGTCCTCGGTGACGTAGGCGATGCCGGCCCGCATCGCGGTGCGCGGTGAGCGCAGCCGGACCGGCCGGTCGTCGAGCGTGACGTCACCGGTGGTGAACGGGGAGACCCCGAAGATCGCACGGGCCAGCGCCGAGCGGCCAGAGCCCTGGAGGCCGCCGATGCCGAGCACCTCACCGGCGCGCAACTGGAGATTGACGTCACTCAGCTTCCGGTTTCCCGCATCGCGAAGGTTGAGCCGCACCGGACCGCGGTCCTCGGGGGCGGCCCGGTCCGGGTAGTAGCTGGACAACTCCCGCCCGACCATGTGCCGCACCAACTGGTCGGCGGTCGTGTCGCCGGTGTCGACTGTGGTCACCCGACGGCCGTCCTTCAGAACCGTGATCCGGCTGGAGAGGTCGAAGACCTCGGCGAGCCGGTGCGAGACGTACAGCAGGCCGATGCCGCGCTCCTGGAGTCGGCGCACCAACCCGTAGAGCAGCTCGACCTCGTGGTCGGCCAGCGCGGCGGTCGGCTCGTCCATGATGAGCAGCTGCGCGTCCAGGGCGAGCGCCTTGGCGATCTCGACGACCTGCTGCTGGGCGACGCCGAGCTGCCCCACCCGGGCGTCGGCGGGCAACGTGGTCTCCCCGATCGAGGCGAGCAGGCGCGTGGTGCGGTCGAGCATCCCCCGACGGTCGACCAACCCGCGCCGGACCGGCTCGTGGCCCAGGTAGACGTTCTCCGCGACGGTGCGCTCCGGCAGCAGGTTGAACTCCTGGTGGATGATGCCGACGCCGGCCCGCTGGGCGTCCCGCGGGCCACGGAACGCGCGCGGTTCGCCGGCGAACTCGACGGTGCCCCCGTCCGGGGCGTACCCGCCCGAGACGATCTTCATGAGCGTCGACTTGCCGGCGCCGTTCTCACCGACAACGGCGTGGACCTCGCCGGGCGCGACATCGAGGTCGACACCGTCGAGAACGCGTACCCCGAGGAAGGACTTGCCGATGCCCCGGAGGGTGAGCAGCGGTGCCCGCGGTGGGTCTGACATCCCGAAAGCCCTCACAGACAGTAGTCATCGACAAGGTGCGCGGGTCGGCGTCGACCCGTACGCGGCGTGGCCACGAACTTTCGCAGCCAGCCGCGGAGACTTACGTTTTTCTGTTGCGAACATTCCCTTGACATCGACGAAACATCACACGTATGAAGAAGATAGATGTTTGGATGCAGGTCCGCAATCCTCGACCGGGGCCGATTGCCAGGGCCGTCACTCGCACGGCAGCGAAGCCGTGCCCGAGAGATTCGGACATGGCCGTCGTCATCAGGGCAAGACGTCGGACGTTGCCCCATTCATTGACACCCATCTATTTCTGGCTCATCCTGACCTCGTGGACCACGGGACAAGAACCACAGCCACCATCACTCACTGTGATGTCCCGCGGGCCTGACTGCCGTTTCGGCGAACGGCACGAGGACAGACCAGCGCACTCGTGCCCACCCATGCCTGCAGGCACAACCTGAGGCCGGGCGCGCCCGTGGGCGCAATCGGAGTTGCCCGTCCAACCTAGGAGACGCCATGCGTCGCAATACGATGATCATCTCGGTGATCGCGGGCCTGTTGCTGGCCCTCGGACTCGCCCCACCCGCTTCGGCGGCTCCCGCCTTCCGCGCCCTGGTGTTCAGCAAGACCACCGGCTACCGGCACGACTCGATCCCCGCCGGGATCAGCATGCTCCAGCAGCAGGCCACCGCGAACAACTTCGAAGTGGTGGCGACCGAGGACTCGAGCGTCTTCACCGCCAGCAACCTGGCGACCTTCGACGTGATCGTCATGCTCCAGACCTCCGGCATGGTCTGGACCTCGGCAGCCCAACGTCAGGCGGTGGAGGGTTACCTCGCCAGCGGCAAGGGCATCGTCGCCATCCACAACGCCACCGACATGGGCATCGATACCGAGTACCCGTGGTGGGACCAGACCATCAACGGCGGCGCCCACATGCCCGAGCACTCCCCCGGCGTGCTGCCCGGCACCGCGATCGTCGCCGACAAGCAGCACCCGTCGACGGCCGGGCTGCCGGATCGGTGGAACCGCAGCGAGGAGTGGTACAACTTCGACTCCAACCCGCGCGGTAAGGTGCACGTTCTGGTGACCGCCGACGAGCGCACCTACAACCCGGGCTCCCGGGCGATGGGCCCGGACCACCCGATCTCCTGGTGTCGCGACACCGGCGGCGGGCGGGTGTGGGCCACCGCGATGGGCCACGCGATCGACTCCTACAGCGAGACGAACTTCCGCAACCACGTCCTCGGTGGCATCAAGTGGGCCGCCGGCAACGCACCCGGCGACTGCGGCGGCACCGTCTGGGGCAACTTCGAGAAGCGCACCCTGGACGACAACACCGTCGACCCGATGGCGATGGCCGTGGCCCCGGACGGGCGCGTGTTCTACGCCCAGCGCGGCGGGCAGCTGAAGGTCTTCAAACCCTCCACCAACAGCACGGTGACCGCCGGCACGCTGAGTGTCTACACCGGCGGTGAGGACGGTCTCACCGGCATGGCGTTGGACCCCAACTTCGCCACAAACGGGTACGTGTACCTCTACCACTCGCCGGCGAGCAGCTCGACCGACGTCAACCGGGTCTCCCGCTACACGATGAGCGGCGACACGCTGAACATGTCCAGCGGTGTGACGATCATCGACATCCCGGCGTACCGGGACCGGACGTTCCCGGAGCCCGGGCACACCGGCGGTTACATCGAGTTCGGTCCGGACGGAAACCTCTTCATCGGCACCGGCGACGACACGCCGCCGAACCTCGACCCCAACTGGCAGGGCTACGCCCCGCTGGACTGGCGCTCGGGCAAGTCCAACCTGGACGCGGCCCGCAGCGCGGGCAACACCAACGACCTGCGCGGCAAGCTGCTGCGCATCCGCCCCGGGGCCAGCGGCAGCTACACCATCCCGAGCGGCAACCTCTACCCGCAGGGCACCGCGCAGACCAAGCCGGAAATCTACGCGATGGGCTTCCGCAACCCGTTCCGCTTCTCCATCGACGCGGCCACCGGCTGGGTCTACCTGGCCGACTACGGGCCGGACCGCAACCCGCCCACCACCAACCGGGGCCCCGAGGGCCTGGTCGAGCTCAACGTCATCAAGACGCCCGGCAACTACGGCTGGCCGTTCTGCCACGGCAACAACCAGCCGTACGCGCCGTACAACCCCGACACCGGCGTCGTCGGCGCGAAGTTCAACTGCTCGGCACCGGTCAACAACTCGCCGAACAACACCGGCCTGACCAGCCTGAAGCCGGTCGTCATGCCCAACATCTGGTATGGCTACCCCGCCTCGACGACCTTCCCGGAGCTCGGCTCCGGCGGCTCGGCGCCGATGGGCGGCCCGGTCTACCGGTACGACGCGTCGAACCCGTCCGCGACGAAGTTCCCGCCCTACTACGACGGCGTGCACTTCTTCTACGAGTGGGCGCGCAACTACATCAAGGAGGTGCACTTCGACTCCTCCACGGCGGTGACCCGCACCAACCCGTTCCTGCCTGGCACCGGGTTCAACAAGCCGATGGACATGGAGTTCGGCAAGGACGGCTCGCTCTACCTGCTGGAGTGGGGCACCAACTTCGGCGGCGGCAACAGCGACTCCGGGCTCTACCGGATCGACTACATCCAGGGCGGTCGGTCACCGATCGTCAAGGCCACCGGCACGCCCACCAGCGGCAGCGCACCGCTGACCGTCCAGTTCAGCAGCGCGGGCACGTCCGACCCGGACGGCAACACGCTGAGCTACCTGTGGACGTTCGGCGACGGCACCACCTCCACGGCGGCCAACCCGTCGAAGGTGTACACCTCCAACGGCAACTACACCGCCCAGTTGAAGGTCACCGACAGCACTGGTAAGACCGGCTTCGCCAACGTCCCGATCACCGTCGGCAACAGCGCCCCGGTGGTCACCATCACCACACCGGGCAACGGTGGCATGCTGACCTTCGGTGACAAGGTGTCGTACCAGATCACCGTGACCGATCCGGACGGCGGAACCGTCGACTGCTCGAAGGTGTTCCTCAACCCGGCGCTGGGTCACGACGACCACGCGCACGAGACCACCGAGTACCCGGGTTGCTCGGGCACCATCTCCACCGACCTGCTCGGCGGGCACCCCGACGGCGCCAACCTGTTCTATGTGCTGAACGCGCGGTACACCGACAACGGCGGCTCGGGGGGCGGGTCCCCGCTCACCGGCACCGCACAGGCGATCCTGCAACCGAAGCACAAGCAGTCCGAGTACTTCAGCAGCCAGTCCGGCATCCGGGTCGTCGACCAGGCCGCCGCGGAGAGCACCAAGCGCGTCGGTGACATCTCCAACAACGACTGGATCGCGTTCAGCCCGATGAGCCTGTCGGGCATCTCGACGGTCAGTTACCGACTGTCGTCACCGTCCGGTGGCGGCTCCATCGAGCTGCGGTCCGGCTCGCCCACCGGAACGCTGCTGGCCACCACGACGGTGCCCAGCACCGGTGGCTGGGACAACTACCAGTCCACGACACCGGTCAGCGTCGCCGCCAGCAGTGGGACCCAGACGCTCTACATGGTGTTCAAGGGCAGCGGCTTCGACCTGGACTCGCACACCTTCGGCGGAAATGGCGTCGGGACACCCGGCACCGGCGGCGGTCTGGCGGGCAAGACGTACACGGTCACCGCCCAGCACAGCAACAAGCTGATGGACGTCAGCGGTGTCTCCACCGCCGACGGCGCCCAGATCACCCAGTGGGCGTCCACCGGTGGCAACAACCAGAGGTGGCAGGCGGTCGACGCCGGTAACGGCGCGGTCTACCTCAAGGCGGTGCACAGCGGCAAGTGCGTCGAGGTGATCGGCAGTTCCACCGCGGCGGGTGCCTTCCTGCAGCAGGCCACCTGCAACAACGGCAACCAGCAGAAGTTCACCGCCACCGCGACGGGAACCTCCGGCGTGTACACGGTGAAGAGTGCGCTGAGCGGGCTCTGCCTGGACGTCAACGGTGCTTCCACGGCCGACGGCGCCCGGGTGTTGCAGTGGACCTGCAGCAGCGCAACCAACCAGCAGTGGCGGTTCACCGCGGTCTGACCTGCGGCTGTCGCGGTAAAAGATGACGTCCCGGTCGGGACCGGTGTCCGAGAATCGGAGCCGGTCCCGGCCGGGACGTCGTCGTCAGTTCGGTTGGCCCGCGGCGCCCGGACCGGGCGCCACGGCGAGCAGCCCGGCCGCCGCCAGGGCGCCCCACAGCTCCTCGGGTACGGCGACATCGGAGCGTCGTACCGTCTCGGCCACCTGCGCCTCGGTGCGGACGCCAACGACCGTCGACACCACGGCCGGATGCCGGCGGACGAAGGCGAGTGCCGCCTGCGGCAGGGTCACCCCGTACGTCTCGCAGACCGCGGCGATCCGCCGCGCCCGCTCAATCAACTCGGCTGGGGCCTGCTGGTAGTTGTAGACGGCATCGGCCGGCGGCCGGTCCCGCGACAGCAACCCCGAGTTGTAGACGCCCGCGATGACCACGCCCACCCCCCGGTTCTCGGCGGCGGGCAGCAGATCGTCGGCCGCACCCTGTTCGAGCAGGGTGTACCGCCCTGCGCACATCATCACGTCGACGTCGGTCTCCCGCACGAACCGCGTCAGCATCGCCGACTGGTTCATCCCGGCACCGATGGCACCCACGACGCCCTGATCTCGCAGGTCGATCAGGGCGGGCACGGCCTCGTGCGCGGCCTGCTCCCAGTGGTCGTCGGGGTCGTGCAGGTAGACGATGTCGATCCGGTCCAGCCCGCTGCGGTCGAGGCTGGCCTCGATCGAGCGGAGAACGCCGTCTCGGCTGAAGTCCCACACCCGGCGGTGGCTCGCGGGAACGTCGAACCCCTCGGAGTCGCGCAGGTGCGCATTCTCGGGCGACGGCACCAGGAGTCGCCCGACCTTCGTCGACACGACGTACTCGTCGCGCGGCCGTTGGCGCAACGCGGCGCCGAGGCGGCGTTCGGACAGCCCGATTCCGTAGTGCGGGGCGGTGTCGAAATAGCGGACGCCGGCCGCCCACGCCGCGTCGACCGCCGCGGCGAACTCCTCGTCGGACGTCGCCCGGTACAGGTTGCCGCCCTGGGCCGCGCCGAACCCCAGCTCGGTGAGACGCACCTCCGGGCGACGCGGCAGCGCTCGCGCCCTCATGACGCCGCCAAGCCGGGTACGCGGCGAACGGGCTCGCCCAGGTGGCCGCCGACGAGACTCACCGGGGGCACCGGCCGGCCCGTCATCGGCCCATCCAGCCGCCGTCGACGGGCAGCACGACCCCGTTGACGTAGTCCGATGCCGACGACGCCAGGAACACCGTGGCGCCGCCGAGATCGTCGGCGCGACCCCACCGGCCAGCCGGGATCCGGGCGAGGATCGCCTGGTTGCGGTCGGGGTCGTCGCGCAGCGCCTGGGTGTTGTCGGTGGCGATGTAGCCGGGGGCGATGGCGTTGACGTTCACCCCGTGGGCCGCCCACTCGTTCGCCAGCGCCTTGGTGAGCCCGGCGATGCCCGATTTCGACGCGGCGTAGCCGGGGACGGTGATGCCGCCCTGGAAGCTCAACAGCGAGGCGGTGAAAATGATCTTCCCGCGGCCACGCTCGACCATCGTCCGGCCGATCTCCCGGCTCAGGATGAACTGACTGCTGAGGTTCACCTCGATGACGTGGTCCCACATCTCGTCCGGGTGCTCGGCGGCCGGTGTGCGGGCGATCGTGCCGCCGTTGTTCACCAGGATGTCGATCGGCCCGAGAGCGGTGAGATCCCGGGCCAGTTGGTGTACGGCCACCCGGTCGCCGAGGTCGGCACGCAGCGCGGTGAACTGGCGGCCGGCGGCCCGCACCCGGCGTTCCACCTCGCTGCCATCCGATTCGAGTTGGGCGGAGACGCCCACGATGTCGGCACCGGCCAGCGCCAGGGCCTCGGCCATGGCGAGGCCGATACCGCGCCGGGCGCCGGTCACGACGGCGACGCGTCCGGACAGGTCGAACAGCGCCGTCACTGGTTTCCCTCCCGCAGATCGAGCAGCACCTTCATCACGCCGCCACCTTCCAGTGCCGTGAAGGCGGCGGTGGCCGCCTCGACCGGCTCCACCCGGGAGATGAGCTGTTGCGCCGGGATCGCGCCCGAGGCGACCAACTGGATCGCCTCCACCATGTCGTCGCGCTGGTACAACCGCGCGCCGAGGAGTTCCAGCTCACGCCAGAAGAAGCGGTGCAGGTTAACCTCGCGGGGCCGGGGGTGGATCGCCACCATCACCAGCCGACCGCGGGTGGTGAGGACGTCGACCGCCGTGGTGACGCCACCGGCGGAGCCGGACACCTCGAAGGCGATGTCGGCGCCCGCGCCGTTGGTGCGGTCGTTGACCAGTGCCACGACATCGGTCGCCCCCGGGTCGACGGCCTCGATCCCGATCCCGGCCGCCACCTCGCGTCGGAACGGGTCCGGCTCGACGAGGAGCACCCGCGCGCCGCGGCCCTGCGCGACGACGGCGATGAGCGCCCCTACCGGCCCGCCGCCGACCACGACCACCTGGTCGTCGGCGGTCACCTTCCCCCGACGGACGTCGTGCACGGCGACCGCTACCGGCTCGACGAGCGCCGCATGGTCGAGCGGCAGTTCCTCGGGGAGCGGCAGAACCAGTTCCGCCGGCACCGTCCAGTAGGACTGCATGGCGCCCGGTGAGTCGATGCCGAGGAAGTTCATGGCGTGGCAGACGTGGGAGTGCCCGCGCTGGCAGGCAGCGCACTGCCCACACGGGCGGGTCGGCAGCACGGTGACGGGCTGTCCGATGCGCCAGCCGGTGGTGTCCGGCCCGACGGCCGCGATCCGGCCGGACATCTCGTGCCCGATGATCGCGGAGTCACCGACCCGAGCGTCCATGTCTCCGTGGTAGATGTGCAGGTCGGTGCCGCAGATCCCGGTGTACGCCACCTCGATCCGCACCTGGCCGGGACCCGGCGGGACCGGGTCGCGATCCTCGATTCCGAGGTCTCGCGCTCCCCGGTAGACGACTGCCTTCATCGATCCTCCGTCTCGACGGCCGGCACGTCGTTCGTGCCGACCCGACATGGCCGTGGGTGCACCGCGATGGCGGTGCACCCACGCGCTCTCTGTTTCTGGCGGTCAGCTCAGTGCCGCGCGGTGGGCGACACCTCGTTGCGGTAGTTCAGTGGCACGACGGGCACCTGGCGGGCAGGGACAACCCCGTCGATTCCGGCCAGCAGCCGCCGGCCGGCCCGCTCCGGCCGGACGTTGGGGCTCTCGGCCGTCTGCGCCTGCGGGCGGTGGTTGGCCGTCCGGATCCGCTCCTCGTCGATGCGGACACCCAGTCCGGGTGCGTCGCCGAGGATGAAGGCACCGTCCTCGATGTGCAGGTCGACGGAGACGCCGACCGGTGGACGCAGGTCCTGCAACTCGCTGGTCAGGTGGTTCGGCACCGAGGTCGCGGCGTGCAGCAGACCGATCGGGCTGTTGCCGATCGGGCTGACCGGCAGGTCGTACGCGTGCGCCAGGGCGGACGCCCGCAGGAAGTGGGTGACCCCCCAGACGGCGGCCATCTGGACGACGTCGACAGCGCCGGCGGCGAGCAGCGGACGGTACTGTTCGAGCCCGGTGAGGTTCTCCCCGGTGGCGACCGACGCGCTGACTCCTCGGCTGACAGTGGCGAGGCCCTCGGCGTCCCAACGTCGGACGGGCTCCTCGATCCAGATGAGGTCGAGGGAGCGTTCGAGTTCGCAGACGTGCCGGACGGCCTGCTTGCGGGTCCATGCCTCGTTGACGTCGAGCATGAGACCCGGCCGCCGGCCGTGCCCCGCCTCGGTCAGGACCTCCCTGACCAGGGTGAGGCGGTGCCGGTCGCGCTCGATGTCGAGACCACCCTTGAGCTTCGCGGCGCGCAGACCGTGGCTGGCGTAGACCTCGTACTCCGCGACGAGTTCGTCGTCGGTGAGCCCGATGTCCAGGCCGGACGCGTAGGCGGTGACCCGCCGGTCACGTCCGCCCAGCAGCCGCCACAGCGGCTCGCCGGCAACCTGGGCCTTGATGTCCCAGAGTGCGGTGTCCAGCGCGCCGATGGTGCCGAACACCGGTCCGGCGTGGCCCGCCTTGAAGGTGTGCCGCAACATCCGGTCGTACAGGGTCGTCACGGCACGGGGGTCTTCGCCCTCGATGGCTGCGAAGATCCGCTCGATCTCAACGTGCGGCCCGAGGCCGACTCCCGACACGCCCTCGTCGGTGTCGACGATGACGATCGAGATCGGAACCACCCCGTCGGCGAACACCCCGTTGGCATCGCCGACGGGCCGCCCCCATTCCTGGACCGTGGTGAGCGTCCGATATCCCGTGATCCGCATGTCAACCCTTCGTGGAACCGGCGGCTACACCGTCGGCAATTTGGCGCTGGAGGAACAGGTAAACCAAGAGGACGGGTATGGCGGCGATCAGCACCCCGGAGGCGAAGGTGGGAATGTTGTCGGAGTACTGCCCCCGCAACGAGGTCACCCCGATCATGAGCGTCCGGTGATCGGCCGAGGGCATCATCACCAGCGCCATGAGGACGTCGTTCCAGCAGAACAGGGCGTTGAGAATGCCGACCGACAGCAGTGCCGGGGTGCCCAGCGGCAACATGATCCGGCGATACACGCCGTACACGGTGTTGCCGTCGATCCGGGCGGCATCGACGATCTCCGACGGGATGCCCCGGTAGTAGCTCGTCATCAGGAACACGGTGAAGGGCAGGAACTGGGCCACGTAGACGAGGATCAGACCGGGGTACGTGTCGATGAGCGCCGTGTCGGCCATGATCCGGGACAACGGCACCATGATCACCTGGAACGGGATGAAGAGTCCCGCGAGGCAACCCAGGAACAACGCCGACGAGCCACGGAACCGCAGCTGGCTCAGCGCGAAGCCGGCCATCGACCCGAGCAGCAGCAGCAGGATCACCGACACCGTCACCACGAACAGCGAGTTGACGAAGTATCGGCCCATGCCGACGCTGTTCCACGCCGTGCTGATGTTCTCCCAGCGCAGGGCGTCGGCCAGGGAGAACCGGTCGAGGATGTAGTCACGGCGCGTCTTCATCGCGACGTTGGCAGTGAACAGCAGCGGGTAGATCGTCGCCAGCGCGAGCAGTGACATGGGGACGGCGATCAACCACCATCCCAGGCGGCCCCGAGACATCAATCCTCCTTTCCGGATCGTTCGAGCAGCTTGATCTGCAACAGCCCCACCACGAGCATGATGATAAAGAGGATCGTCGATGCGGCCGATGCGAGCGCCGGCCGGTTCATCTGGCCCTGCTGGATCCAGATGTAGTACTCCGGCAGGTAGGTCGAACCCTCCGGTCCGCCGCTGGTCATCACGAAGAGCAACCCGAACATCGAGGTCAGCATCCCGATCATCGTGGTGACGAAGACGAACTGGATGGTGCGCGAGAGGCTCGGGATGATCACGTGCCAGACCACCTGGCGTAGCGACGCCCCGTCCACCCGGGCGGCGTCCAGGAGCGCGGGGTCCAGGGTGGCGAAGCCGGCGAGGAACACCACCAGGGCCATCCCGAAGGTGGCCCAGATGTGCACGCCCACCACCATGAACATCGCCAGGTCCGGGTCGCCGAGCCAGTCCACCGGACTGACGCCGAACGATCCGAGGACGGCGTTGAGGGGGCCGTCGAAGGCGAGCAGCAGGTTGAAGATCGCGCCGACGATGACCGGCGAGAGCACCGCGGGGAAGAAGTAGACGCTGCGGTAGAAGCGGTGGCCCGGAACCCGCAGGTAGATGAACGTCGCGAGCAGGCCGGGGATCGCCACCGCCACCGGGAGCAACAGCACCAGCAGCCCGACGTTGCTCAGCGCGGTCCGGAACAGCGGATCGTGGAACAGCTCGCGGTAGTTGCCGAACCCGACCGCCGCCCCGTTCTGCGCACCGTCGCCGGTGAAGGAGAAGTTGACGCCGAGGAGCAGCGGATAGAGCCGCAGCACCACGATGATCAGGACGGCCGGAGCGACCAGGATGTAGGGGGCGAAGCGTTCGGCCCGCAGGCCGCCACGGGTGCGACGAGGCCGTGCGCCATGCCGATGTACGGCGGGGGTGACCGCCGCCCCGCCGGCCCGTCCGGCCTGAGCCAGACGGACCGACGGTTGCGTGTTTCCCATTGACACGAGGGTCAGCCCGCCTGGTCGGAAGCGGCCAACTGCTTCACCACCTCGTCGACGGTGATCGAACCGCTGAGCAGCTGCTGGGACAGCCGACCCATCAGGTCGATCGTCTTCGAGGAGAGCGCCACGTGCAGAGCGGGCTTGCCGGTCTTCAGATCGGCGACGATCGTGGAGACGGCCGGGCCGTTCTGGGACACGTCGATCGTGGTGTCGGCGACGATCGCGCCGGCGTCGGCGTAGAAGGCCTTCAGCGCGTCCGCCGAGGTCAGGGAGCGCACCAGGTCGGCGGCCACCTTCGGGTCCTTCGTCCACTTGGCGACCCCGTAGCCGATACCACCGTCGTACGGGAGGCTCGGGGTGGTGCCGGCGGTGACGATCGGAGCCTTCATGACGCCGAGCTTCTCCGGGGTCAGGAACTCGTTGAAGTCCTTCCAGTGCCCGACGTCCGACATCAGACCCATGACGTGGGCGGCCTTACCGGACTGGAAGAGCGCGAACGAGTCGTTGAACATCGCCGTCGAGTTGGCCCCGTCGCTGTTCATCTTCCTGTCGCCGGTCTCCTTCCAGAGCTGGAAGATCCGCTTGACGTTCGGCGAGGTCCAGTCGCGCTTGCCGGTGATCCAGGCGTCGTACTCCGCGGCGGTGAGGGTGACCGACCCCATGCTGGAGAGCCAGAACTGGATGCCGACGCCCTCCTTGTTGCCGAGGGCGAAGCACTTGGCGCCGGCCTTGGCGATGGCGGCGCAGTCGGCGACGAACTTGTCCCAGGTGGCGGCCGGGGTCGCCGGGTCGAGGCCGGCCTTCCGGTAGATTTCCTTGTTGTAGTAGATGGGGTAGCCCTGTAGCGTCACCGGACCGGCGTAGACCTTGCCGTCCTTGGTGAACGCGTCCCAGCCGGCCAGCCGCTGCTTGTCCTCGGCCACGTAGTCGGTGATCGGCACCAACGCGTCCACCCGGTCGCGGATCTGGCCACCGCCGTTGAACAGCATGACGTCCGGGCCCTTGCCGGACTGGATCGCCGCACCGAGCAGCGTGTAGTACTGGTCGAAGGGCTGTGCGACGAACTCGACCTCGACATTCGGGTGCTTCTTTTTGAAGTCAGCCTTAGCCTTGTCCAGATAGGATTTGGCGAACGTCTCGCCGGACTTCCAGTCCCACACCACGAGCTTGCTGTCCGACCCGCTTGACGAGCTTGAATCGCTAGCACTTCCACAACCGGCCAGGGCCAGGCCCACAACGAGGACGGCCGACCATATAGCGCGCTGTCTCATCAGTTGTCACCTCAGAAAGTGGGGTGGCCCGGCGGTCGCGCCGCCGCGCCAATGTTGCCCGGAACGTAACTCGTATGACGTGTGACGTCAATACTCAGTCGTACACTGAGCCAGACGTCGTGCCACGGCGAGCCTTTCGGAGGGGACATGACGCCATCGCAGGAGACGGCCCTGAACAGCCCGGTGACACCGGCATGGGTGCGTCGGCCGACCAACCTGGCCCGGGCGGTCACCGCCGAACTGGTGGAGCGCATCGTCCGTGGCGTACACCCGTCCGGGACGTCCCTACCTCCCGAACCGATCCTCTGCGAGACCTTCTCGGTGAGCCGGACCGTCGTCCGGGAGGCCGTCAAGATCCTTCAGGAGAAGGGGCTGGTGCAGGTGCGCCAGGGTGCCGGCACCATGGTCACCCCCGCGGCACAGTGGGACATGCTCGACGAACTCGTCCTCGGCGCCACCATTGCCGAGGACGACAGCCTCGCCATCCTCGACGACCTCGTCGTCACCCGGCGTGTGCTGGAATCCGACATGGCGAACGTCGCCGCCCGGCTCGCCGACGCGCAGACCATCGACCGGCTGCACGCCATGGTGGACCGAATGGACGAGCTCGTCGACGACCACGTCACCTACCACGAGCACGACCGGGCCTTCCACGACGCGATCATGCAGACGTCCGGGAACCGCATCGCTCGCGGCGTCGTGCGGGCGCTGGAGAGCCAGGTCATCAACACCGCCCGCTACATGGGCCGGACCGAACGCTCCCTGTGCGTGGCGTCCAACCGGGGCCACCGGCGCATCTACGAGCGCATCGCCGCGCACGACTGTGAGGGTGCCGCCGAGGCGATGTTCACCCACATCACCGAGGCCTGGCTGGTCCGCCGCAGCGGCTCGGGCAAGCCGGTTCGTCTGCAACGCTGACGGTCGCGGGCAACGCGGCGGCGCCCGCCCCCGAGGTACGGGAGCAGGCGCCGCCGAAGCTGAGGCCGACCAGCCTCAGGAGAACTGCGCGAAGAACCTCCAGATCTCACCCTTGGTCCAGGTCGTGATGCCGCTCTCGGCATACGTGCCGTCCACCGGACCGGGCATGTGACCGTTGTCGTACGCGGCCCACTGCACCGGGTAACCGGCCCGGCAGCCCGAATACGTGGTCGTGATGTGCGTGCGGCTGCCGGCCGCCGGCTCGCGCGGGCTCTGCGCGGTACAGCCGTTGTTGCGGACGAACGTGTCGCGCAACGCCCGGCCCCCGGAGATGCTCAGGACGTTGTCCGAGATGCCGTGCAGCCCGAAGTACGCGATGGGCTGCGTACCGCCGCTGCAACGCCTCGGGCACCAGTGGTGGGCGCATCGAGGTACGCCTCGACAGCGCCAGCGGCCCGGTCGTCGGGACCTGCACCGTCGCGGGCACCGGCGGTTGGCAGGCCTGGACCAGCACCAGCTGCGCGGTCAACGGCGCCACCGGCACCCACGATCTGTATCTCCGCTTCACCGGCGGCACCGGCACCCTGCTCAACATCAACTGGTGGCAGTTCA
>NZ_JBEXHQ010000084.1:0-17203 GCF_040607915.1 Micromonospora sp. NPDC005215 | reverse complement strand
GCACTTTACGTGAAGGGTTGTCGACTCGACACCTGTGGAATTGCGGCCGGTTCTGACCGCTGTCCTCGAACATGACCCGGACCTCGTCACCGACCGTCCGGGGCTGCTGATCATGGCGGACAAGGGATACGTCTTCGCCGAGTTGGACCTGGTTGAAGGGCCAACTCGACCTTGAGTAAGCCCTCACTCAGGACGGGGCTGCGGCGCAGCGAAAGGCGCTCGCCATTCGCTGTGGCTGGCCCACCAAGTGATGTGCTGCTGAGCGGTATACCTCAGAGGTATGAATATGACTCAGAGGTATACCGCTGACTACCGCATCCGCCCCCGTGGAGGTGACCGACAGTCACCGCCCGCCGCCGGCTGCGTCCACAGCCCGAGCCAGGCCCAGGTCTAAGGTGTGGTCGGTGCCGAACCAGAACCACAGAAATGGCACGGCCAGCACGACCAGGGTCGCCGCCAGCAGCAGCGGGGGCCCGACAAACCGGACGGCCCGGAACCGGCGCCACTGCCGACGGTTGAGGAACACGGCGGCGACCAGCAGCGCCGTGCCCGTGACGGCGATCTCGACGACGGCGAAGCGGGCGCCGTTCCGGCCGTACGGTGCGACGACGTCCTGGCCGTCGATCGCGCGAAGGTAGTAGGTGAGGGTGTCCAGGGCACCGACCGGCACGATCGCGCACAGGCCGATGAGCAGATTGCCGGCCAGCCAGACCACGATGATCCGGAGCGGGTGCGTGCGGTCGGCGGTCACCGGCACGGTCACTGCCTACCTCGCATCTCGGGATCCCAGGAACCGGCCGAGCCTACGCCCGGCGCCCTGCCGCCCACTACCCGCCGGGCGCGGCTCGGAACCGCCCACGAAACGGACCCGGCCCATCCATTACCCGTTCATGACAATTCGAGGATCCGGCGCGGATATCCGGCAGGCAGTTTTCGATGAGTGATCCAACAGTTGTCTCCCACCGAGTCCAGGCCCGCCGGATTGCAGCCCGAGGCGACGCGCGTCCGGCTTCGCCACCGGTACCGGACCGGGACCGCCCCCTCCGGGCGGCAGTCACAGCGGGCGCAGTGGGCCGACGCGGCGAAGGGCGTCTGCATCATCCTCGTCGTCCTGTGGCACGTCGTGGTGAAGGACTACCTGCAGATCGACTGGCACGTCGGCGTACCGGTGCCGGGCCTGTGGGGAACGCTTGGTGAGCAGTTCCTTCCGCTGCGGATGCCGCTGTTCTTCACTATCTCGGGCGTCTTCGCGGCGAACGCCGCCCAGCGGCCGTGGCGGGTCGTCGCCCGCAGCCGGATCGCCGGGTTTCTCTACCTGTACATCGTCTGGCTGCTGATCCACACCGCGGTCCTCGCCGCCGCGCCGGAACTGCCTACCGACCGCGCCACCTCCGCCCTCGGCCTGCTGGAGCAGCTCACCATCACGCCGTCCAACCTCTGGTATCTGTACGCGCTGGCGCTGTACTTCACAGTCGCCAAGGCGACCCGCCGGGTGCCCCGGGCGCTGGTCCTCGTGCCCGCCGCGGCGCTGTCCGCGATCGCCGCCGCCGGCCTGCTCGACACCCCGGGCAACCGGGCCGGCCTCTACCAGAACCTGGTCTTCTTCCTCGCCGGCCTGTCCCTGCGCCCGCAGATCGAGCGGTGGGCGGCCACGGCCAGCGGACGCCGCCTCGTGTTGACCTCGGGCGCCTACGCGCTCGCGCTCGCCGCGATGGCGGCTGCCGGCGCCCAGCAGTGGTTCGGCGTATGGACGGCGGTCTCCGTGCTGGCAGTGATCTTCGGCATAACCGCCGCTGCCCGGCTGGCCCGGTGGTCGGCGCTCAGCGAACCGCTGGCTAGGCTCGGCCGCATCACACTGCCGATCTACGTCGTCCACATGCCGGTCCTGGCTCTGCTGCACCGGCTTCTGCTCGTACCGGTTTCCGGGCTGGACCGGTCCGCGCAGGGTCTGATTGTGCTCGGTTATCCGATTCTGCTGAGCGGGTTGGTGATCGGTCTGAGCCTGGCCGTCCACCGCGGGCTGTTGGCGGTGCACGCACGCTGGCTGTTCGCGCTCCCCGGCTCCCGCCGGGTGGGAGCGGCCGGATGAGCGCCCTGGCCGAGGCCGTGGTCGACCTCGGGGCGATCGCCGACAACGTGCGGGGCATCGCGTCGGTCACCGGCACCGACCTGATGGCCGTGGTGAAGGCGGACGGGTTCGGTCACGGCGCGGTGCAGGTGGCCCGTGCCGCGTTACGCGCCGGCGCCCGTTGGCTGGGGGTGACCTCGGCGGCCGAGGCGCTGGCCCTGCGAGAGGCGGGGGTGACCGCTCCCACGTTGAGCTGGCTGCACCGACCGAACGACGACTTCGGTATGTTGATCAAGGGCGGTGTCGACCTCGGCGTGTCCACGACGACGCACCTGCACGCCGTCGCCGACGCGGCCCGGCTGCTCGGCGTACCGGCGATGGTGCAGCTCAAGGCGGACACCGGGTTGTCCCGCAACGGGGCCGCCGGGGACGACTGGCCGGAGTTGGTCGGTTGGGCTCGCAAGTACGAGCGGGAGGGCGGGATCCGGGTGCGCGGGGTGTGGTCCCACCTCATCGACGCCGACCTGCCGGGCAGCCCGGAGTTGAACCGGCAGGTGGCGACCTTCGAGGAGGCGCTGCGGATCGCACGGTCGGCCGGTCTGGACCCCGATCTGGTCCACCTGGCCAACTCGGCGGCCGCGCTCTCCGCACCACGGACCCGCTTCGACCTCTGCCGGATCGGGATCGCCCTGTACGGCGTGGACCCGTTCGGCGCGAGCGGTCCGGGCGAGTTCGGGCTGCGCGCCGCGATGACCCTGCGGACGAACGTGGTAAACGTCAAACGGGTGCCGGCCGGCACCGGCGTCTCCTACGGACCCGAGCACGTGACCGGCGCGCCGACCACGCTGGCGCTGCTGCCGCTCGGCTACGCCGACGGGCTGCCCCGCGTTACCGGCGGTCGCGCCGAGGTGTGGCTCGGCGGCCGACGGTGCCCCGTCGTCGGGCGCGTCGCCATGGACCAGTGCGTGGTCGACGCCGGAGACCTTCCGGTGACGATCGGCGACCCGGTCGTGGTGTTCGGCCCCACCGAGGGTGACCAGACCCCACCGACGGTCGTCGAGTGGGCCCGCTGGGCCGACACCAACCCGCACGAGATCTTGACCGGGATCGGGCCCCGGGTGGCCCGCGACCACCTCCACGAAAGGGCACGCAATTCATGACGACCCGACTGGCAGTGCTGTACGGCGGGCAGAGCGGCGAGCACGAGGTGTCCTGCCGCTCGGCGGCGAGCATCCTCGCCAACCTGGACCGGGAACGGTACGAGGTCACCGAGGTGCTCATCGACCGTGCCGGCGGATGGCATGTCGGCGGTCGCCCGACGACACTCCCCCAGGCGTTGCGCGTGCTGCGTACCCAGGATGTGGTGTTCCCGGCCCTGCACGGCCCTTACGGCGAGGACGGCACCGTGGCGTCGCTGCTGGAATGGCTCGGCGTGCCGTACGTCGGCAACGGTGTCTTCGCCAGCGCCGCCGGCATGGACAAGGGTGTCACCAAGCGGCTCCTCGCGGCGGAGGGCCTGCGGGTCAGCCCGGGGGTGACCCTGCGTCCCGACGAGGAGTTGTCGCCCACCGACCGGCAACGGCTGGACCTGCCGGTCTTCGTCAAGCCGGCTCGGGCCGGTTCCAGCCTGGGCGTGGTCAAGGTGAACGAGTGGGCGGACGTGCCCGCCGCGCTGGAGCAGGCCCGTCAGGTCGACCCGAAGGTGCTTGTCGAGCAGGGGGCGCGCGGGCGTGAGATCGACGTGGCCGTCCTCCAGCACCCGGACGGGCGGGTGCAGGCCGGCCCGCCGCTGGAGATCCGGGTGACCGGTCCCGGCTTCTTCGACTACGACGCGAAGTACGACGGCGGGGCGGCGTTCCAGATCCCCGCCCCGCTGGACGCGGCGACCACCGAGGTGCTCCAGGATCGGGCGATCCGCGCCTTCCGTGCCCTCGACTGCCGTGGATTGCTCCGGGTCGACTTCTTCCTGCCCGCCGAGGGGTCACCCGAGCCCATCGTGAACGAGGTCAACACGTTCCCCGGTTTCACCGCCGCGTCGCAGTTCCCGCAGATCTGGGCGCAGGCCGGTCTCGGCTTCGCCGCGCTGATCGACATCCTGATCGCCGGCGCGCTTGTCGACCAGGACCGGGGCCGTCACACCGGGCTGCCCCGGCAGGCACGACCTGTCAACCTGGTGGGCAGCGGCGGTCAGCGCCCGGTCATCTGATCGGGCACGGCCGGGCCGGTCGGGCGCCGTCGGACCCGACGATGGCGACCGGCGCGAAGCTCTCCGCCAGGCCAGACTGGGCCGCGGCGTCGGCCACCGTGCAGATGACCTGGTCGGCTGCCTCGGACGACAGGGACTGCGCCGCGCCGGTCGTCCGCACCGTGAGGCCACCGGACCGGTTGGCCCCCGACGTCACAGTGACCGGGTCGAGCCCGGCCGGCACCTCGCTGGTGAAACCCTGGCTGCGTTCGTTCTCCTGCGGACCGGCCGCGAGCAGGGCGAGCGTGTCGGCGGGCGAGGCGCCCTGCGCCGCCGGGCGGAGGACCAGCACGAGTTGGCCCTCCGCGAGCAGGTAGAGCTCGATGCCCTGGGACGGGCCACTGACCGCGGGCCGACCGGTGATGACGTCACTCGGTCGCACGCCGCAGCCGCCCGTCGCGAGCAGCGTGAGCAGAACGCCAGCGGCGAGCAGCGCGCGTCTGCTCACCGGGCACCTCCGGCGTCCGCCGGGTCGCGGGGCAGGCGGAGCGTGAACACCGCGCCGCCACCGGGGGCGTTGCCCGCGACGAGACTCCCCCGTCGTTCGCCGTGGCGGTGCAGGCGCGCGTTCTCCCAGGAGATGGCGAGGCCGAGACCACTGCCCTCGGAGCGGGTCCGCGCGGTGTCGGCCTTGTAGAAGCGGTCGAACACGTGCGGCAGCACCGCCGGGTCCAGTCCCGGCCCCTGGTCGGCGACCTCGATGGTGACCCAGTCCGCATCCGCGCGCAGGCGTACGGACACCGGCTCGGCACCGTGCCGGAAGGCGTTGCCGACCAGGTTGGCGACGATCACGTCGAGCCGGCGGGGATCGAGCCGGGCCACGACTCCGGGCGGCAGTTGCGCGCTCACCCGGTCGGCCCAGCCCCGGATCCGCAGGGTCGCTGTCACCGCCGCGGCCACGTCCACGTCGTCCAGGGCGAGCCGTGCGGTGCCGGAGTCGAACCTGCTGACCTCGATGAGGTCGTTTACCAGTTGGGTGAGGTTCTGCGTCTCCCGGCTGACCAGTCGGGCGGCCCGGCCCGCGTCACCGGGCAGGTGGTCCGCCTCCTCGTCGAGCACGTCGGTGACCGCTGTCATCGCCGCCAGTGGCGTACGGAGTTCGTGCGAGACGTCGGCCACGAAGCGGCGGGCGTCGGACTCCATCCGCCGCAGCTCCCCGACCTGCCGCTCCAGCGTTCCGGCGGTGTCGTTGAAGGTCCGCGCCACGTCGGCCAGCTCGTCGGCGCCCCGGACCGTCAGCCGGGTGCTCAGGTCGCCCTCGCCGAGGCGGCGTGCCGCCCGGCCCAGGTCGCGAACGGGTCGCAGCACACCGCGGGCGGCCAGCAGGGCCAGCAGGACGGCGAGGAGCAGGGACAGCCCGCCGGTCTGCCACGCCCGGGTGGCGAGCCGGTTGATGCTCTGCTGCTCGGGCACGAGGTTGCGCACCGAGTAGACCTCCAGCCCGGACGGCCGGGACGTGCCGGCGGACCGGTCGAGCGCCAGCTGGGTGCCGATGAGCAGCCAGGGCTGTCCGTCGAGCGAGACACGTTGCCAGGCGATCCGGCCGTCGCCGACCTCCCGGCGCAGCTCGGGGGTGAGCGGGTCGGCGATCTCCTTGCCGCCCTGTGACCGCATGTTCCGGTAGACGACCACCGCGAAGCCCTGCCGGTCGGAGAGCCGCTGGGCCAGCAGGTCGAGCTCGCCCTGGGTCGGCGGGAGCTGGACGATCGGGTAGACCTTGGTGAGTTGGTCGGTCAGCGACATCACGGCGGCGTCCTGCGCCTGTTGCAGGATGACGGTGCGGGCCTGGAAGTAGCTGCCACTGGCCACCACCGCCGTCGTGGTCACGCCCAGCAGCGCGAACGTCAACAGCAGCCGGACCCGCAGGCCCAGGACGCGGGCGCTCGCCCAGCGGGTCACAGCGGCCCGAACCGGTATCCGAAACCGCGCACGGTCTGGATGAAGACCGGCGTCGACGAGTCGGCCTCGATCTTGGCGCGCAGCCGCTGGACGCACGCGTCCACGAGTCGAGAGTCCCCGAGATACCCGTGTTCCCACACGGCCTCCAGCAGTTGCTGGCGGCTGAGCACCTGGCCCGGCGTCTGCGAGAGTTCGAGCAGCAGGCGCAGCTCCGTCGGGGCCAGGCCGACCGGCGTGCCGTCCCTGCTGACCACCAGCGCGGCCCGGTCGATGGTCAGCGGACCGTACTGTTCCACACCGGCGCGCTCGCCGGCGGAACGCCGCGACTCGCCACCGGTGCGTCGGAGCACCGCGCGGATGCGCGCCTCGAGCACCCGGGCCTGCACCGGTTTGACCACGTAGTCGTCGGCGCCGGCCTCCAGGCCCGCCACCACGTCCATGTCGTCGTTGCGGGCGGTCAGCATGATGATCGGCAGGTCGCCGAGCTGCCGAATCCGGCGACAGACCTCGAACCCGTCCATCCCGGGCAGCATGAGGTCGAGGACAACGACGTCGGACGAGGTCGTGCGCAGCCGGTCCAACCCCTGCTCCCCGGTCCCCACGGCGTGCACGGTGTGGCCCTGTCGGGTGAGCGCCAGTTGCAGCCCGTCGCGCACCGTCTGGTGGTCTTCGATCAGCAGCACCTGGGACATGTCGTCAAGTATCCCATCATGAGGTCTTTTGAGATCCGGTCGGTGACCGTGGCCGCGTGGGAAGCGGGCTAGCCGGTCGGCCGTCCGCGCCCCGGTCGCCCCGCCAGGCCACCAGCGCCGCCGCGGCCAGGCAGAACAACGCGACCCCCAGCAGTACGCCGCCGAGCGCGTCACTGAACCGGTGCCAGCCCGCGATCATCGTGGCCGAGGCGATGACCGCGACACCCGCCGCGCCCGGCACCGCCAGCCACCGCCGGGCCCACCCGGGGAGGACCAGCATGAACGCCAGCAGCAGCGCCGTCGCCGCCGCGACGTGGCCGCTGGGGAAACTGTTGTGGGTGGTCGAACTCTCGATCTGGAGATCCGGGCGGGGCAGCGCCGACTTCACCGCGCCGGCCACCACCACCGCGCACAGGACCATGGCCACGCCGACCACACCCGCCACCAGCCGTCGGCGGAGCGCACCCACCACCAGCACCGCGCCGAGCAGGGCGGCGAGGAGTGTCGGGCTGCCGAAGGCGGCCAGTACGGTCTTGGCCGGACCCACCAGAACGGTCTGCTGCTCGTACCCTCCGCCCCGCTCGGCGCGCGGCAGGAGCACACCGTCCAACAACTGACCGGGGTACGTGCGCACGAAGACGGCGGCGGTGACGGTCAGGGCGAGCAGGCTGCACAGCGACACCGCGAGCAGCCGGAGACCCAGCGGCACCGCCGCGCGGGCGTGTGGCAGCGACATGACGACAATGCTCGCCCCGGCAGGTCCGTACGCCGTGCGCGGATTGTCTTGGTTCTGTCACAACTGCTTCCGGACCGCCGGAGGCCGGCTGGCGACCCCTGTGACGTGGTCGATTTCATTCGCTTGCATGCGACGATGTTTTACCCGGCCGAGATGAGCCACCACTAGGGTCAGGACGCCGATCGATGTCTGAGTCGACGGTGCGAAAAATCCATCCGGAGTGATTTGGGGAACCGGAAGGGGTTGGGGGAATGCAGGGAATTCCAGTCGCCAGTCTGGTCATCGGCATCGCGTCGTCGCCGGCCGAACGTCGACAGCTGGCCCGACTACTCGGCGGAAGCGACGCCTTTCTGATCGTCTCGACAGTCGACCAGGCGCGGGAGTTCCTCGGGGTGGTCGAGACGCCTCCCGTTCCGACTCCCCCGGTCCCGGGCATGCTCGCCGAGGTTGCGCCGAGCCCACCGCCGCCGCCACCGGCCCTGACCGTCGACTCCGACCGGCGGGTGCTGCGGTGGCGCGACCAGGAGATCGATCTGACCCGGCTGGAGCACGACGTCCTGCTCTGCCTGGTGCACGCCCCCGGGCAGATCTGGACCTACGAGCGCCTGCACCTCGAGGTCTGGGGCAACCGGCATCTCGGGCGCGGCTCCGACATGCACTCGGTGGTCCGCCGGGTGCGCGGCAAGCTCGCCCGGCTGAACGCCGCGGCGACGATCCACTCGGTACGCGGGGTCGGCTTCCGGCTCGTGCCGGTCTGATCCGGCCGACACGGTCCGGCCCGCCTGGTCGGGGACCAGGCGGGCCGGACGTCGCTCGCTACCGCTCAGGTGTCAGCACCGGATCGGCGCCAACCCGAAGTTCTCCACTGTGGGAGTGGTGGCGTTGATCTTCGTCTGACGGGTCTGCGGCTTCCAGCCGTCCTTGGCGACGATCATCGTGATCGGGTTGTTGCGGCGGTCCACCCAGTAGGCGTACCTGCCCTCGGCGTCGGTGGCGAAGGTCCACGACGACGCCCACGAGTCGACCTGGACGACCGCGCCGGTGAGCGGCGAGGTCGCACCCTGGCAACTGGTGCCGGTGACCGTACCCATGAGCTTGCCCCAGGTCTTCGGGGGGTTCACCGTCATGGTCACCGCGACCGGCGCGACCGGGTACGGCGTGTTCTCCGTGATCGCGACCGAGCCGGAGTAGGTGCCCGGCTGGTCCACGTTCGCCGTCATCGTGACGGTGACAGTGACCTTCGCACCCGGTGCGAGGGTGGCCGCCGACTTGTCGATGGCCATCCAACTGACGTCGGCCGCCGACTCGGCGCAGCCCTCGAAGCCGGGCAGCACCTCGCTGTCCGGGGCCGCGTCGAAGCTGCCGGACGAGCCGCCGATCTTGTAGAAGCCACACGCCGCCCCGCCGCGGTAACGCGCCGTGTTGGCGTTTGGCAGGTTCGACCACGAACCGGCGGCCGGGTCGAAGGCGAAGCCCGCGTTGGTGATGGCCCCACCCTGCGAACCACCGACGACGAGGAGCTTGCCGTTGGCGACGGCGTACGAGCTGGCCCAGTTGTCGGTCGGCGCGTCGGCGATAGTGGTCCAGGCGTTGGCACCCGGGTCGTAGGCGTAGCTGGACTTCTGCGCGGCGGCCCCGTCGTTGCCGCCGGTGCAGTAGACGATGCCGTCGATTCCGCCGCAGGAGGCGAAGGCCACCGACTTCGGGTAGTTGGCAAGCGTCTCCCAGGTGTCACTGCCCGGGTCGTACCGGACGACGCTGTTCGACATCGGCGTACAACTGGCAGTGGTGCAGCCGCCGATCGCGTACAGCTTGCCGTTGGCGACGGCCTGACCGGCCGCTGACCGCGGCGCCGGGTTGTCGGCCAGCTCCGTCCAGGTGTTGGCCCCCGGGTCGTACGACCAGGTGGCGGAGTCCGGCCCCGCCTCACCCCAGCCACCGGTAACGATGATCTTCCCCTCCACGACACCCGCCGTCAGGGCGTTGCGGGCACCGGGAAGGTCGGCGATCGCGGTCCAGGTCTGCGCGACCGGGTCGTAGGCGTAGTTCTTCGTGGTGGAGGCGGTGCCGTCGCCACCACCGAGCGTGTACACCTTGCCGCCCAGGCTCACGACCCGGTTGTCCATGATGGTGGACGGGTAGTCGGCGATGTCGGTCCACGGCGCAGCCTGCGGGCCGACCGCGGCGGTGGCCGCCTTGGCCTGCTTGCCGGACGCCTTCGCGGCGAAGGACGTCGCGGCGGTGAGCCGCTGCTCCGGCGCGCCGGAGCCACCGAGCACCTGCTGCCTGGTGACAGTGGATCCGTCCGCCCGGAGGAGTTCGAATCCGTTGTCCCGCTCGCCGAACTTGACCTCGACCGGCGCGCCACCGGTGTTGGTCACCGTGAACGTCTTGCTGGCCTTGCCGCTGGGCATCTGGAGCGTGGCGCTGAGCTGCGTGGGCGTCACCGACAGCCGACCGGCCGCGAGCTGGAAGTTCGCGGCGGTCGCCCAGTCGGCCTCGACGTCGACCTGCTTGGTCTGGCTGACGTAGTTGCCGGCGGTCGCGGTGAACGGGTGCGTGCCGGTCAGCGTCGAGTAGATCCAGTAGAAGCCGTCGGCCAACTCCGGGTCGTCCGGGGTCGCCACTGTGACGGCCTTCTCGGCGGGCCGGTCCTTGCTGGTGACGGTCGCGCCGTTGACGTAGCTGTTGTCGTTCTTGTCGCGGACGTTGCCGACGACCAGACCGCCGTCGACCGGCACGCAGGTGATCTGGCTGCCGATCAGGACGTTGTCGACCTCCCACCACCACTCGTAGCTCGCGTCGTAGTAGTGGAACCGGACCTGCACCTGCGCCTGGCCGGCCGCCTGCGGGATCGGGATCTCGGTCACCTTCGGGCCCCGGACGTCGGTCTCCTGGCGGAGCACGTTGGTCCAGGTGGCACCACCGTCGATGCTCACATCGACGTC
This sequence comes from Micromonospora sp. NPDC005215, assembly GCF_040607915.1. Lineage (NCBI taxonomy): Bacteria > Bacillati > Actinomycetota > Actinomycetes > Micromonosporales > Micromonosporaceae > Micromonospora > Micromonospora sp. NPDC005215. The sequence goes on along the minus strand of NZ_JBEXHQ010000084.1, from coordinate 6,615 downwards.
GGCGGTGTCGTCGTTGAGCTGGTTGAAGTCCTGGTTGAACCGGATGACCGGGGCCGTGACGCCGGTCAGGTTGACCACCGGGCTGACCAGGGAGGTGTCCTGGCTGGTGCCCGCGCCGTAGTCGTCGCTGTCGATCATCGCGAAGTTGCCGCTGCCGCCGGTCAGGTTGCCCCGGTTGCCGTCGTCGGTGAACTTCCAGACCTGACCGCTGCCCGCGTTGTCCACGACCGTCCAGCCGGACGGCGTGGTCGTGCCGTCGAAGGACTCGTACTCACCGTCGGAGCCGAACGTGTAGCCGGGCGCGGTGGTACAGGTGGTGGAGTCCACCGGTACGGCGACGTTGGCGGTGGTGTTGCCCGAGCCGACGGCGACCTGCTTGGTGACGGTCTGGTAACCCGGGTACTGCGACTCGTACTTCAGGGTGTACGTCTGCCCGGCGGGCAGCTTGAGGCTGTAACGGCCGTTCGACGGCGTGGTGTAGTCGTAGACGCCGGACACCCCCGTCACTGTCACCTTCGCGTACAACGGCCAGCCGTGGCCGGAGCCGTCGGTGACCGCCCCTGTGACGTTCACACTCGGCACCGGCGTCAGCGCGACGTTGAGCGTCGTGGTGGCGGCCTTGGTGACCGTCGCCGGCTTCGTGGTGCTGCCGTAGCCGAACGCCGCCACGGCGACCTGGTAGTCACCAGTGGGGAGCTGGGTGGAGAACGTGCCGTCGGCGCCGGTGGTCACCTCACGGGCGGTCGGGCCGGTGAGCGTCACTGTCGCGCCAGCGATCGGGGCGCCGGTGGCCGCGTCGGTGACGGTGCCGGCCAGGGTGCCGATGTCGCCGGTCGGCGCGGCGTCGAGCAACGCGAGCGCATCCAGCCGGCCCTCGCCGTAGACGTTGTTGTCGGCCGCGGTGCCGCCGCACTGGCCGTCGGCCTTGTCGATCGCGGCGCCGTTGAGCAGCGCACGGGTCGCGTCGACGTCACCGATGAGCGTCGGGGCCGCCGAGTACAGCAGCGCGACCGCACCCGCGAGGTGCGGTGCGGCCATCGACGTGCCACTGATGCTGCCGTAGGCGTTACCCGGAATGCTCGACCGGACGTTCACGCCGGGGGCCGAGATGTTGGGCTTGATCTCGCCGTTCTGCCCGGCGCCCCGGCCGGAGAAGCCGGCGATGTTGTTGTTGACGTCGTACGCGCCGGTCGAGTAGTTGCTGGCGATGCTGCCGGGCGAGCCGCTGGTCTGGCATGCCGGCCCGCTGTTGCCGTTGGACCAGACGCCGAAGATCCCGGACGCGGCCCACGCGTCCGTCACGTCCTCCATGAAGGGCTCGTTTGACGGGTCCCGGCTGCCCCACGAGTTGTTTATGACGTTCGGTCGCTTGCTCGCGTCCGCGTTCTGGCCGTTGAGGTCCAGCGGTTCGAGCATCCACTGACCGGATTCGATCAGAGCGGCGTCGCTGGGGCAGCAACCGTTCGCCGCGATCCACCTGACCCCGGGGGCGACACCGACCTGGTTCGCGCCGTCGGAGCCGGCCATGGTGCCCATCGTGTGCGTACCGTGGCCGTCGTCGTCGCAGGGGCCGGCGGTCGCGCAGGTGCCGGCGGCGTCGAACCAGTTGTAGTTGTGGTCGAACGTCCCGTCGCCGTTGTTGCCGCGGTAGGAGTTCACAAGCGCCGGGTGGTCGAACTGGACCCCGCTGTCGATGCTCGCGACGGTGATGCCCTCGCCCTTGACGCCGTACCGGGACCAGACGTCGTCGGCGTTGATGTTGGCGATGCCCCACTCCAGGGCGTTCACGGTCTTCTCGTCGGTGCCCTTGATCGTCTCGGGCACCTTGTAGGCGACCGGGGCGTAGAGGCCCTCGACCTCGGCGTGGTTGGCGAACTTCTGGACCATCGCCAGGGACCCGCTGTTCACCTTTATCGCGTTGGTGGCCCAGAAGGTCTGGTACTTCGTGCCCGAGCTGTCGAGGTCGGCCCGGATCTTGCCCTGGCTCGCCGCGGCGGTCTTGCGCAGAGCGTCCGCGACCGCCGTGCCGCGCTTCGACCAGTCCTTGATGGCGCTGGCCTTGCTCAGGTCCGCCCGGTCCTTGAACCGGATCCAGAAGTCCCCTTCACTCTTGGCCTGGAGCTGTTTGGCGAGCTCCGGTCGGATCTTGTCCCCCGACCCCGTCGCGCCGCCCGGCGCGGCCTGCGCGCCGGATCCGACGGTGACCAGGCATGTGGCGGCGAGGATCGTCGCCGCCCCGGCGCTGACCAGTGATCTGGCCGCGCGTCCCCATTGTGGACGTCTGAACATTGGTGCTGCCTCCTCAGAACGACCCAGGGTGTCAATGGGCCATGGTGGACCTCCCCATGCACCGCGCGGGTCACGCCGGTTGCCCGACTGGACACTATGATCGAGAAGAACGGACGATCAAGAACTTGCCGTGAGCAACTTGTCGCTAAGAGTTGCCCTGCTGGCGGCGCGCTTGCCAATCATTGTCAGGACTATGACGATAGCTGGGCAGGGATGCCCATCGATCCCGGGCGGTGCTGTGGCCGAGGACGACGAGGCGACGTTGAATCGGGGTGATCCGGCTGACGCGCCGTTCCCGTTGCTGATCGCGGTGACCTCGTCGCCGGCCGAACGAATCCGGCTCGCGGAACGCCTCGACGGCATCGCGCCGCTGCTGCTGGTGGCCGACCTCGACGAGCTGCGCCGACTGATCGCCGCGCCGCAGCGGCCGGACACCACCTCGTCCGGGCCGACGCCCGCCGCCGCCGCGACCGGAGCCAACTCCGCTCTGGTGATCGACTCCGCCCGGTCCGTCGCCCGCTACCGCGAGCGCGAGGTCGACCTCACCCGGCTGGAGCACGACCTGCTGATCTGCCTGACCACCGAGCCGGTCCGGGTCTGGAGCTACGCCGACCTGCACCGGTCGGTCTGGCGGGACGAGGGGCGGGAGCGCAAGGCGGACGTGCAGTCCCTGGTGAAGCGGCTGCGGCGCAAGCTGCACGAACTTGACACCGGAGCCAGCATCGAAGCGGTACGGGGCGTCGGGCTGCGGCTGACCGATCGTCAGCATCCGCGCGTCGAACGAGCCTGACGCCTGCCTGATGTGGGCAGGCAGCGCGTGTGCGGCCGGACACGTCGTCGCATGAACCGGACTCGCGGGGGTACGAGACCAAGATCAGCAACAACAGGGCGACGAAGAACGCTGGTAAGGAGAGTCAGAATGACATTCCCGAACCCCTCGACGGTGTCCATCGGCCTCACGTCGGCCGCGCACGTCGGGATCGCGGTGAGTGACCTTGACCGCTCGGTCGCGTTCTACCAGGCCCTGCTCGGCGCGGAGCCGGTCGTCCGGGACGAGAGCATGCACGGAGCCGGGTTCGCGCAGTCGCAGGGGCTGCCGACGACGAAGCTGCGGTACGCCACGTTCAACCTCGACAACCTCGGGATCGACCTGATCCAGTTCCAGGAGCCGGTGGGCGACGTCGCCCAGGTCGCCGCCAACCGGCCCGGCTCGATGCACCTGTGTTTCCAGGTCGACGACGTACGGTCGGTCTTCGACCGGATGAGCGCGGCCGGGATCGAGTTCCTCGGGCAGCCGTACACCTTCGCGGACGGCGAGGTGAACCCGCCGGCCGCCGTCGGCACCGAGGTCGCCTACTTCAACGACCCCGACGGCACCAACCTCGAGATCATCGCGCCCAAGGGCGGGTTCTCCCGCTAGTCAGCGCGGTGGGGTGCGGACCGGTTCCCGGGCCGTATCCCACTCTGCTCTCGCCAGCCGGCTCAGCGGCCGGTGCCGCCGCCCTGCGACTGGGGCAGTCCCGGCTCGGACGGCATCCGGGTGATCGGCGGCAGGATGAGGGCGATGAGGGCGACGATCGCGATGACAGTGAACGGCAGCGTGTAGCTCTTGCCGCTCGCCTCGTAGAGCAGCGACGTGACAAGCGGGCCGACCACCCCGCCGATGCTCCAGGCCACGATCATCGCGCCGTAGATGGCACCGCCGTTGGGCGTGCCGAAGTAGTCCGCCGCGGTGGCGGGCATCGTGCCGAACCCGCCGCCGTAGGCGAGGTAGACCAGGGCGGCCAGGACCGCGAAGAGCGCCAGCGACGCGGCGTGCGGCAGGATGAAGAAGCAGATCGCCTGGAGCAGCAGCATCCCGAGGAACGCCGGCATCCGCCCGGTGCGGTCGGACAACCACGCCCAGACGACCCGCCCGGCGCCGTTGAACAGGCCGAGGACGCCAACCAGCGTGGCGGCGGCCGCCGCGCTCGCCCCGGTGATGACCTGGGCGGCATCGGACGCCTGGGAGATCAGTGCGATGCCACAGGTGACGTTGAGCGCGAGGATGCCGGTGAGCAGGTACCACTGCCGGGTGCGCAGGGCCTCCCGCAGGGTGTAGACCCGGGTGCCGGCGAGGGCCCGACCAGCGGTCTTCGGAGTGAAGCCGGGCACCTGGTAACCCGCCGGCGGGTTACGGAAGAAGGACGCCCCGAGCAGGATCGCGATCAGGTAGGCGACGCCCAGCGGGAAGAACACGTGGGTGGGATTGTCGGTGCCGTTGAGCAGCCCCTTCGCCACCGGCGCGACGATCACGGCGCCGAAACCGAACCCGGCGACCGCGATGCCGGTGATCAGGCCGCGCCGGTCCGGGAACCACTTGGCGAGCATCGCGATCGGGGTGATGTACGCGGCCCCCAGGCCGATTCCCCCCAGCACGCCGTAGGTGAGCACCAGCAGCCACAGGTCGTCCTCCGACGACGTGAGCGAGGCCAGCATGTTGCCGACCGCGTAGAGCACGCCACCGCCGAGCGCGACCGGTCGTGGACCGCGCCGGTCCTGGATGCGCCCGCCGATCAGGCTGCCGATGAAGATCGTGCCGATCGCCACCTCGAACGGCAGCACGGCCTCCCACTTGGCCCAGCCGAATTCGTCCTGCAACGGCTTGTTGAACACGCTCCACGCGTACACCGCGCCGAGCGCGAGTTGGACGAGCACCGCGGCGACGACGAGACCCCATCGGCCCCGCGTCGGCGCGGATCTTCCTTGATCGGTTGCGGTGTGTGCCATGAGCTGAGTCCCCCGTCTGCTGGCTCATTGGCTGGCGCCTGCTGGTCGAGCTACGTCCCCTTGTCGGCCGGCGACCGGCCCTCCCTGCGGTCGCGCCGCTCCCGTTGCGGCATGACCGTGTACTTCGGGTCGCGCGCCGACGCCATGCCCGCCTCGAAGACGCCGAACCGGGTGGCGACCGACGATGCGACAAGTGCGGCGCCGGAGAGCGCGGACAGCATCCGGCTCCGCCGGCTGAACAACGCGGCGACGGTGCCCACGCCCAGCAGCGCCCGGCCCGCCTGGATCAGTCGGCCGCTGCGGCCGTGCCGGTAGGGCTCACCGGTCAAACCCATCCGCTCCAGCCGGCGACCGCCGACCAGTTCGGTGCTCGCGGCGGCGACGACGAGTCGCCGCAGCGGGGCGGTCTCCGCGGCGGGCGCCGCGATCAGTCCGACCCCGGACGCGGCGGCGAGCGCGCTGCCGGCGAAGACGAACGGCAGCGACGGGTACGCGTCGTGCCAGGACGGTACGGCGGTGTCGGCGAGCAGCACCCCGGTGTAGGTGGCCAACGCCGGGGCGGCGGCCGCGGCGGCCAGGCCGGCGACGTTGCCGACCGGGGGCGCCAGCCGGCGGGCGAGGCCGAGCACGCCGTGTGGTGGAAGTCGCGGCGCGATCTCGGCGATCGCGGCCACCCCGGCCAGTGGCCCGAACACGGTGAGGATCCAGGTGCCGACCGACATCGGCGAGGTCAGCTTGACGATCCGGAGCATGTGGTGGAACCGGGCCGGCCGCCCGAGGTCGTGTACCAGCAGGTACGCGCTGGCGGTGACGCCGCCGAGGGCCGTCCACCGCCCCACCTGACGCAGGCCGGGCCGCCCGGTCAGTTGGGCGCCCGCGCCGATCAGCGCGCCCCCGGCGGCGAGGCCCCCGGCGAACAGGTAACCGGCGATGTCGTGCTTCCACACCGGCGGTTTGAGGATCGGCCGGCCGTAGTAGGAGGTGAAGTCGGCCACCGGCACTGTCAGTTGCTCGCCGTCGGGACCGCGGCCCCGGCCGCGCCGGCGCTGCCCGACGGCCTGGTCGACGCGGGCCTGGAACTGGCGGAACCGGGCGCCGGCCGGCTCGTTCGGTGGCAGGTCGGTCATGGCCGACCACCGACGAACGCGAACACGGTGGCGGCGGTCATGGCGAGGGCGGCGAGGCCGGCGCGTTTCCACATGGCCGGCAGGTCGCGGGTGGTCACGATCGGATCCGGTGGCAGCCCGTACACCTCGGGTTCGTCCAACAGCAGGAAGAACGCCCCGTCACCGCCGACGCCGTCGTGCGGGTCGTGCCCGTACAACCGCGCCTCCGGCACCCCCCGCCCCCGCAACGTCGCCACCCGCGTGGCCGCCCGCTCCCGCAACTCCTCCAACGGCCCGTACTGGATCGACTCGGTCGGACACGCCTGCGCACACGCCGGCGTCATGCCCGCACCGAGCCGGTCGTAGCACAGCGTGCACTTCCACGCCCGACCGTCATCCTTACGCTGATCGATCACCCCGTACGGACACGCCGAAATGCAGTAACCACACC
>NZ_JBEXHQ010000083.1:0-17805 GCF_040607915.1 Micromonospora sp. NPDC005215 | reverse complement strand
GGGTCCGGCTGGTTGTGGAGGGTGTCGGTGTGACTCAGTGTCCCCGGGCCTCACCTAAATTGCCTTCGCGGAATACCGTTCGGCTGGAGCCGCGTAGTGCCACTCGCCGAGAGGCGACCTGCACACCGACATCAGCGCCGCCCCCGGTCCACAAGGCCGGGGGCGGCGCTGTCTGTGCCCACCGGCCGGGCCGGGAGCGGCACAATCGCTCGGGTGACTGGTTCTCAGCCCTGGCCCGAGCAGTCTGGTCTGCTCGTACTCCCCAGCGGGGTGACGGTGCGCGGGCGTCGCATCGCCGCGGTGACCTCGCCCGCCGACTTCGCCCTGCTGTTGGCCCCCGGCCCGGATCCGGCGTGGCCGCACCGGCGGATCCGGTGGCCCGATTTCTGGGTGCCGACCGATCGGGCGGATGCCCTCGATGCCCTGCGGGCGGCGTTGCGGGGTGCCCACGACGGTGCGCGCGTCGAGGTGGCCTGTCGGGGTGGGGTGGGACGCACCGGAACCGCGCTGGCCGCGTTGGCGATCCTCGACGGCTTGCCGGTCGAGCGGGCGGTGTCGTGGGTCCGGGAGGGTTACCACCCCAAGGCGGTGGAGACTCCCTGGCAGCGGCGCTGGCTGCGCCGCATCGCCTGACCGCCACCCACCCGCCGCTGGGCCTATCCCCGTCGGGTCACGGCCGGCTCGCTGACGTACTCGCGTAGGTGGGTGGCGGTGAGCGTGTCACCACGGGCGACCAGGTCGGCGGGCGTGCCGGTGAAGACAACGTGACCGCCGTCGTGGCCGGCGCCCGGACCCAGGTCGATGAGCCAGTCCGCGTGGGCCATGACCGCCTGGTGGTGCTCGATGACGATCACCGTGTTGCCGGCGTCGACCATCCGGTCGAGCAGGGCCAGTAGTTGGTCCACGTCGGCCAGGTGCAGGCCGGTGGTGGGTTCGTCCAGCACGTACGTGGTGGTCTTCTCCGCCAGGTGGATGGCGAGCTTGAGTCGTTGCCGTTCCCCGCCCGACAGGGTGGTCAACGGTTGGCCGAGGCTGAGGTAGCCCAGCCCGACGTCGACCAGCCGACCGAGAATGAGGTGCGGAAAGAAGGCGTACGCCTCGGTGACCGACATGGCCAGCACCTCGCTGATGTTCTTGCCGCGCAGCGTGTACGTCAGCACCTCGTCGGTGAAGCGTCGCCCCTCGCACCGTTCGCAGACGCTGGCGACGGCGGCCATCATCGCCAGGTCCGTGTAGATCAGCCCGATCCCCTTGCAGGCCGGGCAGGCGCCCTCGGAGTTGGCGCTGAACAGGGCCGCCTTGACGCCGTTGGCCTTGGCGAAGGCGGTACGGATCGGGTCGAGCAGCCCGCTGTAGGTGGCCGGGTTGCTGCGCCGTGACCCGCGGATGGGGGACTGGTCCACGATGACCACCCCGGACCGGCCGCGCAGCGACCCGTGGATCAGGGAGCTCTTGCCGGAACCGGCCACGCCGGTGACCACGGTGAGCACGCCGAGCGGGATGTCCACGTCCACGTCGCGCAGGTTGTGCAGGTCGGCTTGGCGGATGGCGAGCTGCCCGGTCGGTGGGCGTACCGCCTCGCGCACTGTCACCCGGTGGTCCAGGTGCCGGCCGGTGAGGGTGTCGGAGCGGCGCAGAGCGGGCACGTCGCCGGTGAAGCAGATCCGGCCGCCGTCGGTGCCGGCCCCCGGCCCGAGGTCGACAACGTGGTCGGCGATCGCGATCGTTTCCGGCTTGTGCTCGACCACCAGCACCGTGTTGCCCTTGTCGCGCAGCCGCAGCAGCAGGTCGTTCATCCGGGCGATGTCGTGCGGGTGCAGGCCGACTGTGGGTTCGTCGAAGACGTACGTGACGTCGGACAGGCTGGAGCCGAGGTGCCGGACCATCTTGACCCGTTGCGCCTCACCGCCGGACAGGGTGGCGGACTCCCGGTCCAGGCTGAGGTAGCCCAACCCGATCTCGACCAGGGACTCCAGCAGGTCGCGCAGGTTGGCGATCAGTGGCGCGACCCCCGGATCGTCGATGCCCCGGACGAACGTCGCCAGGTCGCTGATCTGCATGGCCGAGCAGTCGGCGATGGTGCGTCCGGCGATCCGCGACGACAGGGCCGCCGCGTTGAGTCGGGTGCCTCCGCAGTCGCCGCAGGTGGTGAAGGTGACCGCCCGGTCGACGAAGGCGCGGATGTGCTGTTGCATCGACTCGCGGTCCTTGGCGAGAAGGAGCCGCTTGACCTTGACCGCGAGGCCCTCGTACGTCCAGTTGTTGCTGCCCACCTTGATCTTCGTGGGCGGCTTGTGGAGGAAGTCCTCCCACTGTTGCGCTGTGAAGTCCTGGAGTTTGACGTCCGGGTCGAACAGGCCGGAGCCGACGATGGTCTGCCAGTACCAGGAGCCGACCGCGAAGTTGGGCGCGGTGATCGCGCCGTCGTTGAGGGAGCGCTCGACGTCCACCAACTCGCTGATGTCGAGGTCGGAGACCCGGCCCAGCCCTTCGCAGGTGGGGCACATGCCCTCGGGCAGGTTGAAGCTGAACGCCCCGGCGCCACCCACCGCTGGATGGCCGAGTCGACTGAAGAGGATCCGCAGCATCGCGTACGCGTCGGTGGCGGTGCCGACGGTGGAGCGGGAGTTGACGCCCATCCGTTCCTGGTCGACGACGATGGCCGCGCTGAGGTTGCGCAGGGAGTCGACGTCCGGCCGGTTGAGGTTGGGCATGAACGACTGGAGAAACGCGCTGTAGGTCTCGTTGATCATGCGCTGGGACTCGGCGGCGATGGTGCCGAAGACCAGCGACGACTTGCCCGATCCGGAGACGCCGGTGAAGACGGTCAACCGGCGTTTGGGGATGTCGACCGAGACGCTGGCGAGGTTGTTCTCCCGCGCTCCGCGTACCTCGATCATGTCGTGGCTGTCGGCGGCGGACCCTGCTGGCTGCGACATGCGAACCCTTCACGGAGTCGTGGCGGGACAGTGCCCCGCCGATGCTGGCGGGTTCCATTGTCTCATTCATCCTCCTGTAGAGACTTTGGGCGAGATTCCGCAGCGGGCCGAGGTGGGATCTCCCGCAAAGTCTCAAATCACGTCGTAAACGGTACGGTGGCTCGCGTGGACGTCGCCCCGAAGGATCGGCTTCGCGCCGTGGATCTGGCCGCCACCGTCGGGATCTCGGTGCAGCAGGTGCGCAACTACGTCGAGCAGGGTGTGCTGCCGCCGGCTCGGCGTACGGCCAGCGGCTACCGGATCTTCACGACCGAGCACGCCCGGGCGCTGAGGGTGGCGCGGCGGCTGGCCGAGGGGCACGGTTGGAGCCGGGCCCGGGAGATCATGGCCGCGGTGCACGAGGGCGACCTGCCGGCGGCCCTCGCGGCGCTCGACGGCGGTCACGCCGAGGTGGACCGGGAACGCGCCGAGATCCGCCGGGTGCTCGGCGCCTTCGAGACCGCGCTGGCCAGCCCACCGGCGGCCCGGCCCGCGCCACGCCGCGCCGCCCGCATCGGCGAGGTCGCCGCCCTGGTCGGGGTGCGAACCTCCCAGCTGCGGCTCTGGGAGCAGCGCGAACTGCTGCGGCCGGGCCGCACCCCGGGCACCAACTACCGGGTGTACGACGAGGCGGAGCTACGCGCCGCGCAGGTCATCGCGCTGCTCCGCCGGGGCGCGTACCCGTTCGAGATCATCGAGGCGGTGCTGGGGGAGCTGCGGACCACCGGCAGTCCTCAGCGGGTCCGCGCCGAACTTGCCCGCCGCGAGCAGGACCTGCACATCCGCAGCCTGCGCCGGCTGCGGGGCACGGCCGCGCTGCACGACTACCTGCGCGGTCGCGGCGAGGCGGACTGACCGACCCGCGCATCCCGTCCCGCCGGGCGATCTTGTTGACTAGGGTCGGGCACATGAGAGCTGCGCTGCTGGCGGCCACCGCGTCCGCCATCCTGCTCGCTCCCGCGCCGGTCGCCGCCGCGGGAACGTCCGCCGGGCCAACCGTGCGTTGCCCGCGGGTGCCGGCCCCGGCGATGTCCCGTCCGCCCCGACCCTCGCCTCCGCCCGGCGTGCCCGAGCAGCGGGTGGTCGGCGGCGCGGCGCTGGACACGACCGGCCTGGTCGTGCCGGCCGACGCCGCCGCGCCACCGGCGATCACCGCCACGTCGTGGCTGGTCGCCGACCTGGACAGCGGCCAGGTGCTCGGCGGTTGCGGCCCACACGAGTACGGCACCCCGGCCAGCGTGCAGAAGCTCCTGCTGGCGGCCACGATGCTGCCCCGGTTGGACCCGAAGCAGACGGTCACCGTCACCGAGGACGACATGAACATCGAGCCCGGCTCCTCCGCCGTGGGCCTGGTCGCGGGCGGTCGCTACACCATCGAGACCATCTGGCTGGGTCTGCTGCTCAACTCCGGCAATGAGGCCGCCAACGCGCTGGCCCGACTCGGCAGCGGTACGGACAGCGCCGCCGGCGTACGCGCCATGAACGAGCACGCGCAGCACCTCGGCGCACTCCAGACACACGCGGTCACCCCGTCGGGGCTGGACGGCAAGGGGCAGTTCACCAGCGCGTACGACCTGGCGCTGATCGCCAGGGCCTGTTTCGCCGAGCCGACCTTCCGCCGGTACGCGCTGACCGAGCAGACGGAGATTCCCACCCAGCGGGCGCAGCGCACAAAGGGTTTCCAGATCCAGAACGAGAACCAGCTCATCTACCGGTACCCGGGCGCGCTCGGCGGCAAGACCGGCTTCACCGATCTGGCCCGGCACACCTACGTGGGTGCGGCGGAACGCGGCGGACGACGGCTGGTGGTGACCCTCTTGGGTGCCGAATCGGCGCCGCTGCGGGGCTGGGAGCAGGGTGCGGCCCTGCTGGACTGGGGCTTCACGCTGCCCCGGGACGCCTCCGTCGGCCGGCTGGTCGAAGCGGGGGAGTTGAACGCCACCGCGTCGGCGGCGCCGTCCGCGCTGGCTGGGCCCGGTGCGCCTCGGCCGGCGGCGGCTAGCGGGCCCGCGCGTACCGGCTCGGGGTGGTTGTGGTCGGTGGCCGCGGTGAGCGGCGCGGGGGTGCTGGCGCTGTTGGGCGGGCTGCTGTGGCGGCGTCGTCGTCGGCTGCCCTGACGGATCGACATCGGACGCTGACGTCCATAGACTCCGGTCTTTCTGGCACCACGAGTCCAGGAGGATCACAGTGTCGAGTGAACTCGAACCGCGCCCCGGCGGGGCGGCACCCCGCCGGCCGGTGCGCGCCCTGTCCCGCCTCGCGGGGGTGACCGCCCTCGCCGGGGCGCTCGTCGTCGGGGGGTCCGCCAGCGCGGTCGCCGCGCCAGCCGACTCCACCAGCACTTCCGCCGCTGCTGACGCCGCCACCCGACCGCCGCGCACCACCCACGGCCCGTGCGCGTACACCGAGACACCCGACGAGCCGGCGGCCCGGCCGGTGCCGCTGCCGCCCGACCCGCGGCGCACCCCGGCCCGGGGCAGCGTCCGGGTGACACTGACGACCAACCACGGACCGATCGGGTTGACGCTGGACCGGGCCGCCGCGCCGTGCACCGTGCAGAGCTTCCTGCACCTGGTCGGCAAGCGTTTCTACGACCGCACCCCGTGCCACCGGCTCACCGCGTACCCCACGCTGAGCGTGTTGCAGTGCGGTGACCCGTCCGGCACCGGCGAGGGCGGCCCGGGATACCGGTACCGCGACGAGCTGCCGACCGGCCTGCCGCCGGCGCCCACCGACCCGACCGGGGAACGCCGGGTGTACGCCCGGGGTGTGCTGGCCATGGCCAACGCGGGGCCGGACACCAACGGCAGCCAGTTCTTCCTGGTCTACGCCAACTCGGCGCTGCGCCCCAACTACACGATCTTCGGCGAGGTCGACGCGGCCGGGCTGGCCACCCTGGACCGGATCGCCGCTGGGGGAGTGGCACCGACCGCCGAGGACCCGGCGCCGGTCGACGGCGCGCCCGCGCTGCCGGTGACCATTCGTCAGGCCATCCGCGCGCACCACCACCACTGAGCACGCGGCGTGGTGGGCGACTCTCGGTCGCTCACCACGCCAGCGGGAGCCAACCCGAAATTTTCGGGAGCGGATCGGAACTGATCCAACCGGTTTCCGGCCCAGTTCCGACCGTCACGACGGGCCGGGCGACCCGGACGGTGGGGCGGTGCTGTCGCGGACGACCAGTTCCGTGGCGAGTTCCACCCGCGGCGAGTCGATGCCCTCACCCTGGGCCAGGCGCAGCACGGTCCGTGCCGCCAACCGTCCCATCTCGACCAACGGCTGCCGCACAGTGGTCAGCGGTGGCGACGCCCAGCGGGCCTCCGGCAGGTCGTCGAAGCCGACGACGCTCACGTCGTCCGGCACCCGCAGCCCGCGGCGCCGGATGGCCTCGTAGACGCCGAAGGCCATCTGGTCACTCGCGGCGAAGATGCCGGTCGGCGGGTCGGCGAGGTCGAGCAGCGCGGTCCCGCCGGCGAACCCGGAGGCGTGGTAGAAGTCGCCCGGGTAGATCAGGGCGTCGTCCACCGGCACCCCGGCGCTCTCCAACCCGGCCCGGTAACCGTCGAGCCGCGCCCGGCTGCACAACAGGTGCGTCGGCCCGGCCACCAGGCCGATGCGCCGGTGCCCGATCGCGAGCAGGTGTTCGGTCGCGGCGAGCCCGCCGGCCCAGTTGGTGGCACCGATCGTCGGGACGTCCATGGCCGGCACCCCGGCCGGGTCGACGACCACCACCGGCACGTTGAGGCGGCGCAGTTGCGCGTGCAGCGGCGGGCTCAGGTGCGAGGTCACGAAGATGACGCCGTCGGTGGCCCGGGTGCGCAGGTTCTGCAGCCACTGCCGGGCCGCGGTGGGCTGCTGGTGGATCGCGGAGACGACAGTGCCGACACCCGCGCCGTGCCCGACGTCCTCCACGCCCCGGATGATTTCCACGGCCCAGGGGCTGTCCAGGTCGTTGAAGACCAGGTCGACGAGGCCGGCGCGGCGAACGCTGCGGCTGGTGCGTCGCCGGTAGCCGTGGTGGCGCAGCAACTCCTCGACTCGCTCCCGGGTGTCCGGGGCGACATCGGAGCGACCATTGAGGACCCGCGACACGGTTGGCACCGACACCCCGGCTTCCCGTGCGATCGCGGTGATGGTCACCCTGCGTCCGTCGTCCGCGCCCACCCGCGTCTCCTTCACCGAGCCGGAAGAACGACAGCGAGATGTCGTCAACCGAGGATCCCGGAACGGTGTGCCCGTTCCACGCGTCATCTTGCCTCACCGACGGGGGTTGACGACATGCCAGGTCGGTTCTAGCGTTCGGCGAAGTTACGGAATCTTTCCGGAAGTTCGTCGGACCGAAGGACGGCATGTACACCGATCTACCTGAGGAACAGCTGCGTGACTACCGCGGCGTCGTCCAGGAACCGGCGGACTTCGACGATTTCTGGGCCGACACCCTGGCGGAGGCCCGGCATGCCGGCTGGCCGGTGCGGGCCGAGCCGGTCGCGACCGAGCTGGACAGCATCGACGTGTTCGACGTGACCTTCGCGGGTTTCGCCGGCCAGACCGTGCGGGCCTGGCTGCGGGTGCCTCGCGGTGCCGCCACGGCGTTGCCGACGGTGGTCCAGTTCGCCGGCTACGGCGGTGGGCGCGGGCACCCGCTGGAGAACCTGCTCTGGGCCGCGGCGGGGTTCGCGCACCTGCAGATGGACACCCGGGGGCAGGGCTCGGGATGGAGCCGAGGCGACACCCCGGACCTCGGCGCGGCCGGCCCGGAGGCGCCCGGCGTCACCACCCGGGGCATCGCCGACCCGAAGACCTACTACTACCGGCGGTTGATCACCGACGCGGTCCGGGCGGTGGACGCCGTCCGGACCCTGCCGCTCGTCGACCCGACCCGGGTGGCGGTGCTCGGGCACAGCCAGGGCGGCGGGTTGGCGCTCGCGGCCGGCGCGTTGGCACCCGGGGTGCGGGCGGTGGTCGCGTTCGTGCCGTTCCTCTGCGACATCCCGCGCGCGGTGGTGACCACCGCCGCCCGCCCCTACCGGGAGATCCGCGACTACCTGGCGATCCACCGCGGTGCCGAGGAGCGGGTGCTGACCACCCTCGCGTACGTCGATGGCGTCAACTTCGCCCGGCGCTGCCGCCGCCCGGCGCGGTACTCCGTGGCGTTGATGGACGAGATCGTGCCGCCGTCGACGGTCTACGCGGCGGTCAACGCGCACGCCGGGCCGACCGAGTTGGCGGTGTGGCGCTACAACGGCCACGAGGCCGGCGGGATCGACGACGACGAGTCGGCGCTGGTCTTCCTACGCGCCCACCTGACCGAGGGCTGACCAGGGCCGCGATGCTGAGCGGGGCCGACCCGGAACGGGTGCATCCGGCCCGCGGTGCCGGCCCGGCTGATAGACAGGAGGGGTGGGTCACCGGATCGCCGTCGTGCTCGCGTTCGCCGCGCTGCTCGGCGGTTGCTCGCGGCCGGAGTCCCGCCCCGCGCCGGCCGCGCCGCAGTCGACGCCGGTGAGTCCCACCCCCCGGCCCACTCCCGCGACGTCCAGCTCCGCCGCAGGGCGGCTGCCCGGGTTCGTGGTGCTGACCGACCTCGACCCGCGCATCCACTCCGACATCCGCTACGCCACGGCGCACAACTTCGTGGGCCGCCCGATCACCGGCTACCCCGAGCCGCTGTGCCTGCTCACCCGGCAGGCCGCCGAGTCGCTGCGCCGGGTGCAGGACGCCGCGCTGGCCGGTGGACACAGCCTCAAGGTGTACGACTGCTACCGCCCGCAGCCGGCGGTGGACGACTTCGTCGCCTGGTCGAAGCGCCCCGGCGAGCAGCAGACCAAGGCCGAGTTCTACCCGGACCTGGCCAAGGACCGGCTCTTCGCCGACGGCTACATCGGGGCGCCCACCGCGCACAGCCGGGGCAGCACGATGGACCTGACGCTGGTGGACGACCCCGCCGCCAACCAGCCCGCGTACCGGGCCGGGCAGCCGCTGGTCGCCTGCACCGCGCCCCGGGGGCAGCGCTTCGCCGACAACAGCATCGACATGGGTACGGGCTTCGACTGTTTCGACTCCCGGGCGCACACTGCCGACCCCCGCATCACCGGCGTGGCCCGGGACAATCGGCTCCTGTTGCGGCGGCTGATGATTGACGCCGGATTCGTCAACTACGAGCTTGAGTGGTGGCACTACAGCCTGCGCGACGAGCCGTACCCGGACACGTTCTTCACCGCGCCGGTCGCCCGCTCGTCGGTCGGCTGAGCTCAGGTCCAGTAGAGGATCCGGCAGGCCGGCACCCGCGAGGCGAGTTCGGCGGTGAACCAGCCGCGCAGCTCGGCCATGGTGTCGCGCGGGTAGACGTACTTCACCGCGCCGAACCTGCCGTGTTTGCGGCTGCGCGACTCCTCGTCCATCTCCAGCCGGGTGCGCGGGTACCAGCCCAGGAGCACCTCCTTGCTGCCCGGGGTGAACCGGTGGGTGATCAGCTCGGCGGTCAGGTCCAGCTCCGGCAC
This sequence comes from Micromonospora sp. NPDC005215, assembly GCF_040607915.1. Lineage (NCBI taxonomy): Bacteria > Bacillati > Actinomycetota > Actinomycetes > Micromonosporales > Micromonosporaceae > Micromonospora > Micromonospora sp. NPDC005215. The sequence goes on along the minus strand of NZ_JBEXHQ010000083.1, from coordinate 8,327 downwards.
CCCGTCGACCGCCGCGCTGACCTGGTCGAGCAACTCGCCGTAGCGGTCCCGCCAGTCGGGCAGCGCGATGATCGGGGCGATGGTCAGCCCGACCGGGTAGCCGTCGAGCGCGAGCCGGCGCAGCGCGGCCAGCCGGTCCGGCACCCGGGCGGTGCCGCCCTCGAACCGTTCGCTGACCGGGGCGCAGTTGACGCTGAGCCGGACCCGGGTACGGCCGGCGTGCGGCAGCCCGACGAAGGTGTCCACGTCGGCGTACTTGGTGGTCCAGCGCAGCTGCACGGGCGCGTCCCAGGCGGCGAAGTGTTGCACCGCCCGCCGCCAACTGCCGGTCAGGTGCTCCAACGCGAGGGGGTCGGTGTAGCAGGACGCCTCGAAGGTGGTGCCCTCGTCGGCGCGTCGCGCGTTGCGGCTGGTCACCGTCCCGCGTCCGGCGTACGCGGCCAGCCCGGCCAGGATGTCGTCGAGGTCCGCGTACACCCGGGTCACCGGCGGGCCGGACAGTGAGCCGGCGAGGTAGCAGTACTGGCAGTGCGCCGGGCAGCCTTCGGCCAGGTCGACCCGCCAGTCGGCGCTGGGCGCGATGGGTTGCAGGGTGCGCCGCGAGGGTGGGCTGACCACGATCGCCATGGTGGCCTTGGCTCTTGCGTACGTCTCCCGGTCGGTCTGTCCGCGTACCCCGGTGAGCCGGTTGGATCGCAGGTGTTCCACCTCGATGCCCTGTGCCTGCACCCGTTCGACGATCCGCTGGCCGTGCGGGTGCTCCAGCGCGGCCGGGGTGGCCACCACCCGGCGCGGGGTCCAGCGGCGGGCGGGCCGGGCCGCGGGTGCGAGCCCGGCGAGGTCACGGGTCGGCACCCACTCGCCGCTGGCGTCGTGTGGCGCGGCGGGCACGTCGACGGCGAGGGGCTCGTCGACGTCGACGGCGTCCGGGCTGGTCACCGGGCGGGGTTACCCGTTGTCCCGGGAATCCCACCCGATCATCCGATCCACGATTGACGCGACCGGTGCCGCCGCATAACCTTTCGTCTATCTGTAAACCTTGTGAACAGATGATTCAGGTCGACGCGGCGGCGCGCGTCCCCACCGAAGGGACGATCAGGTGATCGCAGAACTCTCCTCCCGTACCAGACGAATCCTGTCGTTGTTCGTCGCCCTCGTCGTCGCGTTGACCGCTGGTCTCGCGGTCACCGCCTCGCGGTCCGCGCAGGCCGCGCCGACGTTCAAGGTCCTGGCCTTCTACAACGGCACCTGGGACGCCGCGCACATCGACTTCGTCAAGGACGCCCGAGCCTGGTTCCCCCAGGCCGCCGCCCAGTACGGCTTCTCCTGGGAGGCCACGAACAACTGGAGTCTGCTGAACACCGCCAACCTGGCCCAGTACAAGGTCGTCATGTTCCTGGACGACGCGCCGCCCACCGCGCAGCGCGCGGCGTTCCAGCAGTACATGCAGAACGGTGGGGCGTGGCTGGGCTTCCACGTCAGCGCGTGGACCGACAACCCGTCCAGCTGGAGCTGGTACTACAACACCTTCCTCGGCACCGGCTCGTTCCAGACGAACACCTGGGGACCGACCAGGGTCACCATGCGCGCCGACAACCGCACCCACCCGGCCACCCGGAACCTGCCCGCGACGTTTCCCTCGTCGATAAGCGAGTGGTACTCCTGGAGCAACGACCTGCGGCAGAACCCGAACATCGACATCCTCGCCTCGGTCGACGCCTCCAGCTTCCCGGTCGGCACCGACCCCAACCAGTCCTGGTACGGCGGGTACTACCCCCTGGTGTGGAGCAACAGGCAGTACAAGATGCTCTACGCCAACTTCGGCCACAACGCCATGAACTACAGCACCAACACCGGGCTGTCGTCGACGTTCGACAGCGCGCAGCAGAATCAGCTGCTGATCGACGGTCTGCACTGGCTCGCCGGCGCCGGCACCGTCCCCCCGACCACGCCTCCGCCGAGCGACGGCATCTCGCCGACCGCCTGGCACACCGCTGTCAACCGGGCCAGCGGAAAGTGCGTGGACGCGCGCGCCGCCGCCAGCGCGAACGGCACCGCCATCCAGCAGTACTCCTGCAACAGCAGCGCGGCGCAGCAGTACCAGTTCGCGCCGACCAGCGGCGGCTACCTGCGGGTCAACAACCGCACCAACAGCGGCCAGGTGCTCGACGTGACCGACCGGTCGACCGCCGACTCGGCGCCGATCCAGCTCTGGTCCTACAGCGGTGGCAACAACCAGCAGTGGCGTGCCGAATCGGAGGGCGGCGGCTACTACCGCCTTGTCAACCGGCTCAGCGGCAAGTGCCTCGACGTGCCGGGAGCGTCCACTGCGGACAGCGTCCAGCTCATCCAGTACACCTGCAACGGCACCGCGGCGCAGTCGTTCCGGCTGGCGCCGCAGTCCTGACCGGGGAGTCCACTCCCTCGCCGGAGGGAGGTGCCGCTCACGCCCGATTCCTAGCGTGAGCGGCATGACGCCGAAAAATCAGCTGACCGGGGCGTGGCGCGCCGCCCACGCCCCGGTGGCGGGAGTGCCCCGATGGGCGCGAATCGCCGCCTACGCCATCCCGTTCACAGTGCTGCCGGCGGGCCTCTGGCGGCTTCCGGTCGCGTTCCGCGACGACGTCGGGCTGGGTGGCCGCCGGGTGCCGATGCTTGCCGCGCTCATCCCCGCGACGCTCCACGCGACGGTCCTGACCGTCGCGTGGACCACCGCCTTCGCCCGGATCTTCGCCGGGGTCACCATGGGCGGCACACCGCTCCCGGGGAACTTCCCCACCCAGCGCGGCGCGGGGGAGGCGGCGATCTTCTACGCCTGCTACCTCCCGCTGCTCTTGTGGGGACCGCTGCTCGCCGCGGTCGCCTACGCCTATCGGCGACGCCGGCGGGGCGGCTACGACACCTGAGCGGTCGCGCTCGCCGGGCTCTCACGTCGCGGGCTCCAGGAGGCTGATGCTCAGCAGCGGGTAGCGCCAGCGCTGCGCCTCCCGGTAGCCGGCGCTGATCCGTTCCCGTTTGCCGGGCGTCATGTCGCCGAGCGGGTCGGCCGAGGGGTCGGCTCCGATGACCCAGATGCGCTGTGGTGTGCCGAGGCAGGCGGCGTCCGGGCACTCCGTTGCCAGGAACCTGCCGTCGCTGCGCTGCGGGGCGACGCGCAGCACGTCCGGGGGGCGTGGGGCGGGCAGGTAGCGCTCGTAGATGTCCCGTGGTGACCACGGGATGCTCGGGTGGCGGTCCGGGAACACCACGACGTCGCCGGGTCGGTAGCGGGGACCGATGACCGACGCGACGCGGTACGAGTCCTGGCTGTGACCGGCGTGGGCGCGAATGGTCACGTGTGCGGGTAGGGCGAGGACGGCCGCCAGGCCGGTCGCGACGAGGGCCGACGACCGTCCGACGCGGGCCAGGGCGCAGGCCGCGAGGACGGCCAGCGCCGGCAGCACGACAAGCACGTAGCGGGCCACCCACACGTGCAGCTGGGTGCCGGCGAGCAGCAGCAGCGCCATCGGGACGAACGCCGCGCCGGCCAGGCAGACGTACGCCGGTTCGCGGCGGACGCCGAGAACCGCGAGGACGAGGACGAGCCCGCCGACGGCCGCGGAGTGGAAGAGCCGTTCCGGGAACGCCTGGAGGGCACCCAGGTCGACAAGCTTGATCCAGGACACCTGGGCGCTCTGCCCCCAGCCCCAGGCGGACAGCGCGAGCGCCGGCAGCACTCCCACGCCGGCCGCCGTCGCCCACCGCCGTACGGTCCGCCAGCCGGCGGCTCGTCGGGGAAGCTGCCACCAGCCGACCGCGGCGGCGTGACCCGCGAGCATCAGCAGGCCGTTGAGCGGGTGCAGCAGCCCCACGAAACCGACGGCGGCGGCGTACCCGGCCAGGTGCCGGCGCGCGGGCTCCTCCAGTAGCCGGATCAGGCACCACATGGCGACAGCGGCACCGAGGATCACCAGGGCGTAGGACCGGGCTTCCTGCGCGTAGCGCGACGTCACCGGCAGGATCGCGAAGAGCAGCCCGGCCAGCAGGCCGGTCCCGGCGCCGCCGAGTCGCCGCCCGAGCGCGGTCACCACCACCGTGGCGACGGTGCAGGCGGCGACCGAGGGCAGCCGCAACGCGGCGGTGGACGTGCCGGCCACGGCGACGTACACCTTCATCAGGGCGTAGTAGGGGGTCAGGACCCCGTCCACCGAACCGGCGAGCTGCCACAGTTGCGACCAGCTCAACCGGACCGCGCCCCAGGTGGCCAACTCGTCGGCCCACAGCGCCGGGCCGGTCAGCCGCCACCCGCCCAGCGCCAGCGCGACGAGCGCGGGGATCACCCAACCGGCCATCGTCCAGCCGGACCGGGTGTCGTCCGTCCGCCGTCGCGCGTCCGCCCGAGGTGGGTCCGGTGGGGTGGCGACGGTGGCGGCGCGACGCAACGGCCAGGTGGCGGTGATTGTGGTTCTCCCTGAACAGGGGCCGAAGTGCCCGCGCGAACCTAGCCGCGCCAGGTTAGTACGCGGCGTCGCGGAGTCGCACAGATGATGAACGGCGGCGCCGGTTAATCGGTTGCCCGACCCGCGACGGCCTGCTGAACTACCCGAAACCGCCACCAACCTTCAGGGAGCACCAATGCGCGCTGCGTCGATGTCCGGCCAGAAGGGATCTGTCGCCTATCTGAAGGACCTGACGCTGCGTGAAAACCCTGAACCTCGGCATCCTGGCTCACGTCGATGCCGGTAAGACCAGTCTGACCGAGCGGCTGCTGCACGACGTCGGTGTGACCGACCAGCTCGGCAGTGTTGACGCGGGCAGCACCCGTACGGACTCCCTGGCCCTGGAGCGACAACGCGGGATCACCATCCGCTCGGCTGTCGTCTCCTTCGTGCTGGAGGACGTGACAGTCAACCTGATCGACACGCCCGGTCACCCGGACTTCATCACCGAGGTCGAGCGGGTGCTCGGCGTGCTCGACGGCGCCGTGCTGGTGATCTCCGCGGTGGAGGGGGTGCAGCCGCAGACCCGCGTGCTGATGCGGACCCTGCGCAGGCTGCGCATCCCGACGCTGATCTTCGTCAACAAGGTCGACCGGGCCGGGGCGGACCCCGAGCGGGTCGTCCGGGCCGTCGTGGAGAAGCTCACCCCGGCCGTGGTGGCGATGGGTTCGGTGACGATGCCGGGGACCCGCGACGCCCACTGCTCCTCGTGGGGTCCTGCCGACGCCGCCTTCGTCGACCGGCTGCTCGACGTGCTCGCCGGGCAGGACGACGGGCTGCTCGCCGACTGGGTGGCGGACGCGTCCGCGGTGCCGTACCCGCGACTGCGCCGTGCGTTGGCGACGCAGACCGGCCGGGCGCTGGTGCTGCCCGTGTACGCCGGCTCGGCGATCACCGGCGCCGGCGTGGACGCGTTGATCGCCGGGATCACCGAACTGTTGCCCGCCGGCCAGGGCGACGTGGACGCCCCGGTCTCCGGCACCGTGTTCGCCATCGAGCGGGGTCCGGCGGGGGAGAAGGTCGCCCTGGTCAGGCTCTTCGCCGGCACGATCCGGGTCCGCGACCGGGTCCGCGTCGGCGCGGCCGATGCCGCGCTGGTCACGGCGATACGTGTCGCCAGCCTGGGGGCCGACGTGGTGGCGTCGTCGGTTGGCGCCGGCCACATCGCCCGACTCGGGGGTCTCACGGAGGCGCGGATCGGCGACCCGGTCGGCGTACCCCCGGAACGTGCCGGCGCGGGCCGCCACTTCGCGCCACCCACGCTGGAGACGGTGGTGGTGCCGGCGCGCCCCGTCGACCGGGCCACGCTGCACGCGGCGCTGAGCCAGCTCGCCGAGCAGGACCCGCTCATCAACCTGCGGCAGGACGACAGGCAGCACGAGATCAGCGTGTCGCTCTACGGCGAGGTGCAGAAGGAGGTCATCCAGGCCACCCTGGCCGACGACTTCGGCGTGCGGGTGACGTTCCGGGAGAGCAGCACTGTGCACGTGGAGCGGGTGTGCGGCGTCGGCGAGGCGGTCGAGGTGATCGCGGTGGCGCCCAACCCCTTCCTGGCCACCGTCGGGCTGCGGGTCGCGCCGGCGCCGACCGGTGCCGGGGTGAGTTTCCGACTCGGCGTCGAGCTGGGTTCGATGCCACCTGCCTTCTTCGTCGCCGTGGAGGAGTCCGTGCGTCGGACCCTGCGCCAGGGTCTGCGCGGGTGGGAGGTTCCCGACTGCGAGGTGACGATGACCCACGCCGGCTACTGGGCACGGCAGAGCCATTCGCACGGCAGCTTCGACAAGAGCATGTCCAGCACGGCCGGAGATTTCCGCAGTCTCACTCCGTTGGTGCTGATGGCCGCGCTCACCAGTGCCGGCACGCGGGTCCACGAGCCGGTGCACCGTTTCCGGCTGGAGGTGCCCGGTGACGTCCTCGGAACGCTGCTGCCCGCGCTGACCCGACTGGACGCGGTGCCGACCGACACCGTCGGGCACGGCACGTCGTACCTGGTGCGGGGCGAGATCCCCGCGGGGCTGGTGCACGCGCTGGAGCGTCGGCTACCCGCGCTGACCCGGGGTGAGGGCGTGTTGGAGACCGAGTTCGACAGGTACCGCCCGGTGTCCGGTCCCGCCCCCACCCGGGTCCGCTGGGACAACAATCCGCTGGATCGCAAGGAGTATCTGCTGGCGGTGGCCCGCCGGGTCGGCGGCCGGTAACGGCGATATCCATTGCGGACACGTCGCGGTCCTCCTACGCTCGTCCACGCAAGGTCGACCGAGCACACCCCGAAGGGAGTACGCAGTGCCACGACGCATCCGTACCGCTGCCGCCTGGCGCCTTCTCCCTGCCCGCGCGGCGCTGCTCGGCACCACCACAACCTGTGTCTGTCGGGCGTTGCGGCGCAATGAGCCGGGGTGGCGCGACTGAAGCGACGCTGACGCGTCCGCCGGCCGCCCATCCCACCGGGATCGGGCGGCCGTTTCGTGTCCGTCCACCGCCGCCGGGCGCCGCCCGGCTCAAACCTGATCATTAACGGTCATCGCACGACAGAAGGAGACCGCTATGGGATTCACCCCTCTCGCCGGCACCCGGGCACCGGTCCGGGTCTGGACCGACCCGTACGCCATCGAGCCGCAGGCCGCCCGGCAACTGCGCAACATCGGCGCGCTGCCCTGGGTGCAGGGCGTCGCCGTCATGCCCGACGTGCACTTCGGCAAGGGCGCCACCGTCGGCTCGGTGATCGCGATGCGGCAGGCCGTCTCGCCGGCGGCGGTCGGCGTCGACATCGGCTGCGGAATGTCGGCGGTGCGTACCTCGCTGACCGCCGCGGACCTGCCGGACGACCTGGCCGGGCTGCGTTCCGCGATCGAGGCCACCATCCCCGTCGGCTTCGCCCAGCGGCAGGAGGCGGTCAACCCGCGCCGGGTCCGTGGCCTGGAGCAGGCCGGCTGGGACGACTTCTGGGGCCGGTTCGCCGGCCTGGACCGGCGGGTGGCGCAGCTGGAGACGCGGGCGCAGCGGCAGCTCGGCACCCTCGGCGGTGGCAACCACTTCATCGAGGTCTGCCTGGAGCAGGGCGGCGCCGACGAGGGCCGGGTGTGGCTGATGCTGCACTCCGGGTCGCGCAACATCGGCAAGGAGCTGGCCGAGCGGCACATCGGGGTGGCCCGAGGGCTGCCGCACAACGTCGACCTGCCCGACCGGGACCTGGCGGTGTTCCTCGCCGGGACGCCGGAGATGGACGCGTACCGGCGGGACCTGTGGTGGGCGCAGGAGTACGCGCGGCGCAACCGGGCCGTCATGCTGGCCCTGCTCTGCGGGGTGGTGCGCGAGCACTTCCCGCAGGTCGGGTACGACGAGCCCATCTCCTGCCACCACAACTACGTGTCCGAGGAGAGCTACGACGGGGTGGAGGTGCTCGTCACCCGCAAGGGCGCGATCCGAGCCGGCCGGGGCGACCTGGGCATCATTCCCGGCTCGATGGGCACCGGGTCGTACATCGTGCGGGGCCGGGGCAACCCGGACGCGTACTGCTCGGCCTCACACGGGGCCGGGCGGCGGATGTCGCGGGCGCAGGCCAAGCGGACGTTCAGCACCGACGACCTGGCCGCCCAGACCGCCGGGGTGGAGTGCCGTAAGGACGCCGGGGTGGTCGACGAGATTCCCGGCGCGTACAAGGACATCACCGAGGTGATGGCCCAGCAGGAGGACCTGGTCGAGGTGGTCGCGCACCTCAAGCAGGTCGTCTGCGTGAAGGGCTGACGTGCCGTGGGGGGCGGGGGGTGCGGGCCCCCACGCCGGCCGCAAAAAACCGCGGAAAACCCACCCCCGGGCTGGAGGCAAAACCCCCCCGGAAGTACGAAGAAC
>NZ_JBEXHQ010000082.1:0-18502 GCF_040607915.1 Micromonospora sp. NPDC005215 | reverse complement strand
CACCACTCGTCCCGCCCCCGTGTGCTGCCTCGATGACGTCCGAGGCAGCACTTTCCCTGTTCTTGTGCGGATCTTAGGGGCCCGGCCGGGGCCAGGGTCCACGGCGGATCCTGGACGCCCGGCCGGGGCCAGGGTCCAGGGCGGATCCTGGACGCCCGGCCGGGGCCAGGGTCCATGTGCGGATCTTGGGCGCCCCGGCCGGGGTCAGGGTCCACGGCGGATCCTGGGCGCCCGGCCGGGGTCAGGGTCCAGGGCGCCCGGCCGGGGTCAGGGCACCGGGCCGGGGTCAGGGGCGGGGTAGGCGCATGGCCATCGTCGGAGCCTCGGCCATCACCGAGGTGGGGGTGAACGGGGCACCGGTGGGCAGTTCCTCGGCCCGGCCGATCTGCACCCCCGGGTACAGCTCCACCATGTCGTTCTCGCCGAGCACCCGGGACTGCTGCGGGGCCAGCGGGATACGGTCCGACTCGGTCATCGAGCCGGCCGGGCGGATGCCGGAGCCGTTGGTGCTGATGTCGGTCACGATGACCTCGCCGACCCGCAGCTCGAACTGGACGTGACCACGGCTGATCCACCGCCGGGCCTCGTCGTTGAGCCACTGCCCGAGCATGATCCCGCCGTCCTGCTCGGGAGCCCGACCGGCCACCAGCGGCTGCTCCTCGCTCAGCACGAACCGCCGCCGGACCAGGCCACCGACGCGTACCGCGAGCACCTCGGTACGCGGCCGAGGACCGCCGTCGCCAAGGCGTACGCCGTGTCGGGGGCAGGTCGGCGCACCGTTGCGCAGCGCGGGCGGCGGCTGCGCGGCCGGGCTGCGGTCCGCGCCCCCGGCCAGGTCGGCGAACGCGCCGCCCCCGCCACCGCCGCCGAACAGCGCGCACCCCGACTCCGGGCAGCGCCACTGCCGGGCCAGCAGCTTGACCCCGGTCGGCGAGCGCTTACCGGCGACCGGCGCGTGCCCGCCGCCGACGTGCGCGACGAACGCCGGCCCGCCGGCGCCTGGCACCGGGGCCACCACGCGACCGGGCTGCTCGACCAGCCACGGGAACCGCCCGCGCAGCCCGTCGAAGCGGACCCGGCTGAGCACCGGCAACCCGAGCAGGTCGGCCACCTCCAACATCCGGTCGCCCGGATTGTCGAGCACCTCGACAAGCCCGTCGTCGGCCCAGCGGCGCACCACCATCCGCTCGTTGGAGGTCAGGTCGGCGTCGGAGAGCAGCGCCCGGTGCACCACCGCGTAGACCTGGACGCTGTCCTCCTCCAACTCGCGGGAGAGCGCGTCGATGACCATGCCGAGGCGCAGCAGGCTGGCCGGCCGACCGCCGTCGATGTCCTGGTAGCGGATCACCTCGGCCAGGTCGATCACCGCTCGGGCCAGCGACGGGTCGGTGCAGACCCGTCCCTCGATGGCGTCCAGCACCTTGCTGATCTCGAATCTCATGCCGCACTCCGGACGATGTCGTCGATCCGCCGGGCCAGCTCGATGTCCCGGTGGGTGACCCCACCGGCCGAGTGCGTGACACAGCGGAAGGTCAGGGTCCGCCATCGAATGTCGATGTCGGGATGGTGGTCGAGTTCCTCGGCCACCGTCGCCACCCGGTCCACCACCGCGATGGCCGCCGGGAAACTGCCGAGCTGGGCCGTACGACCGATGCCGGTCGGGTCGCCCGACCAGTCGGGCAACCGGTCCAGCTCTTCTCGCACCGCGTTCGCGGTGAGCAGGTCTGCCATGAGCAGACCCTACCGGTGACGCGTCCGACGAGCCGGACACGCCACCGTGCCACCAGAGGCCAGCCCACCGTCACGATCAACCTGCCCGGACGCGACGGTGGGGCGGCATCATCAGATGCCGCCCCACCGATCAAACCTCGTGTCCGCCGCACCTGGTCAGCCGCGCAGCGGCCGACCTACGTCGTGCAGGTGACCAAGCGCCTGCCGGTACGACTCGACCAGCCCGGTCTCGGCGTACGGGATGCCCTGCTCGACGCAGTAGGCCCGGACGATCGGCTGGGCCCGACGCAGGTTGGCGCGGGGCATGTTCGGGAACAGGTGGTGCTCGATCTGGTAGTTGAGACCGCCGAGCGCGGTGTCCACCAGTCGGCTGCCCCGCACGTTGCGAGAGGTCAACACCTGCTTACGCAGGAAGTCCAGCTCGTCCTCGGCGGTCGGCATCGGCATGCCCTTGTGGTTCGGCGCGAACGCGCAGCCCATGTAGAGACCCCACAGCGCCTGGTGCACGACCGCGAAGAGCAGTGCCTTGACCGGGGACATGACCGCCAACAGCAGCGCCACGTAACCGACGGTGTGCACGACGAGCAGCACCGCCTCGACCGCCCGGTGTCGCATCGGTACGGCGTACCTGCCGTCCTCCCGGCCGACGATCGCCCGGATGCTCGCCACGTGCAGGCTCAGACCCTCCAGGAGCAGCATCGGGAAGAAGAAGTACGCCTGCCGCTGAGCCATCCAACGGCCGAACCCCCGGGTCTCCAGCGCCTGCTCGGGCGTCCACACCAGGGCACCCGCGCCGACGTCCGGGTCCTCGTCCTCGTGGTTCGGGTTGGCGTGGTGCCGGTTGTGCTTGTCGACCCACCAGCCGTAGCTGAGCCCCACCGCCAGGTTGCCGGCGAGCAACCCGACCAACTCGCTGGGACCCCTCCGCCGGAACATCTGCCGGTGTCCGGCGTCGTGACCGAGGAACGCGACCTGCGTGGTGGCCACCGCCAGCAACGCCGCGAGCGGCAACTGCCACCAGGAGTCGCCGAGCAGGAACACGGCGATCCAGCCGGCCACGAAGGCGCCGAGGGTGAGCGCGATGCGGGTGACGTACCAACCGGGGCGCCGCTCCAGCAGGCCCGCCTGGCTGATCCGCCGAGACAACTGTGCGTAGTCACTGCCTCGCCGTCGTACCGGCGGTTCCGCCACCGCTCCGAGCGCCATTGCTGCTCCCGCTTCGCTGTGCCTGAACCGGGGTGGCTCGGGCTTATTCTCAAGTCTCTCGTCAGCAGTAGCGCTGAGTAACCCTGGCAACCCCCGAATCGGGGGTAGGGCGAGCACTACCCCCGATCGATGCGGCTCAACCCAGCCGAGCCACCGTGGCCCGCAACCGAGCCAGGTCACGCCGCCGCCGCTCGTAGGTCGCGGCCAGCCCGACCAGCGCCAGCCCGCCCACACCGAGGTAGATCCACCGGGGCAGCAGGTCCCACCCTCGGGCCACCTCGTGCAACGCCAACAGCGCCAGCACGCCGCCGCCGAGCAGCACCGGCGCCTGCCATCGGCGGGTCGCGCCGACAAGGACCGCGCCCAGGGCCGCCGCGCCGAGGAGCAGTCGCCGCCACGGCTGCGGGTCCGCCCCGGCCAGCACCGACACGAGACTCGGGAGCAGCGCCGCGACCAGCCCCGGGCCGAGGGCCGGCCAACTGGTCAGCCCCGGCCGGGTGCGCAGCGCCAGCAGACCCGCGCCGAGGGCGAGCGCCGAGGCCGGCAGGGTGTACGCCTCCAGCACCGTCACCCCGCCGGCGGCCAACAGCACCCACCCGCCGAGCAGCTCGCTGCCGGCGGCGATGCCGGCGAACACCCACCGCCGGCCGACCGACTCGCCCCGGCGCAGCAGCCGCAGCGCGACGGCCACGCCCCAGAGCACGCAGACGGTGGCGAGGTGCCGCGCCACGTCGACGGCGAACACCGCCGCCACCAGCGCCACCGCCTGCGCGGCAGCGTCCAGCACCCGACCGACCAACGCCCGCGTCGGCGTGGCGGCGGCGGCGACGGCCAGCGTCAGCGCGGCCACCGCCAACAGCGGGTACGCGGCCGCCCGCACCGGCAGCCCGGCGGCCAGTACGGCGGTCACCGCCAGCGCGGACGCCGCACCCACCGCCGCGAGGCAACCGGCGACACGCACCTCGGCCTTGCGTCCCCCGGTGGCGGCGATCACCGCCGCGACCAGCAGCGCCGCCTCGGCAGCGAGCGACCCGGCCCGGGTGGCCAGCAGCCCCACCACCCCGGAGGCGGTCAGTACCACACCCAGGGGTACCGCGATCGGCGCGAGCGTCGGGCGGGGCACGGCCAACGCGGCGAGCAGCACCGCCGCCAACCCGGCGAGCAGCACCGCGGCGGGCAGCACCGGCCACGGCGCGCCGGCCGCGACGAGCAGCACCGGCAGCGCCGCAGCCGCGAACGGCAGCGCGGGCAGCGCCACGTCGGTGAACGCCAGCGCGGGCAGCGCCGGCCGGCCAGCCTGCCGCCGACCGGCGAGCACGACGGCCACCGCCAGCACGACCAACGCCAACCCGACGGGCAGCGCCGCCGGATCCGCGACGACCGTGGGCACTCCCGACCAGAGCCCCGCCGGACCGTCGTACGGCGACACGAGTGCGGCCACCACCCTCGGCAGGGCCGCCAGGACAGCGACCACCGCCAGCGCGCCACCCACCGCCAGCACCGGACCCGACCGGAGGATCGCCGGCGGCCCCCCAACCACCGCCGATCCTCCGACCGCCGGCCCCCCAACCGGCGACCCCCCAACCGGCGACCCCCCAACCGCCGACCCCCCGACCGCCGCACTCCCGACCGCCGACCCCCCGACCGCCGCACCCCCGACCGCCGCACCCCCGACCGCCGCACCCCCGACCGCCGCACCCCCGACCGCCGCACCCCCGACCGCCGCACCCCCGACCGGCGAAGCGCTCGACCAGGCCGGCTGGTGGGCGACGGCCTCCGGTCGATCCCAGCGGACGACGAGCGCCACACCCAGCGCCGCCAGTGCGGCGTACAGGGCGATCGGCTCGTTGCCGGCCACCACCAGCGGCGCGAGGCCGGGTACGGTCACGGCGACCACGGCACCGGTCACCGCGTACCCGATCAGCTCCGCCCGGTGACGACGCGCCACGAGCACCGCGACCAGCGCGAGCCCGGCGGCCATCAGCGCGAGCCGGGCCTGCCACCACGGCGGCGCGCCACCGGCGAACAGCGCCACCACGACGATCCCGGGCAGCGCGAGCTGCGCGACCAGCAGACCCACACCGGCCACCCACCGGTACGCCCCGGTGCCCCGCCGGACGGCCAGCGCCAGCCCGACCAGGACGACGACGCCGAGTGCCACCAGGACGCCGGCCGGGGCAGCCAGCGCGACCAGCAGCCCGTGTCCGAGCAGGACGGCACCGCCCAGCGCGCAGGTGAGCAGGACGGCCGAACGGGTCGCCGGAAGGGCCAGCACGGCGAGCAGCAGCGCCACCCCGCCGACCAGGTCGACGGCCACCACCGCCGGCCAGGAGGCCGCCCAGCCGGCGGGCAGGGCGAGCAGCACCGCCACCGCGCCGGCCGTGGCGAGCACCGTTCGCGCCCGCCGGGGCAGCAGCAGCACCGTCGCGGCGACCGCCACCGCCACGACCGGTGCCAACTGCCAGCCCCAGTGCAGGCCCGGTCCCGTCTCCGCCCCGCGCCACGGTGGCAGCGAGCGACCCACGGTGGCGAGCGCCAACGCGGCGGTGGCCAGTACGGCCACCTGCGCCGTGCCCCCCGCGACCAGCATCGCGCCGGTGCGTGGGCCGATCCGCCAACCGCCGACGTCGGCCGCCCCATCTTCGGTCGTGGCCGGCAGGCTGCGCACCGCGACGGCCAGCCCGAGCGCCACCATCGCCGCCGCGAGCGGCAGCATCGACGGCCACAGCTCCGCCACCGGGCGGAGCAGGGCGACCGCGAGTACCGGCACCAGCAGCCCGGCGGCCGCCGCCCGCAGCGCCCGCTCGCCGAGAATCCAGGCCGCACCGAGACCGGTCAGCGTGACCAACACCAGCGGCAACCCCGCCAGCAGTGGCGAACCACCCACCCGCCCGAGGGCCAACGGCGTCAGGGCAGCGGCAGCGGCGCCGACGAGCGCGCCGACGAGCGCGGCCCCCGCCACCACCCGGCCGCCGAGCTGCGCCGTCCCGGCTTGGCCGCGCAGCCTGACCAGCACCCCCAGGTTTCCCAGCGCCACCGCGAGCAGGACCAGCGTCCAACCGGTCGGGCCTGGTTCGGCCGCGACGGCGAGCAGCGGCACCACCGGCTGGGCGGCAAGCAGGGCGGCGAACCACGGCCCGGTCAACCCGCTCCACCGGCCGTACGCCACGGCGACCGCCGCGCTGGCCCCCCCGACCAGCGCGGCGTACCGGCTACCCGGCCAGCCGGCCACCCCGGCCAGGTCCACCGACCAGGCCGCGTACCCGTCCAGCACCACCAACAGCAACCCGACCGCGGCGAACGTCTCCGCCGTGCCCCGCAGTCCCCGCCGCACGGCCAGCAGCGGTACGGCCAGCATGAGCGCGGTGAACGCGGCCAGGATCAACGCCCGCCCACCGACCCCCACCGACGCCCAGGCCACCGCGGTGAACACCACCGCAGCAGTGCCCAGCAGCAGTCCACCGAGGACGAAGAGCAGACCCTGGACCGTCCGGGTGGACGTCTCCGCCGCACCCGGTGCCGCACCAGCCGTGGCAACCGGGGCCGGGCCACCGGCAGGCACCGAACGTGCCACGGCGGACGCCGCCAGCCCCGCGCGGACGACCGCCGCCAGCTCGGCCCGCCGCCGCGACGTGGCCGACAGGCGACCGGCCAGCTCGGTGTACGTGCGGCGGGCCCGGTCCACCTCGGGCTCAAGCTGGGCGACCTCGCGGCCCAACCGGAACACCTCGGCGGCGATCGGATCGGGCGCACGCCGGCAGCCGGTGCAGCCGGTACTCAGGTCGGCCGGGGCGCCACAGGCCGGGCAGGGATAGCGGGTGTCATCCACCCGGTCATCATCGGGAGCCGACCGGGGCGCGACCCAGAGTCCGCGTACTCAGGGTCGGGTGTGCTCGTATACCCAGGTCGCATACGCGGGATGGCCGCTGTCCACCCTGGACACCAGGATCTCCGGTACCTCGTACGGATGGCTGACCCGGATCTGGTCCACCAACGCGGCCAACCGGTCCGGTGCGGTCTTGAACTGCACCGACCACTCGGAGCTGGTCTCCACTCCGGACCGCCACCAGTAGGTGCTGTCCACCTGACCGCCCACCTGGGCACAGGCGGCGAGCCGGCCGGCAACGGCCGCGGCCGCCAGCACGTCGGCAACCGAACGCGCATCCACGACCGTCGTCACCACGCAGATCTGATCCACGCCCGCACCCTACGCGGCACCACCCCTTCGAGCCGGCTTTTCGTTCGCCGCCGCGAGGCCCGCGCTGCGCACGCTCATCGATTGGCCGCGATCCACTCGTCGATCCGTGCCCACCAGTCGAACAGCCAGTCGATGCGTTGCTGCCGGCCGGCCGGCACCTCCTCCGGCGGCACCGACCAGAACCGCATCACGATCTGCTTGTCCATCGGCAGTTCCCGCCACACATCGGCGACGGTGAGCATCCGGTCCAGTCCGGTGTGGGCGACGAAGATGACCCCGGCGTCCGGGGCGGCGTCCAGCGCGGCGAGCACCCCGCCGGGCTGCGGGGCGAGGACGTGGCGCATCCGCTCGGCGCGCAGGGCCATCCGTTCCAGGCCGAGGGAACGCAGCCGGGCGATGGCGCGCAGTCGCCGCTTGGGGGTGAAGTTGCCGCCCTCGGGAAAGATGACGAACGCGTCGTTGTCGTCCAGGCCCGCGGCCAGGTGCCCGACCTGGCGTACCGTCTCCTCGCCGCGCTCCGGCGTCGGCGCGATGAAGCGGTTGGGCAGCCGGTTGAGCAGCACATCGATCGCCGGGTCCCACTGGAGGCTGTCCTTCAGGACGATCCGTGGCTCCCGGTTGAACCAGTTGACCAGGCCGTGGATCAGGATGAACGAGTCGCCCGGTCCGGCGTGCCGGCAGAGCACCAGCTCGGGCCGGCCGGGCAGCGCGGTGTCCGGGTCGGTGCCCACCACGTCGATACGCAACCGCAGTGTCCATCGGGCCTGCCAGAACAGCACCCGCAGGAACCAGCCGGCCAGCACGTAGTGTGCGCGCTGGAAGGCCGGGGACCGGACCCGCCAGCCGAAGCCGGAGGCGACCCACAGCACGAAGAGCGCGAGCAGCGCGGCGGCGTTCCAGACCAGGTAGACGCAGCCGATCCAGAGCAGCCGCAGCGGGCGCAACCGACCTGGGACCAGCGGCGATCCGGCCGCGGCGAGGAGCGCCCAGACCGGCAACGTGGTGACCACGACGAAGGCGAGCACTACCACGGCGGGGGCGAACAGCAACCGGCGTAGCCACCTGGGGGGTAACGGCATCACCGCTCCGCGTGGGTGGCGAGGTAGCGCCGGGAGGCGGTGTACGCCCGGCTGATCCGCCGCCCCACCGCGGCCATGTCCCGATACGCCCACGGGGTGTCGTCTCGTGGGTTCAGCCCTCCGGTCGGCAGGACGTGCACCTCCACCCCCTCGGGCAGCGCGGCCATCTCCCGGAAGAAGCGGTGCCGGCGGGAGATCTCGAACGCTACCTGCGCGATCTCCCACGGTCGTCGGGGCGGCGTCAGCTCGCGTTCGATCCGGCCCACCTGGAGGACGTAGATCCGGCGGGCGCCAACGGCCACCGCCTCGCCGATCGGGATGGAGTTGACGATGCCGCCGTCCACGTAGTGCGCGCCGTCGATCTCCATGGGCGGTAGCAGGCCCGGCACCGAGGCCGACGCCAGCACCGCCGGCACCACCGGACCACTGTCGAACCAGTGCTCGGCGGCCCGCTCGATGTGCGCGGCGCAGCAGCGGAACGGCACCCGCAGGTCGGCGAAGGTGGTGTCCACCCCCAGCTCGGTTTCGAGCAGGCGGCGCAGCGGCCGGGGCGAGTGCAGGTGGGTACGGGCGGCGAAGCGACGCAACTGCCGGGCGACCGAGTCGCCGTACACCTCGCTCGCCTCCGGGGAGGCCCAGAGCCGGACCAGCCGGTCGGTCACCGCCTCCGACGGGTCGGCGGCGACAAGCGCGCCGTTCACCGCCCCGATCGAGGTGCCGAGCACCATGTCGGGCTGGATGCCGGCGCGGAAGAGCGCGCGCAGCATGCCCACCTCGACCGCGCCGAGCACTCCCCCGCCGCCGAGCACGAACGCCACCGGTCCCGCCGCCATGCCCTCATCCTGGCACGGGCCCGCAGCCGACCGGCCAGCCGCCGTCGCCGGGCGGTCGGCGCACGCCGGACACCGCCCGGCGACCGGAGCCGGTGACGGCGTTGACAGGCCGAACGCATTCGCGCAACCTGATACCGCTCCCACCCCTGAGGCAGGTGCGATCGGTGAAGGCAGCACTGCATCCGGGCCGGTTGCTGGCCGGCAGATACCGACTTCTCGACCAGATCGGCGCCGGCGGTATGTCCGTGATCTGGCGTGCCCGCGACGAGGTGCTGGACCGGGTCGTCGCGCTCAAGGTGCTCGCCCCTTCGCTGGCCGCCGACGCGCGATTCCGGGGCATGGTGCGGGAGGAGGCTCGGGCCGCCGCCCAGTTGGTGCACCCCCACGTGACCTCGGTGCACGACTACGGCGAGACGGTCGCCCCGGACGGCTCGATCACCTCGTTCGTGGTGATGGAGCTGCTCAGCGGCGAGGAGTTGGAGCTGCGACTCACCGAGGGGCCGTTGCCGTGGGCCGAGGCGGTCCAGGTGGGCGCGCAGGTCGCGGATGCGCTGGCCGCCGCGCACCGGCTCGGCATCGTGCACCGCGACATCACTCCGGCCAACGTGATGATGACCGGTTCGGGGGTCAAGGTCCTCGACTTCGGCATCGCCACCCGGATCGGCGCGCCCGACGAGGACGAGGACGGCGGCACCTTCGGAACTCCCGCGTACGTCGCCCCGGAACGGCTCGACGGCGCACCGGCCCAGCCGTCCACCGACGTGTACTCGCTCGGCGTACTGCTGCACGAGGCACTCACCGGCCGGGTTCCGTATCCGGCGGAGACCTGGGAGGAGCTCAGCGCCGCGCTGGCCAGCGGTCCGGCGCCGACGCTGGCCGAACTGCCGGAGCTGCCCCCGGCGGTGGCCCGGATCTGCCTGCGCAGCCTCGCCCGGAACCCGGCGGACCGGCCGACCGCCCGACAGGTCGCCAACACGCTTCGCGACCAGTCGGTGCCGGCGGACCCACCACCCACGACCGTCCGGATGCCCGCCGAGCCCCTGCCACCGCGGCTCGTAACCGTTCCGGCGGCGAACGGAGAGACGGCCGCCGGCGAGACGGCCGCAGGGTCGCGCTGGACGCGACGGCGACTGGCGCTGCTGCTGGTGCCCGTGGTCCTGGTGATCGCGGTGGCGCTGGTCGGCGTGGCCCTGCTGCCCGATCAGCAGCCCACCCGGCGGGCGCAGCCCTCGGCCGGCCCGGTGACGACTCCGTCGTCCGCCCCGCCGGCCGCCGCGCCGCCGGAGCCGACGACGGCACCGCCAACGGGGCCGGGGACCCGGCCGCCCACCTCGGATCCGGTCACCCTCGTCGAGGCCGCCAACCGGGTCGACGAGCTGATCGCGGCCGGGCTGAGCGCCGGCGAGATCCGCAGCGACGTCGGCCTCGACCTGCGCAACGAGCTACGCAACCTGACCGCCGCGGTCAGCTCCGGCCGCGACGAGTTGGCACCACCGGTGGCCCGGCTGCGCGAGAAGGTCGCGGTCCGCCTCGGCGAGGGTGGCATCAGTCCGGCGTACGCGAAGCAACTCGACGCCGCCATCGCCGAGCTGGGCGTGGCCCGGGTCTGACCGCACGACGCGGCGGGCAGAGTCAGCGGGCCGAGACCCGGGCCGCCTCGCGCACGTCGTGCCCGCCGGTGGCGAAGCGCCGGTAGATCTCCGCGTAGTCGTACGCCATCCGCTCGACCGAGAAGTTCCGCGCGACGTGTGCCACGCAGTCCTCCGGGTCGAGCTGCTCCGCTGCGCGCAGGGCCGCGGGCAGCTCCTCCGGGTGCGCACAGACCAGCCCGGTCACCCCGGGCCGGACCAGCTCCGGCACCGCACCCCGGTTGAGCGCGACCACCGGTGTCCCGGTCGCCATCGCCTCCAACATGACCATGCCGAACGGCTCATCCCACTGGATCGGCATGATCAGGCAACGGGCGTCGACGAGCATCCGCAGCGTCGCCGCGCGGTCGGCGTTGAGCACGACTGTCACGTTCTCGTCGACAAGCGGGGCGACGACCTGCTCGTAGTAGCGGCGCTCGGCCGGCTCGTTGCACTTCCCGGCGAGCAGCAGGGGCAACCCGGCCTCCCGGCACGCCTGGATGGCGACGTCGGGACCCTTGTCCGGGCTGAACCGGGCCAGCCACAGCACCGGCCCCCTGCCGGGCGCGGTCTTGCGCGGGAAACCGCGGATGTCCAGCGCGTTGTGCACAGTGCCGGCCCAGGGCAGGTTCGGGTTCAGCCGACGCTGGGCGTGCGAGATCGCCACCAGGGCGATGCCCGAGTCGATGTCGCTGAGCACATCGCCGTACTCCCCCACGGGGTTGCCGTGCACTGTCGCGACCGTCGGCACGGCCCGGCGGCCGGCGACCAGCGGGCCGATCGTGGTGTGGTCGTGGATCACGTCGAAGTCGGCCGCCATGATCAGCCGGTTCACCCGGGCCAGGTGGGCCAGCTCGGGCAAGGACTCGCCGAGCCGCTCGTACTGGACCTCGGACACGGTCGAGACGAAGCCGCCAGCATCGGTGCCGTGGTGGCTGCCGGCGCCGAACAGGGTCACCGCGTGTCCGTGGCTGCTCAACGCGTCCACCAGGGCGGCGACGACCTGCTCAAGGCCGCCGTAACCGGGTGGCGGCACGGACAACCAGGGCGGAACCACCATCGCGATGCGCAGCGGCCGCTCCGGAGGGCGGCCCGCAGGCGGGTGGTTCACGGCCACGAGTCCTCCCCGTTGATCCCCGGTACGGCGTTACCGCCGACCGGCGCGGTCGGCGGCGGGTTCCCGGTGGCGTCCCGGGTAAACCGGACAAGACGGACGCTCACCCGCCGACCAGGAGTTGGTCGTGCACCACCCGCACTCCCGGCGCGCACCAGGCGACCCGCTCGACCTGGTCGCGTTCCCACCAGGAGCGGACCACCCCGGCGAGGACCAGCGTGTCGCCGTCCACCTCGACGGTCACCCGATCGGCACCGATCGTGCGAGCCAGCGCCCGCTGGACGTCCCGACGCAGTCGATCAGCGACCGGCGGGGCCAGCGGTCGTACCTCGATCAGGTTGGTGATTCCCCGGACACCGTCGAGCCGGCGCACCTCCCCCTCGGCGGCCCGCCGCTGCCACCCGAACTCGACAGCACCGCGCAGCATCAGCCAGCCGTTGGCCACTGTCACGTCGAGCCGTTCGGCGGGCACGAAGCTGTCCCACTCCAGGGCACGGGAGACCGCGATGGCAAGCTCGGCGTCGGTACGCCCCGGAGTGCCGGGCAGCCGCACCTCGATCTCGCCGGCCACCGCCCGTACGCCGCGAACCCGCTGGGCACACCGGGTCGCGGCCCAACCGCGGGCGGCACCGTCCACGAACCCGGTCAGGGTGACCACGCCCTGGTCGACGGTCACGCCGATCTCGTTCGGTTGCAGTTGGGCGTCCCAGGCCAACTCCGCCAGGACGTCGCGTTGGATCCGCTGGTCGTCGCGGACGTCCACCACCTCGGTCATGGCACCCACCCCCGCTTTCGGTCGCCGAGACCCGCTCACCGAAAACTGCCGCGCAGCAGGGTGACGGCGGTTCACCCGATCCGGGTGAACCGCCGTCCTGGTGGAAAAGAGCGGCGGGTGGCGGAGCCGACCCCCTCGGCCCCGCCACCCGCCGCCGGAGGAAGGAAGCAGGTTCAGATATCTGTCAGGACGTCTCGGCGAGCGTCACGGACACCGACTTCTCGGTGCCGTTCCGCTTGAACTGCACCTCGACCCGGTCGCCGACCTTGCCGGCCTGCACCGCGCCGACCAGGTCGTCCGAGTCGTTGATTGGCTTGTCGCCGAACCGGGTGACGACGTCGCCCTGCTGGAGGCCGGCCTTCTCGGCCGGGCTGCCCGGGGCGACCGAGGCGACGAGCGCGCCGCCGCCCTCGGCCTGGTTGACGCCCACGCCGAGCGACGGGTGGCTGACCTTCTCGCCGCGCTGGAGCTTGCCGGCGACGTCCTTGGCCTTGTTGCTGGGGATGGCGAATCCGACCCCGATGTTGCCGGTGCTCTGCCCGGAGGTCGCGATGGCGGTGTTGACGCCGATCACCTCACCCCGGGTGTTGACAAGCGCGCCGCCGGAGTTGCCCGGGTTGATCGGCGCGTCGGTCTGGAGCAGACCGGAGATCGAGCTGACGGGCTGGCTCTGCTGGGTCGGGTCCTGCTGCTGGCCGTCGCCGGCCCGGATGGTGCGGTCCCGGGCGCTGAGGATGCCCGAGGTCACCGAACCCTGCAGGCCGAGCGGGCTGCCCAGGGCGAGCACCTGGTCGCCGACCTGCATGGCGTCGCTGTCGCCGAACTTGGCCGGCTTGAGGTCGCTGACCCCGTCGGCCTTGACCACGGCCAGGTCGGTCTTCGGGTCGGTGCCAATGATCTTCGCCGGCGCCTTCGTGCCGTCGGCGAAGACCACCTGGACGGTGTCACCGTCGGCGGAGGCGACCACGTGGTTGTTGGTGAGCACGTAGCCGTCGGCGGTGAGCACCACCCCCGAGCCCTCGCCGCTGCCGGTGGTGATCGAGACGACGCTGTCCTGCACGGACGCGGCGATCTTCGGCAGATCGGCGCTGTTGAGCACCGGTGCCGCGGTGTAGGTGCGGGTGACGCCGCCGCCGTCGCCGTCGAGCGCGAGGGCGAGCGCCCCACCGGCCACGCCGGAGCCGAGCATCAGCGCGAACACCGCGACGCCGGCACCGGCGAACTTGGCGATCCGGCCCGGCCGGGGACCACTACCGGGCGGCGCGACCTGCGGACCCCACGGCGGGACCGGCTGACCCGGGTGCTGCCCGGGGTGCTGGGCGTGCTGCCCGGGGTGTTGCGGATGCTGGGCGTGCTGCTGCTGTGGCGGGTACGCCATGCCCGGCTGTCCCCCGCCGGCCCAGCCGGACTGCTGACCCGCGTACCACGGGGCGCCGGGGTACCGGCCGGCGTTCGGCTGCGGGTAGCCGGGTTGGCCGGGCGCCGGGTAGCCGGGCTGGCCGGATGCCGGGTAACCGGGCTGGCCGGGCGCCGGGTAACCGGGCTGGCCGGCTGCCGGGTAGCCGGAGACCGGGTACGGCGGCGCGGAGGGGGTGGCGGCCGGCGGCTCGTACCCGGTCGGCTGTGCGGTGGCCGGCGGCGTGCTGGCCGGCTGCTCGCCGTAGGAGGCGGGTACGGCTTCGGTGGCCGCGGTGGTCTGGGTGTCACCGGTGGCGTGCGCGTCACCAGTTGTCGGAACGACCTGGACGGGAGTGGTCGGGGAGTCGGACTGCGCGCGCTCGTCGCGTGGCAGCTCGGCGGTGGGGTGCGACGGCTCGGCGTCGGTGGGGGCCGGCCGGCGCTGCGGGTCGGACTCGTACTCGGTCATGGCACTACCTTCTCCCTCGGCACTGCAATCAACCTGGAACCGTCCTGGAAGTTGGCTGAAAGTCACTCGCCGACGTCCTCGATGTGTGGCAGCAGCGGCAGCCGAACCCGGAAGGTGGCCCCACCGCCGGGTGTCTGGGCCACCTCGACCGAGCCGCCGTGCGCGGCGACAAGCGCCGCCACGATCGCCAGGCCAAGGCCGGTGCCGGTATTTCCGTCGGCCCGCCGCGTCCGCGCCGCGTCGGCCCGGTAGAACCGCTCGAAGACCCGTTCCGCCTGCTCCGGTGACAGGCCCGGACCGCTGTCGACCACCTCGATGACGGCGCGGTCCCCCGGTTCGGCCCGCAACCGCACCCGGATCTCGGCGTCCGGTGGGGTGTGGGTGAGCGCGTTGGTGACCAGGTTGCCGATCACCTGACGCAACCGCGCGTCGTCGGCGGAGACGACGAGTGGACCCGACCCGGGCTCGATGTCCAACTCGATCCGGCGGTCCGGGGCGATGACGCGGGCGGCCTGCACCGCGTCGGAGGCGAGCACCGGCAACTCCACCGGAGTCAGCGCGAGTGGCCGTTCCCGGTCCAGCCGGGCGAGCAGCAGCAGGTCCTCCACCAGCAGCCCCATCCGGGCCGCCTCGTCCTCGATGCGGCGCAGCAGGCCGGCGGTCTGCTCCGGCTCCCGGGCCGCGCCCTGCCGGTACAGCTCGGCGAAACCGCGGATGGTGGTCAGCGGGGTCCGTAGTTCGTGCGAGGCGTCCGCGACGAACCGCCGCATCCGTTCCTCGGAGCGAATGGCCCGCGCCTCGGACGCCTGAGCGGCGTAGGCGGCGTCCCGGGCGGAGCTCTCCGCCGAACGCGCCGACATCTCCGAGGCGGCTCTGGCGGTGAACGCCGCCTCGATCTGGGCGAGCATCGCGTTCAGCGCGCGGGAGAGGCGGCCCAGTTCGGAGGTCGGCTCGGCCTGCCCCTCCTCCGGGTCGGGCACGCGCCGGCTCAGGTCGCCGCCGGCGATGGCGGCGGCCGTTCGTTCGATCTCCACAAGCGGTTTGAGGCTGGTCCGGACGATCGCCGCGCCCACCGAGGCCAGCATGATCAGCACCGCGCCACCGACCAGCAGGTCGATCCAGACCAGCCGCTTCACCGCCAGGTCGACGTCGGTGAGGTGCTGACCGATGGCCAGGGGCTGACCGTTGGGCAGCTGGGTGTAGAGCATCCGCCAGCGCACCTTGCTGTCCCGGGCCCGGACGGTGAAGGGTTTGCCCTCCAGCTTCTCGAAGCCGGCGGCGTCCGACGGGAATGGTGGCAGGTCACCCAGCACGAAACGCTTGTCGTCGTAGATCACTTCCCGGCCGGTTCTCGGGTCGATGACCGCCAACAGGTAGTCGGTCGGAAAGCCCACACTGCCCTGCTGGGCGGCGACGACCTTGTCGATGCTGCGTGCCGAGGCACTCAACTCGGTGTCGACCTGGGTGACCAGGTAGCTGCGCAGGAAGACAGTGGTGAGCGAACTGATCACCAGCAGCGCGGCGGCGACGAGCAGCAGCACCGCGGTCACCAGCTTGACCCGCAGCGGTACGCCCCGCAGCCGTCCCTTCGCCTGCTGGACCGCGTTCACGCCGCAGGCTTGCGCAGGACGTACCCGACGCCACGGAGGGTGTGGATCAGCCGTGGCTGGGTGGTGTCGACCTTGCGCCGCAGGTAGGAGATGTAGGACTCGACGATGTTGTCGTCACCACGGAAGTCGTAGTTCCAGACGTGGTCGAGGATCTGCGCCTTGGACAGCACCCGGTTGGCGTTGAGCATCAGGTAGCGCAGCAGCTTGAACTCGGTCGGCGAGAGCTGCACGCGCTGGCCGGCCCGGTGCACCTCGTGGGTCTCCTCGTCCAACTCCAGGTCGGCGAAGGTGAGCCGGGAGGGCGCCTGCCCGCCGGTCGTGGTGCGGCGCAGCACGGCCCGGATCCGGGCGGTCAGCTCCTCCAGGCTGAAGGGCTTGGTGACGTAGTCGTCGCCACCCAGGGTCAGCCCACGGATCTTGTCGTCGGTGGCGTCCCGAGCGGTCAGGAAGACCACCGGGGTACGTGTGCCGCCTTCGCGCAGCATCCGGATGACCTCGAAGCCGTCCAGGTCCGGCAGCATGACGTCGAGCACCACCAGGTCGGGCCGGTGGTCCTTGGCAGCGTTGAGCGCCGCGCTCCCACTGGTCGCGGTGGCCACGTCGAAACCCGCGAAGCGCAGGCTCGCGGAGAGCAGTTCGAGGATGTTGGGGTCGTCCTCGACGACGAGAAGTCGCGCCTCGGTCTGGGTAGCGGGCATGCGCCCATCATCGGTGACATCACTGCGTCGGCGCTGGACGCTTCCTGGAAAAAACCTGTGAGTCACAGCCGTTCGGCGACCGGTCAGCGCAGCAGGCGGCGCAGCCCGTCCAGGGCGCCGTCGAGCAGCCGGATCGCGGTACGCAGCTGGGTGTCGCTGAACTGCCGGGCGCGCGTCAACCGGCCCACCTCGGCGCTGAACGCGTGCAGCCGCTTGTCGAGTTCGTCGAGCAGCTCAGCCTGCGGCCCGGCGGTCGACGTCGGCCGGGGCGGCGGCACCGGCGCGTCCCACCGGGTGCGCCGGGTCTGCCGGGTGGCCTCGCTCAACTCCCGCTTGAGGTCGCGAACCGAGCCTCGTACCTCGCTGCGGATCTCGCCAGCCAGGGTGGAGAGGTCCGCCACCGAGGCCGCGATGTCCGCCTCGAGTGCCGCCAACTCGCCGGCGCGCTGGCGCAGCTCCGCACGGCCGGCGTCGGTGATGTCGTACGTCTTGCGGCCGCCGGCGGCGGTGTGGCTGACCAGACCCTCGACCTCGAGCCGTTGCAGGCGGGGGTAGATGGTGCCGGCGCTGGGCGCGTAGAGCCCGAGGAAACGGTCCTCCAGCAGGCGGATCAGCTCGTAGCCGTGCTTCGGACCGTCGTCGAGCAGCTTGAGCAGGTAGAGCCGGAGCCGCCCGTGGCTGAACACGGCGGTCACGGCAGCTCCTCCCCATCGTGGTCGACAGCTCGGGCGAGCAGGGCGATGCTCCCCGAGGTCGCGGAAGCCCAGAGCTTACCGTTGCCGGCGCCGATCACTCCCGCACAGTTGGACTGTGGGAACGTCGAGGCGCGCACCTGCGGGAAGCCGCTGGTGATCCGGCCGGCGGCGGTCTGTAGCTGGACGGCGAGGTCGCTGTCCTCGCGGACCCGGACGGTGATGCTGCCCGACACCGTGGTCAGTTGGATCTCGCTGCGCCGAGGATTGTCCAGGTCACAGGTGATGGCACCGGAGACGGTCTGCGCCCGCACCCGGTCGGCGGCGCTGTCGGCGAGGATCACCTCCCCGGAGACCGTCTCCAGGGTGAGGTCACCGCGAACGCCGAGCGCCTCCAGCGGGCCGGAGGTGATGTGCGCTGTGGTGTTGCCGCGCAGGCCCATCAGGGTGATCTGGCCGGCGGTGACGTGGACCCTGGTCTGCCGGCGCAGGCCGGAGGCGACCACCGAGCCCGCGACCAGGCCCAGATCGGCGAGGACGTCGGCGGGCACGGCGACGGAGACGTCCACCCGGGGATAACGGTGGATCATCCGGAACCACCGCAGGACGTCCGACCAGCTCCGGCCGCGTTCCTGCCGGATGCTGAGCCGGCCGTCGGCATGCTCGATCAGGACCGGCCGGCGACCGACCTGGGTGACGTCGATCCGGGTCGGGCCGTCGGCGGCGACCACGTTGAGCCGCCCGCTGACCAGGCGGACGTCCAGCCGGGTGACCGGCCCGTCCACTGTGAGCCGCTGCGGACTCTCGACCGTCCATCCGGCCATGGCGTCCCCCTCTCGACGGCGCGCAGACACGCGCCTGACAGGAGGCACAGTAACGCGATACATCGCGACACGACAAGACAGGTCGTGAGTTGGTCACCCTCCGGCCGGTGGCCGGATGTGCCTCCGCGAGCGCTATACCTGTGGGTCATAGTTACTTGCGTTTTAACGTTTTTGAGGTTTTTTGATTACTGGGTGTCGTGGTGCGGGGCCTCGTGGTGTGCCTTTGGGGCGGCCGGGGCCTGGGCGG
>NZ_JBEXHQ010000081.1:0-18516 GCF_040607915.1 Micromonospora sp. NPDC005215 | reverse complement strand
GACCACAACGTCACCCCCTTCATGGTCATCCAAGCCGCCCTCGCGACACTGCTCACCCGCCTCGGCGCCGGCACCGACATCCCCATCGGCACGCCCATCGCCGGACGCACCGACGACGGGCTGACGTCTCTCATCGGGTTCTTCGTCAACACCCTCGTCCTCCGCACCAACACCGGCGGCAACCCCACCTTCGCTGACCTCCTGCGTCGTGTCCGTGACACGGACCTCAGCGCCTACGCCCACCAAGATTTGCCCTTCGAACGACTCGTCGAACACCTCAGCCCCACCCGAACGCTCGCCTACCACCCCCTCTTCCAAACCATGCTGATCTTCGATTCGACAGGCGACTCCGGTGCGGGGGTGACGTTGCCAGGGCTGACGGTCACGCGCGAGGAGACCAGGACCGGCAGCACCAAGATCGATCTCGGCTTCGCGCTTACCGAACGCGTCGATCCGGACGGCGGGAGGGTGCTCGCCGGTGTGCTCGACTACAGCACCGACCTGTTCGAACCGGATACCGCGCGTTCCATCGCCGACCGGCTGGTCCGGGTGCTCAAGGCGGCCGTCGCGGATCCGCACCAGCCGATCAGCCGGGCCGAACTGCTGTCGACGGACGAGCGCCGACGAGTTCTGCACGAGCAGAACGACACCGGATACCCGACGCCGACCGGCACCCTGGCGCAGCTCTTCGCGGAACGGGTCGCCCGGCATCCGCAAGCTCCCGCCGTCACGAGCGACGGCGTGACCCTGAGCTACGCCGAGCTGGACGCCCGGGCCAACCGGCTCGCCCACCATCTGATCGCCCGCGGCGTCCGGTCCGGCGACCCGGTGGTGATGCTGATGCGGCGGTCCGTCGACGTGGTCGTGGCGACGCTGGCCATCACGAAGGCGGGCGGGGCGTACGCGCCGCTGCACGACACGTACCCCGAGGATCGGATGCGGTTCGTCGCCACGGACACCGGTGCCACGCTTGTGGTGACGGACTTCGACGAGCAGGCACGGGCCGCGGGGCTCGGTCTGGATGTGGTGGTCGCGGACGACCAGGCCGCCCTGGCGCGGTATCCGGACCACGCTCCGGCAGTGGCCGGGCATCCCGACGACGCCGCGTACGTCATGTACACGTCTGGCTCCACCGGCCTGCCCAAGGGCATCGTCACCACCCAACGGGGTGTCGTGGACCTGGCCCTCGATCCGTGCTGGACGCCGGGGACCCATGAGCGGGTGCTGCTGCACGCCCCGCACGCGTTCGACGTGTCGACGTACGAGATGTGGGTGCCGCTGCTCGCCGGCGGCACTGTGGTGGTCGCGCCGGCCGGCGCACTCGACCACGCCTCGCTCCGCCGGCTGCTTGTCGATGAGCGGATCACGGCGGTGCACCTGACCGCCGGCTTCTTCCGCGTCCTTGTCGAGGAGGACCCGAGCTGCTTCGCCGGGGTACGCGAGGTGCTGACCGGCGGTGACGTGGTGTCGCCGGCCGCCGTCGCGGCAGTCCTCGCGGCACGGCCGGAGCTTGTCGTGCGGCAACTGTACGGTCCCACCGAGACGACGCTGTGTGTGACCCAGCACGAGGTACGGGCACCGTACGTGCCCCAGGCGGTGTTGCCGATTGGTCGGCCGTTGCGCAATACGCGGATGTTGGTGCTGGATGCGGTGTTGGGGGTGGTGCCGGCGGGTGTGGTGGGTGAGTTGTATGTGGCCGGTGTGCAGTTGGCGCGGGGTTATCTGCGTCGGGGTGGGTTGACCGCGCAGCGGTTCGTGGCGAATCCGTTCGGTGAGCCCGGTGAGCGGATGTATCGGACCGGAGATCTGGCCCGGTGGAATCGCCATGGTGAGTTGGAGTACGCGGGGCGAACCGATGACCAGGTCAAGATTCGTGGTTTCCGGGTGGAGCTGGGTGAGGTCGAGGCCGCGCTCACTGAGCTTCCGGGGGTCGCCGCGGGGTGTGTGGTGGTCCGCGAGGACCGTCCAGGTGATCGCCGGCTGGTGGGCTACGTCATCGCGAAGGCTGATGCTTCGCTCGACCTGAGTGGTGTGCGGGAGCGGCTACGGCGGGTGTTGCCGGAATACATGCTGCCGGCGGCGGTCGTCACTGTCGACGCCCTGCCGTTGACTGCGAACGGGAAACTGGACCGGGCCGCGCTACCCGCACCGGACTACGGTTCCGTGTCAGCACGACGGGCACCAACGAACCCTGTGCAGACGCTGTTGTGTGACCTGTTCGCCGAGGTGTTGAACCTGACCGAAGTCGGTGTAGACGACAGGTTCTTCGACCTCGGCGGCGACAGCATCCTGTCCATCCAACTGGTCAGCCGGGCCCGCACGGCCGGACTCACAATGTCCATCCGGGACGTCTTCGAACACCAGACGGTCGCGAACCTCAGCGCACTCACCCCGGATCGCGCTCCCGTCGAAACAACGGACATCGACCCGTGTGGTCCGACACCACCCACACCCGTCATCGCGCAGGCCCTGCAGCGTGGCCCGCTGGCGATCTCCCACCAGTCGACAGTTCTGCAAGCACCCGCCGGACTGGATCCGGAGCGGCTCCGCCTGGCCATCGCCACAGTCATCGATCATCACCACGCTCTACGGCTCACCCTGACCGGCGTTGATCTGCACATTCCGCCGCCGGGCAGCATCACCGCGCTGATCGCTCACGTCGACGCGACCGGGCATGACGAGGCCCGTATCCGCGCCGACCTACCCACCTACGCCACCGCCGCCCGCGACAGCCTCGATCCCACCCGCGGGCACATGCTGCACACCACCTGGATCAACCGCGGTCCACACCAACCCGGCCTGCTGCTACTCGTCGCCAACCACCTCAGCGTCGACACCGCGTCCTGGCCCATCATCACCACCGACCTCGCCCACGCCTACCACCACCCCCACACCCCACTCCCGCCCGTCAACACCTCATGGCGGCAATGGACCACCACCCTGGCCACCCTCGCGCACACCGACACCACCCTCGATGACCTACCCACCTGGACCGGTCTGCTCCACAACACCCCCACCACCACACCGGTGACCAGCGACGACACCATCGCCACCAGCGACCACATCAGCGTCGACCTCGACCCCGACACCACCCAAGCCCTCCTCACCTGGGTCCCCACCATCTACCAAGCCACCATCAACGACCTCCTGCTCACCGCCCTCGCCATCGCCGCCACCCACCACCACCACGACGACAGCGTCACCGTCGACCTCGAAAGCCACGGCCGACACGAACACCTCACCCCCGGCACCGACCTCACCCGCACCGTCGGCTGGTTCACCACCCAACACCCCGTCCACCTCACCCCCCACATCACCGACTGGGCCGACCTCTGGAACGCCGGACCCACCACCGGCCGCGCCCTCCGCACCATCAAGCAACACCTCCGCACCATCCCCCACAACGGCCTCACCTACGGCCTCCTGCGCCACACCAACCCCCGCCTCCCACCCCACACACCCCACTACTCCTTCAACTACCTCGGCCGCATGACCACCCACCAACCCACCACCACCCACAACTGGCACACCCTCGCCCACGGCATCGCCCCCCGCCACCCCCACCAACCCCTCACCCACCCCATCGACATCACCGCCGCCACCCATGTCACGGAGAGCGGCCTGCGCCTACACGCGACATTCACCCTCGCGACCCGGCTGTGTGATCGGGAGGAGATCGAGGAGCTGGCACAGACCTGGCTTCGGGCACTCCGGGTCCTGGTCGCCCACGCGCGCCGCCCGGACGCTGGCGGACTGACTCCCGCCGACCTCACCCACAGCACCCTCGACCAAGACGAGATCGACGAGTTCGAGGCCGAGCTCGAGTCCGAATGGGAGATCCAGAGTTGAACGCCACCCGCCGGATCGAAGACGTCCTGCCGTTGTCACCGTTGCAGGAGGGATTCCTCTTCCTCCGCCTCTACGACGAAGGTGAGCTGGACGTCTACGTCTCGCAGCTCGCGTTCGACCTGGACGGGCCGTGCGATCCCGCGCGTCTACGCGCCGCCATCGAGGCCCTGTTGCGCCGGCACGCCAACCTGCGGGCCGCGTTCCGGCAGCGCAACACCGGCGAGTGGGTGCAGCTCATCCCGCGTCACGTCGAGGTGCCCTGGCAACACGTCGACCTCGGAGAGCTACCCGAGAGCGACAGCGAGACCGAAGCCACCCGCCTCGCCGACGACGACCGCTGGCGCCGCTTCGACCTGCGCCAACCACCCCTGCTCCGATTCACCCTCATCCGCCTCGGCCCCGACCGGCACCGCCTGGTCATGACCAACCACCACATCCTGCTCGACGGCTGGTCCATGCCGATCCTGCTCCGCGAACTCATGACCCTCTACGCCAGCGACGGGGACACCACCGCGCTGCCTCTGATCCAGCCGTATCGGGACTACCTGACCTGGCTCGGCAGTCGCGACGCCGACGCGGCGCGTTCGGCCTGGACCGGCTACCTCGCGGACCTCTCCACGCCGACGATCATCGCGCCGAATCCGCCGGCGCTGACCAGCCCACCGCGGCGGCTGCCGTTCACGATCGACGCCGGGACGGGTGCGGCGCTGGCCGGCTACGTGCGCCGTGAGGGCCTCACCATGAACACCGTCATGCAGGCCGCCTGGGCACTCACCCTCGCCCACCACACCAACACCACAGACATCACCTACGGCACCACCGTCTCCGGCCGGCCACCGGACATCGACGGCATCAACACCATGATCGGCCTGTTGATCAACACCCAACCCGTCCGCATCACAGTGCACCCCCACCACACCATCACCGAACTGCTCCACCACACCCAGAAACGCCACACCACACTCCTCGACCACCAGTGGACCGGCCTCGCCGACATCCAGAACTGGGCAGGCGTACCCACCCTGTTCGACACCGCCATGGTCTTCGAGAACTATCCGTTCGACGCGGACGAGATGGCCGGGACGCTCGACACGACGCAGCTGCGGGTGTCCGCTGCGGAGGCGCGTACCGGCTCCCACTATCCGCTGACCGTGATCGCGTCGATGCGCGGTGACCGCCTCGGCTTCCGGGTGGAGCACCACCCGGACATCATCTCCCCGGCGGACGCGCAGTCGATCGGGCAGACGCTGGTACGGGTGATCGAGGCGATCGCCGCCCAGCCGACCGGCACGCTCAGCCGGCTGGACCTGCTGCCGCCGGCCGACCGGCACCGCATCCTGCACGATTGGAACGGCCCGCGGGCCGACACGCCCGAGGCGGGCCTTCCCGGGCTGTTCGAGGCGCAGGCCGCACGGACTCCGGATGCCCCGGCGCTCCGGCACGGCCCGACGTCGGTGTCCTATCGCGAACTCAACGCGTCGGCGAACCGACTGGCCCGCGCGCTGATCGCCGGTGGCGCCGGTCCCGACACGACCGTGGCACTGTGCATGCCACGGGGGATCGATCTCATCACCGCCATGCTGGCCGTCGTCAAGAGCGGCGCGGCCTACGTGCCGATCGACAGTGGCTATCCGGCCGAGCGCATCGCGCACATGATCGAGGATGCCGCCCCCGTCCTGACGCTGCGGACGCTGGACGGCCTGGACGTCGCGAGCCGGTCAGCCGAGGATGTCACCGACGCCGACCGGACGAATCCGCTGGACCCGCGCCATGCGGTCTACATCATCTACACGTCCGGCTCCACCGGGCGACCCAAGGGCGTCATCATCGAGCACCGCGCCCTGGGCGCGTACCTCCACCGTGCCGGGACCGCATACCCGGACGCGGCGGGCAACTCGCTGCTGCACTCGCCGATCTCGTTCGACCTCACCGGCACCGCACTGTGGACGCCGCTGACCACCGGCGGTCACGTACACCTCGCCAGCCTCGAAGAGCACACCGAGCAGGCGACCCGGCCGACGTTTGTCAAGATCACCCCATCCCATCTGCCTCTCCTCAACGCGTTGCCGCCGCAGGCCTCACCCACCGGCACCCTGATCATCGGCGGCGAGCAGCTCCTCGGCGAGGCCCTCGCCCAGTGGCGGGCAGGCAACCCGGACAGCACCGTCGTCAACGGGTACGGCGCGACCGAGGCCACCATCAACTCCAGCGAATACCAGATCCCGCCGGGCATGGAGTTGCCCCCGGGGCCCGTCCCGGTCGGCCGGCCCTACCTCAACACCCAGATCTACGTGCTGGACGGCGCTCTGCGACCGGTGCCACCGGGGGTACCCGGCGAGATCTACATCGCCGGCACGCAGCTCGCCCGCGGCTACCACCGGCGGCGCGCGCTCACCGCCGAGCGGTTCGTGGCCAGTCCGTACGGTGAGCCCGGCAGCCGCATGTACCGCACCGGCGACCTCGGCGCGTGGGACGACGACGGCACCCTGCAGTGCCTCGGACGCACGGACCACCAGGTAAAGGTCCGCGGCTTCCGGATCGAGTTGGGCGAGATCGAGTCCGCGTTGAACGCCCACGCCGCGGTGGCTCAGGGTTGCGTCGTCCTGCGTGAGGACCAGCCGGGTGACAAGCGCCTCGTCGGCTACTACGTCGCCGACGAGGAGGTCGGCGACGCGGTGACGGAGCACCTGGCCGGGCTGCTGCCGGACTACATGCTCCCGGCGGCGCTGGTCCGGCTGCACGCCATGCCGATGACCACCAACGGCAAGCTGGACCGCCGCGCACTGCCGGCGCCGGAGTACCGCAGCACGGGACGCGCCCCCCGCTCGCCCCGCGAGGAGATCCTGTGTGATCTGTTCGCGGAGGTCCTGCGGTTGCCGCAGATCACGATCGACGACGGCTTCTTCGACGTCGGCGGGCACTCGCTGCTTGCCACCCGCCTGGTCAGCCGAATCCGGGCGACGCTCGGGGTCGAACTCGCGATCCGGCAGTTGTTCGCCACGCCGACCGTTGCCGGGCTGGCGGCGGCACTCGACAGCGCCTCCGCCGTCATCCGTCCCGCGGTGACCGCCGTCCTGCCTCGCCCGGACCGGATCCCGTTGTCGTACGCGCAGCAGCGGCTCTGGTTCCTGCACCAGCTACAGGGGCCGAACGCCGTCTACAACATCCCCACCGCGCTTCGGCTCACCGGCGTGCTCGACGTGCCGGCGCTCACCCGGGCCCTGCACGACGTGATCGCCCGGCACGAGATTCTGCGTACGGTCTTCGGCGAGGACGAGCACGGCCCGTACCAGAGGGTGCTGGCGGCGGACGCGGTCCGGCCCGCGCTGCCCGTGCGGGACACCGACCCCGACCGCCTGGCGGACGACATCGCGCAGGCCACGCGCCACACCTTCGATCTGTCCACCGACGTGCCGGTGCACGCCACAGTGCTGCGGCTCGGCGAGACCGACCACGTACTGATGCTCCTGCTGCACCACGTGGCGAGCGACGCCTGGTCCCGGCGCCCACTCGCCGCGGACCTGACGACCGCGTACACGGCGCGTGCGCGTGGTCGGGCACCGAGCTGGAATCCGCTGCCCGTGCAGTACGCCGACTACACACTCTGGCAGCGTGACCTGCTCGTGGAGGCGGGTGCGGCACAGCTCGCCTACTGGTCGCGGTCACTGGCGGGACTTCCCGAGCAACTCGCCCTGCCCACGGACCGGCCCCGCCCGGCGGTGGCCACGTACCACGGTGACCGGGTCACCTTCGTCCTGCCCGACGGGCTGCACGCCGCGATCGGTGCCCTGGCGCGCAAGGCCGGCGCCACCGTCTTCATGGTGCTGCACGCGGCCCTGGCCGCACTGCTCACCCGCCTCGGCGCCGGCACCGACATCCCGGTCGGCACTCCCATCGCCGGCCGCACCGACGACAACCTCACCGACCTGATCGGCTTCTTCGTCAACACGCTGGTGCTGCGCGTCGACACCAGCGCGGATCCGACCTTTCAGGAGCTGCTCGCCCACGTGCGGGAGACGCACCTGGAGGCGCACGCACACCAGGACCTGCCGTTCGAACACCTCGTCGAGCAGCTCAACCCGGCCCGGTCGCTGGCTCACCACCCGCTGTTCCAGATCCTGCTCACGCTGAACAACGCGGAGGACGGCAGCGCCGCGAGTGAGCTGCGCCGGCTGCCCGGGCTCTCCGTCGACGTCGAGGTGACGAACCCCAACGTGGCGCGGTTCGACCTGTCCGTGGCGTTGACCGAGCGGTTCGCGCCGGACGGCACACTCGACCACCTCAGTGGCGCGATCACGTTCAGCACCGCGCTGTTCGACCGGGAAACCATCGAGACGATGGCGGACCGGTTCGTACGGATGCTGAGCGCGGCGGTGCGCGACCCACGTCGAACCGTCTCCGCGCTCGACATCCTCCGACCCGGTGAGCGCCAGGCTCTCGTCGAGGCCGGAACCGGGCCGGTCGTAGCGGTACCGCCGGCGACGGTCATCGAAGGGTTCGCCCGGACCGCCGCCAGGTACCCGGACCGGATGGCCGTGACCTCCCGCGGTGAAACGCTCAGCTACGCCCAGCTCGACGCGCGCGCCAACCAACTGGCCCGGCTGCTGGTCCGGCAGGGCGCGGACGCCGAACGGTTCGTCGGGATCGCGCTGGACCGCTCCGTGGACCTCGTCGTGGCGCTGCTCGCGGTCCTCAAGAGCGGCGCGGCCTACCTGCCCCTCGACCACACCCATCCGGCGGAGCGGATCCAGGGCATGCTCGACGACGCCGCGCCGGCGCTGCTGCTGAGCACCACGACCGTGCTCGACCGGCTGCCGGCGCAGCGCCCGCCCACAGTGCTGCTCGACCACGCGGACACCACAGCGACGCTCGCCGGTCTCGCCGACGGCGATCTCACCGACGACGATCGGCGCAGCCCGGTCCACCCGGACCAGCCGGCCTACACGATCTACACGTCGGGCTCGACCGGCCGACCGAAGGGCGTCCTCGTCACCCACCGCGCGTTGGGGAACTTCCTGGCCGCGATGCAGGACCGGTTCCGGCTTACCCCGGCGGACCGGCTCCTGGCCGTCACGACCGTCGGCTTCGACATCGCCGGTCTGGAGATGTTCCTGCCGCTGCTGCAGGGCGCGGGCACTGTGGTCGCCACCCACGAGGACACCCGGGACCCCCGGCTGCTCGCCAACCTGATCGGCCACGCGGGGGTCACCGTCGTGCAGGCCACGCCAAGCCTGTGGCGGGGCGTCGTCGGTCAGGACGGCGTCGACCTGAGTCGTACCCGAGTACTTGTCGGCGGCGAGGCGCTGCCTCCGGACCTGGCCCGCGACCTCTGCGCGGCCGCGCCGAGGGTGACCAACCTGTACGGCCCGACCGAGGTCACCGTGTGGGCGACGTTGTCGGACGTCGACACCGGGACCGCGGACCAGCCCCGCCTCGGCACCCCGATCCGCAACACCCGGGCCTACGTGCTCGGACCGACGCTCGCCCCGGTGCCCCCCGGCGTGCCCGGAGAGCTCTACCTCGCCGGCGTGCAGCTCGCCCGCGGCTACCACGACCGCAGCGGACTCACCGCGGAGCGCTTCGTGGCCGACCCGTACGGCGCGCCGGGCGACCGGATGTACCGCACCGGCGACCTGGCCCGGTGGGACCGCGACGGATCGTTGGACTACCTGGGCCGGGTCGACCACCAGGTGAAACTCCGTGGACACCGGATCGAGCTGGGCGAGATCGAGGTGGCGCTGGCCAGCTGTCCGGAGGTGTCCCGGTCGGTCGTCGTGGTCCGCGAGGACCGCCCCGACGACAGGCGTCTCGTCGCGTACGTCGTCCCGGCGGAGCCTGAGCACGCTGTCGATGTCAATGCGTTGCGCGCACACCTGCGAGACCGTCTGCCCGACTACATGGTCCCGGCCGTGTTCCAGCCGCTCACCGCCCTCCCCCTGACGCCGAACGGCAAACTCGACAGGGCCGCGCTACCGGCGCCGGAGCTGACCGGCCTCGGCGGCCGTCCGCCGCGTACCCCGACCGAGGAGATCCTCTGCGGGTTGTTCGCCGAGACGCTCGGCGTGCCGCGGGTTTCGATCGACGACGACTTTTTCGACCTCGGCGGCCACTCGTTGCTCGCCACCCGGCTCGTCGGGCGGATCCGCGCCACGCTCGACACCGAGCTGCCGATCCGACAGCTCTTCGAGACGCCGACGGTGGCCGGGCTGGGTGGCGCTCTCGACGTGGCGGGCACCGCCCGGGAGCGGCTGACCGCCGCGCGTCCCCGGCCCGAGCGGGTGCCGCTGTCGTACGCCCAGCAGCGGCTCTGGTTCCTGCACCGGCTGGAAGGGCCGTCCGCGGCGTACAACATCCCGATCGCGCTCCGGCTCGACGGCGACCTGGACGTCGCAGCGCTGCTCCAGGCCCTGGACGATCTCGTCGCGCGGCACGAGAGCCTACGGACGGTGTTCGCCGAGGAGGACGGCGGCGCCTACCAGGTGGTGCTGCCGATGGACCAGGTGCCGCCTGTCGCACGGGTCGACGAGGTGCCGGCCGACCGGGTCGGTGAGGTGCTGGACGTTGCCGCCCGCGCCGGCTTCGACCTGACCACCGAGGTGCCGATCCGGGTCCGGATCCTGCGCTGCGGGCCCAACGACCATCTGCTCCTGCTGGTCCTGCACCACATCGCCGGTGACGCCTGGTCGATGGGGCTGCTCGCCGACGAGCTGACCGCCGCCTACGCGGCCCGCCGCGACGGTCACGCACCACTGTGGACACCGCTGCCAGCCCAGTACGCCGACTACACGCTCTGGCAGCACCGGCTGCTGGACCCCGCCGATCCCGACGGTGAGGCCGCCCGCCAGCTCGACTACTGGCGTGCCGCGCTGGCCGGGTTGCCGGAACAGCTGACGTTGCCGATGGACCGGCCGCGGCCGCCGGTGGCCTCGACGAACGGCGACCGGATCGGCATCGTGATTCCCGCCGAGCTGCACGAACGTGTCGTCGCAGTGGCCCGATCGGGCAACGCGAGCACGTTCATGGTCGTGCAGGCCGCTCTGGCGACACTGCTGACCCGGCTCGGTGCCGGCACCGACGTCCCGATCGGCGTACCCGTCGCCGGTCGCACCGACGACGCTCTCACCGGGCTGGTCGGCTTCTTCGTCAACACGCTGGTGCTGCGGACCCGTACCGACGGCAACCCGAGCTTCCGGGGACTGTTGCGCCAGGTGCGGGAGACCAACCTCGCCGCGTACGGACACCAGGACCTTCCATTCGAACGGCTGGTCGAGGCGCTCAACCCGACCCGGACGCTGGCCCACCATCCGCTGTTCCAGGTGGTGATCACCTACAACAACATCGACGACCCGACCCGGTCCGGCCCACCGGTCCTGTTGCCGGGTCTGACGCTGACGAAGGTGCCCACGCTCACCCGGGCCGCCAAGTTCGACCTGAACCTGACACTGGCCGAGGAGTTCGACGCGGAGGGCCGACCGGCCGGCATCCGTGGTTTCCTCGAGTACCGCACCGATCTGTTCGACGCGGAGACCGTGGAGGGCATTACCGAACGGTTCGTCCGGCTGCTCGACGCGGTGGCGGACGACCCCGATGCGTCGATCGAGCGCATCGACATCCTCGGCGCGGCGGAACGCAAGCAAATCCTCGCGGAGTGGAACGACACCGCGGAAGAGGTGCAGACCTCGACGATCCCGGTGCTGTTCGAGGGGCAGGTCGCCCGCACACCGAATCGGACGGCCGTCCGGCACGGCAGCACCGCGTTGACGTTCGCGCAGCTCAACGATCGGGCGAACCGGCTCGGCAGGCTGCTGCTCGAGCGGGGCGCCGGACCGGAGACGACGGTGGCGATCGCCGTGCCACCGTCTGTCGAGATGGTGGTCGCGGTGCTCGGTGTGCTGAAGGCCGGTGCCGCGTACCTGCCGATCGACGCCGACCATCCCGCCGACCGGGTGGCCCTGATGCTCGCCGACACCGAACCGGTGTGCGTACTGACCACCCGTGCCACGCCGTCCGAGCCGCTGGGGACGGACGTACCCCAGGTGGTGCTCGACTCCGACGGTGTACGGGCGGCACTGGACCGACTTCCCGGCACCGACGTGGAGCCATCGGAACGGCCGGCCCCGTTGTCGTCGTGGAACGCCGTCTACGTGATCTACACGTCCGGGTCGACAGGTCTTCCGAAGGGCGTGGTCGTCGAACACCAGCCGCTGATCAACTACCTGGTGGCCGCGACCGACCTGTATCCGGGTCTCACCGGGCGGGCGCTGCTGCACTCACCACTGTCGTTCGACCTGACCGTCACCGCGCTGTACGCGCCGCTGCTGAGCGGCGGCCTGGTGGAACTGGTCGATCTCCAGGACCTGCCGGACCGCCCGGACGAGTCTGGTTACACGTTCCTGAAGGCGACCCCCAGCCACCTGGGCCTGATCACCGGGTTCCCGCGCGGGTTCGTCCCGGCCGGCCAGGTGGTGCTCGGCGGCGAGCCGCTGGTCGGCACCGCCGTACGGGCGCTGCTTGACGCGCACCCGCAGGCGACAGTCGTCAACGAGTACGGGCCCACCGAGACGATCGTCGGTTGCACCACCTGGCATGTCGACACCACTGACGCGTTGCCGGACGGCATCCTGCCGATTGGTCGGCCGTTGCGCAATACGCGGATGTTGGTGCTGGATGCGGTGTTGGGGGTGGTGCCGGCGGGTGTGGTGGGTGAGTTGTATGTGGCCGGTGTGCAGTTGGCGCGGGGGTATCTGCGTCGGGGTGGGTTGACCGCGCAGCGGTTCGTGGCGAATCCGTTCGGTGAGCCGGGTGAGCGGATGTATCGGACCGGGGATCTGGCGCGGTGGAATCGTCGTGGTGAGTTGGAGTACGCGGGGCGAACCGATGACCAGGTCAAGATTCGTGGTTTCCGGGTGGAGCTGGGTGAGGTCGAGGCCGCGCTCGCCGAGGATCCGGGGGTGGCGGCGGGTTGTGCGGTGGTGCGGGAGGACCGTCCGGGTGATCGCCGGTTGGTGGGCTACGTCATCGCGAAGGCTGATGTTTCGCTGGATGTGAGCGGGGTGCGGGAGCGGTTGCGGCGGGTGTTGCCGGAGTACATGGTGCCGGCGGCGGTCGTGGCGATCGAGGTGTTGCCGTTGACGGCGAACGGGAAACTGGACCGGGCCGCGTTGCCGGCACCGGACTACGGTGCGGTGTCGGCGCGGCGGGCACCGGCGAGTCCGGTGCAGGCGTTGTTGTGTGAGTTGTTCGCCGAGGTGTTGAACCTGGGCGAGGTCGGGGTGGACGACAGGTTCTTCGACCTCGGTGGGGACAGCATCTTGTCGATCCAGTTGGTCAGCCGGGCCCGCGCGGCCGGCCTCACGGTGTCCATCCGGGACGTCTTCGAACACCAGACGGTGGCGAACCTCAGCGCCCTGACCCCCGATCACCAGCCCGTCGGGACCACTGATGTCGACCCGTGTGGTCCGACACCCGCCACCCCGGTCATCGCCCAGGCACTCGAGCGGGGTGTGTTGGCGATCTCGCACCAGTCGATCGTGGTGCAGGCGCCCGCCGGACTGGATCCGGAACGGTTGCGCGCCGCGATCGACACGCTCATCGATCACCACCACGCCCTGCGGTTGACAGTGACCGGCACCGAGTTGCACATCCCGGCGCCGGGCAGCATCACCGCACCCATCACCCACGTCGACGCGGCCGGGCATGACGAGGCCCGCATCCGCGCCGACCTGTCGACCTACGCCACCGCCGCGCGTGACAGCCTCGAGCCCACCCGCGGGCAGATGCTGCACACCACCTGGATCAACCGGGGCCCGGACCAACCCGGTCTGCTGCTGCTCGTCGCGAACCACCTCAGCGTCGACACCGCGTCCTGGCCCATCATCACCGCCGACCTCGCGCACGCCTACCACCACCCCGGCACCCCACTCCCGCCGGTGGGCACCTCGTGGCGGCAGTGGACCACCACCCTGGCCACCCTCGCGAGTGCCGACACCACCCTCGACGACCTACCCACCTGGACCGACCTCCTCCACAACACCCCCACCACCACACCGGTGACCAGCGACGACACCATCACCACAAGCGACCACATCAGCGTCGACCTCGACGCCGACACCACCCAAGCCCTCCTCACCTGGGTCCCCACCATCTACCAAGCCACCATCAACGACCTCCTGCTCACCGCCCTCGCCATCGCCGCCAGCCACCACCACGGCGACAGCGTCACCGTCGACCTCGAAAGCCACGGCCGACACGAACACCTCACCCCCGGCACCGACCTCACCCGCACCGTCGGCTGGTTCACCACCCAACACCCCGTACACCTCACCCCCCACATCACCGACTGGGCCGACCTCTGGAACGCCGGACCCACCACCGGACGCGCCCTCCGCACCATCAAGCAACACCTCCGCACCATCCCCCACAACGGCCTCACCTACGGCCTACTCCGCCACACCAACCCCCACCTCCCACCCCACACACCCCACTACTCCTTCAACTACCTCGGCCGCATGACCACCCACCAACCCACCACCACCGAAACCACCACCACCCACAACTGGCACCCCCTCGCCCACGGCATCGCCCCCCGCCACCCCCACCAACCCCTCACCCACCCCATCGACATCACCGCCGCGGCGCGGACCGGTTCGGACGGCATTCGGCTGCACGTGGGGATCACCTACGCCACCCGGTGCCACGACCGGTCGCAGATTGTCACGTTCGCCGACGATCTGCTGCGTGCGCTCCGGGTCCTCGTCGCGCACGCGAAGAACCCGGGGGCCGGCGGGTTGACCCCGGCCGACATCGCGCACCCGTCGCTCAGCCAGGACGAGATCGCGGTGCTGGAGAACGAATGGGGTGACCTGTGACCAAGCGCTCCGGCCTGGCCGACATCCTGTCCCTCACGCCGTTGCAGGAGGGCATGCTCTTCCAGCACCTGTACGACGAGGAGGCCCTGGACGTCTACAACGTCCAGGTGTTCATCGAGTTGGGCGGGCAGATCGACGTTGGACGGCTGCGCGGTGCCGTGGACGGGCTGCTCCGCCGGCACGCCAACCTGCGGGCCGTGTTCCGGCAGCGCAACACCGGCGAGTGGGTGCAGCTCATCCCGCGTCACGTCGAGGTGCCCTGGCAACACGTCGACCTCGGAGAGCTACCCGAGAGCGACAGCGAGAACGAAGCCACCCGCCTCGCCGACGACGACCGCTGGCGCCGCTTCGACCTGCGCCAACCACCCCTGCTCCGGTTCACCCTCATCCGCCTCGGCCCCGACCGGCACCGCCTGGTCATGACCAACCACCACATCCTGCTCGACGGCTGGTCCATGCCGATCCTGCTCCGCGAACTCATGACCCTCTACGGCAGCGACGGCCAGACCGCGGGGATGCCTGCGGTCCGTCCCTACCGGGACTACCTCGCGTGGTTGCACGACCGGGACCGGGAGGCCGCCCGTCGCGCCTGGACCGCCTATCTCGACGACCTGGACGCGCCCACCGTCGTCGCCGCCGACCGCCCCGTGCTGACCACGCCGCCGCAGCGGCTCGCCTTCACGGTGCCCCCCGCGACGGCCGACGCACTCGCCGGCCTCGCGCGCCGCGAGGGCGTCACCATGAACACCGTCATGCAGGCCGCCTGGGCGCTCACCCTCGCCCACCACACGAACACCACAGACATCACCTTCGGTA
The DNA here is from genome assembly GCF_040607915.1 of Micromonospora sp. NPDC005215. NCBI lineage: Bacteria > Bacillati > Actinomycetota > Actinomycetes > Micromonosporales > Micromonosporaceae > Micromonospora > Micromonospora sp. NPDC005215. Next base: position 2,983 of record NZ_JBEXHQ010000081.1, on the reverse strand, counting down.
CCACCGTCTCCGGCCGGCCACCGGAGATCGACGGCATCAACACCATGATCGGCCTGTTCATCAACACCCAACCGGTCCGCATCACAGTGCACCCCCACGACACCATCACCGAACTGCTGCACCACATCCAGAAGCGGCACACCGCACTCCTCGACCACCAGTGGACCGGCCTCGCCGACATCCAGAACTGGGCAGGCGTACCCACCCTGTTCGACACCGCCATGGTCTTCGAGAACTATCCGCCGGGAGCCAACCGCAGCGGCTCCGACGCCGACGACGGTCCGCAGGTGCTGCGGATCCACTCGCGTGACTCGATGCACTACCCGCTGGGCCTGCTGGTGTCGCCCCGCGAGTCGCTGCACTGCTCGCTCGGCTACCTGCCGGACGTGTTCGGGGAAGCCGAGGTGCAGGCGTACATCGGGACGTTCGTTCGGGTCCTGGACACCATCGCCGCCGCGCCGGAGTCGCTTGTCGGGCGCCTGGACCTGCTCGCTGCCGACGATCGGCGGCGGGTCCTCCGCGACGGCGACGGCGGTACGGCGACCCTGCCCGCGACGACGTTGCCGGAACTGTTCGAGCAGCAGGTGGCGCTCACCCCGGACGCCGTCGCGCTGCTGTCCGGACCGGTCGTCGTCACGTACGCGCAGGTGAACGCGGCGGCGAACCGACTCGCCCGGGCCCTGATCGCCAGTGGCGCGGGACCGGAGACCACTGTCGCGCTGAGCATGCCCCGGGGCATCGACCTGATCACCGCCATGCTCGCCACCGTCAAGGCCGGCGCGGCGTACCTACCCATCGACCCGGACTACCCCACCGACCGCATCCAGCACATGCTCACCGACGCCGCACCAGTGCTGCACCTGAGCAACCTCGACGACGTCCCCGCCGACGACCAGCCCGCGCACGACGTCACCGACGCCGACCGCCGCGCACCGCTGAACCCGCGGCACCCCGCGTACGTCATCTACACCTCGGGCTCGACCGGGGCGCCCAAGGGTGCCGTCATCGAACACCGCGCGCTCAGCGCCTACCTCGTCCGGTGTCGCGAGGCCCATCCCGACGTCACAGGTCTCGCCGTACTGCACTCGTCTGTCGCGTTCGACCAGAGCGTCGGCGCGATCCACGTCCCGCTGGTGTCCGGTGGTCGGGTGCGGATCGCGGCGCTCGACGAGCTGGCCGATGTCGTCGGCGGTGAGCGGCCCCGGTTCATGAAGGCCACCCCCTCGCATCTGCCGGTGCTTGCCGCGTTACCCGACCGGGTGTCACCGGCGGGAACCATCACGTTCGGCGGGGAGCCGCTGCGCGCCGAGCCGCTCGATCGGTGGCGGCGGCGGCACCCGGACACCACAGTGCTGAACGTGTACGGCCCCACCGAGACGACTGTGCACTGCGTGGAGGAGCGGATCGCGCCCGGAGCGCCCCTCACCGGTGTCGCGGTTCCGATCGGCCGCCCGACTGCCAATGTCCGCGTCCTCGTTCTGGACTCCGCGTTGCGTCTCGTTCCGCCCGGGGTCACCGGTGAGCTGTACATCGCCGGCGCGCAGCTGGCTCGCGGATACCACCGGCGGGCCGCCCTGACCGGTGAACGGTTCGTTGCCAACCCCTACGGCCGCCCAGGCGAGCGCATGTACCGCACCGGGGACCTCGCCCGGTGGAACCACCACGGACACCTCGAATACCACGGCCGCACCGACCACCAAATCAAACTCCGCGGCCACCGCATCGAACTCGGCGAAATCGAAGCAGCCCTCCTGAACCACCCCCAGGTCACCACGGCGGCGGTTCTGCTGCGCGAAGACCAACCCGGTGATCAACGGTTGGTGGCCTACCTGACGCTCCAGCCAGACGCGCGGTTCGATGTCGAAGAGTCACACCGACACCTGGGTAGCACACTGCCCGCTTACATGGTTCCGTCGGCGATCGTTGTGTTGGCGGAGCTGCCCACGACGGTGAACGGCAAGCTTGATCGTCGTGCGCTACCCGCGCCGGACTATCGCAGTACCGGGCGGGCTCCCCGCACTCCGCACGAGGAGATCTTGTGCGACCTGTTCGCCGACGTGTTGGGTGTGTCCCAGGTCAGCATCGATGACGGGTTCTTCGACCTTGGTGGGCACTCGTTGCTCGCCACCCGTCTGGTCAGTCGGATCCGCGCCACCCTCGACGTCGAGCTACCGATCCGGCAGGTCTTCGAGACCCCGACCGTGGCCACACTCGCCGCGACCCTCGACAGTGCCGCGCATGCCCGACCCCCCGTCACCCCGGTGGTCCCTCGACCCGAGCGCGTCCCCCTGTCGCCGGCGCAGCAACGCCTGTGGTTCCTGCACCAACTCCAAGGACCCAGTACCACCTACAACATTCCCACCGCGCTGCGTCTGCGCGGGCCGCTGAACACCACAGCTCTCACCGAAGCCCTGCACGACCTCGTGACCCGTCACGAGAGTCTGCGGACCGTGTTCGCCGAGGACCAGCACGGGCCGCACCAGATCGTCCTGCCTGCCGACACCGCCGCGATCACGCTGAACCTGCTCCCCACCGACCCCACCCGGCTGGCCGACGAGATCGACGCCGCGACCCGGCACACCTTCGACCTCGCCACCGACCTGCCCATCCACGCAACCCTGCTGCGCCTGGCCGACGACGACCACGTCCTGATCCTGCTGCTGCACCACATCACCAGCGACGCCTGGTCCCGCCACCCCCTAGCCACCGACCTCGCCACCGCCTACACCGCCCGCATCCACCAACACCAACCCGACTGGACGCCGCTGCCCGTCCAATACGCCGACTACACCCTCTGGCAACAGCGTCTGCTCGCCGACACCCACGAACAGCAACTCGCGTACTGGAGCACGACCCTCGCCGACCTCCCCGAACACCTCACCCTGCCGACCGACCGGCCGCGACCGGCCACGGCCAGTAGCAACGGCGACCGGGTCACCTTCACCATCCCCACCGACCTGCACCACGCCATCACCACCCTCGC